>JAQBGV010000172.1:0-10824 GCA_032128395.1 Planctomycetota bacterium | reverse complement strand
AAACAATCCGAGCCAAAGGCGAGGCGTTTGTGGGTGAATCGGGAGCGGCTCTGCCGCGAGCGAGAGGGGGCTTTGCGAAAGCCCCCTAGAAAAGCAGCGCCTTGCGAAAGCCCCCTAAAGAGCCGGCGGGGAGAACTCCCTCGACTCCTCGTCGAAGCGGGTCATCCCCTCGAGCATCAGCTGTTGCGGGGAGAGGTTGATCTGGATGTCTTCCGCCGCAGGGGCACAGCCATGCAGGAAAGTGAATCCCCCGGCGCGCCAGTGCACGGTCTGGTAGATCACTTCCTTGATCTGCTCCACGACGGCGCGATTGAGCTGCTCCCCTTCGATCAGTCCCAACTGGACCAGCAACTCGCCTAGGCGGCGCCCCTGCACCTGGTGCGCGAGGACCTTCTTGAGGTCCCGTTCGGCGACGAGGTGCTTGCGCAGGAGGAGTTCTCCGAGTCGCCACGGGGGAGTGAGCAGGCACGCATAGGTGACGTTCCCGCGCTCGAAGTAGATCCGAGCGGCGTTCCCCTCGACCGTCAGCTCGAGCTCACCGGTCGCCTGGACGTGCTGCAGCATCTGCATCACAGCGACCGGTTCGAAGACCTTCAGTCTGCCCTCGAGATCTGCCATCGTGCCTCCACCTGGACGTGATCCCGAACCGGGGATCGGACACCTTCTCCCTCATCGGCATCGGGGACTCCGGACTGGAGGGGAAACGGATCAGGGGTGACCGCTCATCCCCCGCCGGGCTCGAACGAGCCCCCTCCCCTCCTCGTAGAGCGCCCTCGGGGTCTGGGCTCGCGGCCCACTGGGAGCCACCTCCCGGGCGAGATGGAGGGCCCGGGCGCGGGTCCACAGGCTGATTCCCAGCGCATCCGTGTTTCGCATCCGATTGCGGAGGTCCGAGTCCTCCTTGCCGCGTCCGCCGTAGACCTCGTCGAAGCCGTCGACCCGCTGGAAGAGTTCGGAGGCGACCGCGAAGTTGCCCCCCCGAATCCGAGGCCGGACCCGCTTCCCGCCGCGGTGGAGGAGGTTCTTCCAGTGTGTGAGACGAATCCCCCGCAGCTGCCGGCGGTCGAGGGCGCACTCGTGGACCCCCTCCGCCACCGTCGAAGCAGTGAGCGCGCGACTCGTCACCAGGTCGAGGAAGCCGACCGATCCGACCAGGAATTCACCGGGGCGGTAGGCCCGGCGGTAGATTTCGATGAGGTCACGATGGGGGATGCAGTCCCCGTCGAGGAAGACGAGAAGCTCTGCTCCCCCCCGGGCGGCGGCGAGCGCTGCGGTGTTCAGGATCTCGGCCTTGCGAAACCCCTCGTCCGATTGCCAGTGGAAGGTGACGGGAAACGGCAGGCCGATGCACTCTTTCGCGAGGAGTTCTTCCATCCGCGGAGATGAGCCGTCGTCGGCGACGTGTACGTGGAAATCACTCCGCGGTGCGGCGGCGAGCGCAGCCAGGACGAGCCGAAGGGATTCCTCCTGCTGGTACGCGGCGATCAGCACAGCGGTCGAGGGATTCGGCACTCGGAATTCACTCTCGCAACTGCACCGGCGAGGCCGCGAGACGATCGAGGGCCACCGTGGCACCCTCCCGATCGAGTCGTCCGAAGGTGAGCACTCCAGTGGGACACATCTGAACGCAGGCCGAGCAGCGCACGCACTGGGGATCTTGCATCGGTAGACCGCGATTCGCGAACGCCATCACGTCGATCCCCAAGTGGCAGACCGAGGTGCAGACGTTGCACGAGATGCACTTCTTCTTCTCCGGCACGATCGCGAAGCGGCTGAAGCGCGCGTAGATGTTCATCAATGCGGCGAGCGGACAAGCGAATCGGCACCAGACGCGACCGGAGAAGTGCCAGTAGAGCCCGACGCCGAGAATCCCCGCCCAGAGCAGGTCGACGAACCAGACGTAGTTGAGCACCGGGAGTCCCGATTCCTCGGAGAACAGCCCCGCGTACACCGCGCCGAACCATGATCCGGGCCAGATCCAGGAGAGAACCCGAGTGATGAGGAGGACCATCGCCAGGACCAGGAACACCTGCCCGATCAGGTTGGCGCGATTCCAGAGCGGGCCGTGCGGCATTTTCGTTCGATGCGCATCCCCTACCGTCTCGGCGAGCGCGCCGCAGGAGCAGATCCACCCGCAGTACACCCCCTTGCCGTACCGGCGAATCAGAATTGGCAGCAAGACGAACGTCTGGAAGAAACTGACGGCGAGCCACCCCCACTGCGGATCATCGGTGAAGACGTTCCAGAAGAAGAGCGGCCACGCGAGGATGAGCCCGAACGCCCGCCAGTACTCGCGACCGTGCCCGTAGTTCGCGAGCGGGAAGAACTCGTCGGCGAACGCTTTTCCCCAGCCCGCGTCGAACGCTCCGTTGTTGCCGAGGTACGGCAGCAGGATGTAGGGGAGCAGGAAGAGCGGGATCGCCTGGATCGCGAACAGGGTCCAGGTCTGCGCGGTAACGTAGGGGGTTCGCCGGCGGCGGATCCGGCGGATCCCGAAGACGAGGATCGCCAGCGTATAGGCGACGGTGTACCAGAACCCCGGTTCGCCGACCGTGATCCGAAGAGTGCCGAGCAAGGTCGACGGGTCGGAGAAACTGGCACCGAGTCCCCCCCACCACGCGGGCATTCCGTACGGAAACCAGCCGCGCTGCTCGAAGGTCTCGCCGATCGGCAGGAAGAACCCCGTCTTCTTCCAGTGATAGAGCACGGTGAAGAGCGCGAGTGCGATCCCCACCGTCAAGGTGCTGCGCAGCGACCACTCTCCCCGGATCGGAACACCGCTGCGCCGAAAGAAATCGAGCGGCGGCTCACGACCGATCATCGTGAACACGACCCCGTTCGCGATCGTCTCGGTTTGATCCTCGGCGACTCGCACCTCGACTTCGCCGTCGCGGATCGCCTCGACCCGGCTCCCGAGGAGGAGCCGAATCCGATTCGACCGGGAGAGTTGTTCGATCGCGTCCTTGTTCTCGGCCTTCGGACGGGTGAGCTCGACCCCTCGGTAGGAGAGCGTCACTTCGCCGCCGCACTCCGACAGCGCGATCGCGGTCTCGAGCGCGCTGTCCCCACCCCCGACGACGAGCACGTTCTTGCCGCAGAAGTCGGCCGGGTCGTGGAGCCGGTTGTACACCTGGGGGAGGTCCTCGCCCGGCACACCGAGGCGGCGGTGGTTGCCGGAGCGGCCGATCGCGATGATCACCCGTTGCGCGCGCAGTGTCTTCTCGGCTCCGTCTTCGCGGGTATTGTCGAGTTCGAGAACCCCGCCGCGTCGGCGCACTCGCTCCACCCGAGCGATCGTCGGCGTGATCCCGACGGCGGCGGCTTGTTCGCGGAGATCCTCGAGGAGGCCCTCCTTCACGCTCGACTTCTCGTGGAACTGGAGCTCCCCCGCAGGGGTCAGGTCGGTCGGGTAGGTGTAGATCGGCTTCCCCTTGGGGAAGTTCACGATCGTCGAGAAGGACTCCGCGGCCTCGAGGATCTCGAACCGGAGACCCTGCTTCTTCGCCTCGAGCGCGGCTGCGAAGCCGGCGATCCCACCGCCTGCGATGGCGAGGTCGAGCACCTCCGAGTCGGCCTCCGGCTTGAAGGTCGAGTCCGAGATGATGTTCTGGACCGCGCGCGCGCCGCTGTCTGCCGCGAGCTTGAGGAGCGGGATCCCGGTCAGATCGCCGACGATGTACAGCCCCGGGACTCGCGTCGAGAAATCCTCGCGCACTTCGGGGAGCTTCTCGACTCTTCCGGCTGGCCAGCGCGTGTGGAGCCAGTGCACGTACGGTCCGATGACCGGCCACGCGGCGATCCCCCGACGCCCCCTCGATGCATCCATCTTCTGAGATCTCCCCCTGGGCTCAACCGGGGAAAAGGCGGGCCACCTTGTCCTCGAGGTAATCGAGGAAGTAGGTCGGATCGAGCTCTTCGCCAGTCACCTCGCGGCAGAGGTCGAGCGCGGAGTAGCGACGTCCGTGCGCATGGACCTTCCCACGGAGCCATTCGCGCAGCGGAAGGAGCTCCCCCTTCGCGAGTTGGTCATCGAGGTCGGGGATCGCCTTCCTGGCCGCCCGGTCGAATTGCGCGCCGTAGAGATTCCCCATGAAGTACGTGGGGAAGTAACCGAAGGCGCCCATGCTCCAATGGATGTCCTGAAGGACCCCGGTCGCGTCGTCCTGGGGCTCGACCCCCAGGTATTCCCGCATCTTACGACGCCACAGTTCCGGGAGTTCCTCGACCTCCAGATCTCCGGAGATGAGCGCGTGCTCGATCTCGAAGCGCAGCATCACGTGCAAACTGTAGGTCACCTCGTCCGCCTCGGTACGAATCAGCGATGGAACGACGCGATTCACCGCGGCGACGAATTCCTCGTGAGAGACATCATCCGCGCGTCCGGGGAACGCAGCGCGGAACCGAGGGAGCCAGTGCCGCCAAAACGCGTCGCTCCGGCCGATGTTGTTCTCCCAGAGACGGGACTGCGATTCGTGGATGCCGAGCGAGGTCGCCGACCCGAGGGGGGTGCCCGACCACTCTGGATCGAGTCCTTGCTCGTAGAGGGCGTGTCCCCCCTCGTGAATCACGCTGAAGAGGTTGCTCGTGAAGTCTCTCGCGTCGACGCGGGTGGTGATACGGACATCGTGGGGGGACGCGATCCCGGTGCAGAAGGGGTGCGCGGTCAGGTCGAGGCGCCCCCGCTCGAAGTCGTAGCCGATCGCAGAGAGGATTTCGCGCGAGAATTCGAGCTGCCGGGTCGGGTCGTAGCCCGCGGTGACGAAATCGGTGCGGACCTTCTCGCAGCGGGGGGCGGCCTCGGCGACCAATGCGACCAGCCGCGGCTTGACCGCGTCGATGAACCCCTGGAAGCTCGCCGCGGTCATCCCCGGCTCGTACTCCTCGAGAAGCGAATCGTAGAGGCTCTCGTTCTCGGAGTCGCGAATCGCCTCGGCCACTTGGCGCTTCAGAGAGACGATCTTCTCGACATGGGGGCGGAAGCGCGCGAAGTCGTTCTCCAGCCGAGCGCTCCGCCACGCCATCAGCGATCGCGAGCTCGTGATCGCGAGTTCCTGGGCGAGCTCGGACGGGATCTTGCGGGAACGCTCCCAGTCGCGGCGCGATTCGCGGACGAGTGCCGCGAGGGCCCCATCGTCCCCGTTGAGGGCAGACTCGGCGGCCTCGATCCGCTCCCCGAGCAGCTCCGAAGTTGCGCGGTCATGTGCGATCTCGGTCAATGCTCCGAGCACTTCGGCTCGAGCGCCCGCACCCCCTCCGGGGAGGTGGGTCTCCTGGTCCCAGCCGAGCAGCGCGAGCGCCGAGCCGACGCGGCTGACCCGGCGCAGCTCTTCGACCAGCATAGCGACCGGGGTTGGCAAGTCCTTCGACAACAGCGACTCCCTCCGAGCCCGGGGGCGTCGTCCCGGGGGGCGACCAGTCTACCCGGCGGGGCAGGAAGCCGAAGGGATCTTGCCCAGGCGGCGAATCCGGCGCATCGTGAGCCCCGCTCTCCGATCGAAAGGAAACTGCCATGCCGTGTTGCCGACTCCAAGAGAGCTTCACCGTGATCGCTGCCATCGCTGTCTTCGCTGTTCTTGCCGGCTGTGGATCCCAGAGCCGAAAGGCTGGCAACCCGGCCGAGCCCACCAGTCGACCCGCAAATCAGACCACCGACCGCGCCGGTGCCCCCGGCCCGGAGAAATCTCTGGCTGTGATCCGGATCCCCGCGGGCCCCGAATTCGGTGCGGGGATCACCCTCGACCACGTCGACGAGTTCCAGAAGGTGATGACCTCTCCTCTATCGTTCGCCTCCCGCCCCGTTCTCGTCCGTGCCGAAGTGATCGACGTCTGCAAGAACAAAGGGTGTTGGATGATGGTCACCGACGGCGCTCGAGAGGCCCGCGTCCGCTTCCACGAGTACTCGTTCTTCGTTCCGAAGGACTGCGAGGGGAAAACCGCGTGGATCGAGGGCGTGGTCGTCGAGCAGACCGTCTCGGTCGAGGACCTCCGCCACTATGCAGCGGAGTCCGGCGCCGTGGACCCGGCCGACATCACGAAATCTGAAAAGGTGGTGGGGTTCATGGCGACGGGGGTCCGGCTGACGGACTAGTGCCCTGAGTCACCGGTGGCTCGGTGACGATGGGCGCTGATGGCAGATGCTGCGACAGGCATCACCTTCGGCGAGCCAGTCCCAACATCTCGTGATCTCGTGCCGCTACGCGTGCTCGACCAACCCCGCCACCCCTACTCGATCGAGCTTCCCGACATAGTGCCCGAAGCAGACCGGTTGATACGTCTCCTCCGCGCCGAGTTGCGCACTCGGGCCCTCGAGGTCGGCGTGGCCGTCGATCAGCTTCAGATTGAAGATCGCCTTCTTGTTGCAGAACGCGCAGGTGGTCTTGATCTCCTCGATCGAGTCGGCGAGCTCGAAGAGGCGGCGCGCCCCCGGGAAGAGCTCCGTGCGGAAATCGGTCCGTAGACCGTAGCAGATCACCGGGCACGCGGAGGACCGGGTGATGTCGCGGAGCTGCTCGACGTGTCGAGGTGAGAGGAATTGCGCCTCATCGACGAGCACGCAGTCGAAGTCCTTGAACTCCTCCGGGTCGAGCTCCGTGTCGTCCTCGATCAGGCGGTGGGCGGTCCGGGCGAGCCCCGCTCGAGAGGTGACCTGGTCGGTCCCGAACCGGGTGTCGAAGCAGGGCTTCATCACCGCGACCCGTTTCCCCTGCCGCTCGTAGTTGTGGGCGACCGCGAGGAGATTGAGGGTCTTCGCGCTCCCCACTGTGCCATGTCGAAAGTAGAGTTTCGGCATTCTGGTTTCGTTCCTCCCGGTTTCGGGCCCGTCCACGACTCTGTCCCGATCCTCTGAATGCTATGCCCTAGGCCGCCCGTTGAAAGAGTCATTCCGTCCGAGGAATCGATCTTTCACCTTTTCAACGGACTGCGAAGCAGCCCAAGAACCACGGATCCCCCTCCGATCCCTTGCCCGCTCTTCCCAACCCGCAGAGAATCCTCCCCTGCGCCCTCGCGTTCCCGCGGCGTTCCCACGATCGGAGCCCCTCGATGCTGCGAACCGCCGCTGCGCTGCTCCTCGCAGCACTCATCGCCTCCGGGTGCGCAGCCCCGATCGACGAGAGCTGGCGCGGGAGCCCACAGCTCCCCTTCCGCACTGTCCCCCCACCCGAGACTGCTCCCTTGGTCCACTGCAATGATCTCACCGGGCACGTCGAGGGGGCGATCCCTTGGGTTTTCGGCGGAACGTGCCTCTGCAATCCCTCTCTTGCGGTCCTTCACGACTTCAAGGCGCACGGAATCCTGACCACTTGGGCGGCCGACACCCTCGAGGCGTACTATCGCTCGCGCGGGATCACGACCCTCAGCGACCACCGAGACTGCAACAATCTCTGCGACCACGGGCCGCATCTCCTCAAGGGTGGGCGCTGCCTCGTCCCCCCGACCCCTGGAACCCTGAACTGGGAGGAGGTGGTCACCGGCGCGTTCGCTCTCCCTCCCTGGGATGTCGAGCGGGTGATGGCGCTGGGTGGACCGTTCGAACGGGAGCCACTCCCGGGATCGGTCCCCGCTCCCGAGGAAAGCGAAAGTGCGCAGAGCTCGACTCTCGATGAATCCAAACGAGCCCTCCGCGTAGGTGGAGAGCTCCCTCCGGAAAGGCCGAACTGATGCCCCAGACCAGAGTCATCGCGGCGATGTGTCTCGCCGCCATCCTCGTACTCCTCCTCTCGCCGGGTTGCAGCCCGCTGTCGAAGCGGGTCGATCCCGATGAAGATGATTCCGTCGGTGGGACCGGGATCGACTCGTCCGACGTCCGCGCGATCGCGGATGAGATGGCCCGTCAGATCATGGCCACCCCCGAGATCTCGCGGGCGGTCAACCCGCCGATGATCGTGCTCGAGCCGGTGCGGAACTCCACGCAGTTCCACATCGACACCGACATCCTGATCGTGAAGATCCGCGGACTTCTCAACGAGCACACCGCCGGGCGGGTGAAGTTCCTCGCGAGGGAGAGGCTCGATGCGATCGAGCAGGAACGCGCCGCGAAGCGAGAGGGGGTCTTCACCGCGAGCTCCGAGAAGCAGCTCAAGGGCGCCGACTTCTTTCTGACCGGCGAGCTGCTCGGGATTGCGAAGGCACGGGACGGCAAGCGTTCCGACTACATCCTCTACACGTTCCAGCTGATCGACACCGAGGACTCGACTATCGTGTGGGAGCGGCAGTACGAGGTGAAGAAGGAAGGCAAGACGGGGACGGTCTATCGGTAGGCGAGTGTTGCCCTTGCCCCTCATCGCCACGATCCACCGGGCGTTGGTCGCATCGATGGCAATCTCACTCCTCGGAGCCGGCTGCGCCTCGCCCGTCGATACCAGGGCGGAGCGGGTGTACCTCTCCGGGGATGATCGCGGTGCGATCGAAGAGTACGCGGCCCGCCTCGAGGAGCCCTCGAAGCGGGAGGCGCTCGACGCGAACCTGCTCGCGACCGCCGCACTGGTCGGCGGAGACCTCAGACGCGCCCGCGAAGCGTTCATCGATGCGGGTCGAATCATGGGGTCGTTCCCGTCCGCCCAGACCGGAGCGCTCGTCGGCGCGGAGGGGAGCAAGATCTACCTCGGCGATCCGTACGAGGCGGCGATGAATTCGCTCTACAACGCTCTCGTGCTCCTCGCGACCGGAGACGAGGACAACGCGCGCGCCGCCCTGAAGCGAGGGATCCTCGCCGACAGCGCGAGCCAGGAGGAGGAGTACAACAGCGACATCGCAGCGCTGTTCCTCCTCGAGGCTTGGCTCCAGCTGCGAGTCGGGAAGGTCGATCTGGCTCGCCTCGATCTCGAGCAGGTCCGCGGGCTGATCCCCGGCTGCGCACTCGCCGATGCCGATCAACTCCGCAGAGCGAACACGGTGATCATCGTCGATGTCGGAGAGGGCCCCCAGAAGATCCGAACGGGGCGGCACGAAGAAGTCGCGACCTTCGCCATCCCGCAGGTTCCGGTGACCGGCATCCACCTCGAGATCGGAGGGGGGAAGGTCGAGCCCACGCTCGGAGTCGACGTCGCGTTCCAAGCGACGACCCGAGGGGGACGAAGGATGGACGGGATTCTCCAGGGGAAGGCGGTGCTGAAGGATGCGACGGCGGTGGCGGGGTGGATCCTCCTCCATGACACCCTCCACCAGGACAGCTTCAGACACTTGTCCGCGGGGGACTTCGACAAGAGGATTGCGATCGCCGGGGGACTCTTCCTCCTCTCCGCCCTGACCCGGGCCGAAGCCGACATCCGGCACTGGCACCTGCTCCCCGCCTACAGCTACTTGTGGATCGGTCACGTCGATCCGGGACTCCACGACGTTTCGCTGCGCTTCCGCGGGCCCGAAGGGGGAGACCTCCCCGGGTATCGGCAATCGTGGCACCACCTCCCCTTCCGAGAGGAGGGGATCAATGCATACTACTTCAGATCCGGACCCCGTCGCGGGTTCGGGCACGCCCCAGGGAACTCCCCCGGGGCCGAAAGGGGTTCACCGTGAAGAGTGCAGTGAAGAGGGACGTGAAGAACGTACAGAGGAACTTGTTCCTCGTACTCCTGGCCGCCGCCGGGCTCACCGGTTGCAGCGCGATGGGATCGGCACATGAACGCGTGACCGTAGTCGATCCCGATCTTCGGGACATGCTTCGCTGGGAGACCAAAGACCCGAAGTGGAACGAGGCGGGGCAGCTCCTTGCGCAGACCAATATCCAGAACATCGGACCGGACAAACAGCACATCTTGCTGCAGACGATGTTCTTCGACGTCGACGGGAGTGCGCTCGAGCCAGACGCTCCGTGGGTGAACGAGATCATCCCGGAGTACAGCACTGTATACTACAGAAAGACCTCGCTCCGCGAAGGCGCGGTCGACTACCAGATGCACGTTCGGCGAGGAAAGATCCACTGACCGCTTCGAGAAGGAGTCGTACGATGGCCACGAGGCGAATTCTCCCGATCCTTCTGATCGCATTCATCGCCGGCTGCGGCGGGACCCCCGAGGTGGCCTCCGAGCCGGAGAGGACCCTCATCTCGCTTCCGCCGAAGCCCGCGGACGACGTGACGTTCGACTACACCCAGGAACCCCTCGCAGAGATATCGGAAGAGGCGCGCGCCGAGAATATCGAGATGCGCTTCCCCCTCCCGAAGGGGATCGCGGACACCGAGCGCGGCCCGGCTCCTCCTTCGGCACCACCGGGGGATCCATTCGACCATCGGCTGAAGGGGATCCCCGGAGCACGCCCGCTCCAGGTGCTCGACCCACGACTGGACACCGATCTGCGCTTCTGGACTGCGGTCGGTCCCGAATATTCCCCGTACGCGGACAGCTCCGGGGGACGAACGGTCGTCGTCACGCGACGGTGGCAGCCGATGCCGATCGGGAACACGCTGTTCTTCGGTACGCTCGGCGGCATCATCGGCCACCAGTCCGACCACCGAGACAAGGGGATTCTCCTCGGCGCAGGCACCGGTCTGATCCTAGATCTCATCCGCTGGTAACTTCGCCTCCCCCGGGCTGCGATGAGGCGCCGTCTGCTGCGTTGCGCGGGCTTCTTCGATCCTCGACGTGGTTCAAGGACGAAGGAGAAAGTGGGGGTGATCGGGTGATCGGGTGTTCGGGTGTTCGCATGATGGGACTGGCTCGCCGAAGGTGATGCCTGTCCCGGACGTTCGCCCGCTGATCCACTGATCTTCAACAAGGCACCGGTTCGGAACCTGTCGGAGTACCGTCGAGCGTCCGGGACAGGCATCACCTTCGGCGAGCCAGTCCCCCCTATTTGCCGCCCTCGTCCGGGGGCTGCGGGCCGACGTCG
>JAQBGV010000171.1:0-20865 GCA_032128395.1 Planctomycetota bacterium | reverse complement strand
CTACGCGCTCTTCCAATTCGGAGGTGTGAAGTGGCGGGAGTGGAACTCCGCGATGATCGATGCGCTGGTCCCCACCCAACGAGTCGGCGGCTGCGAGGACGGCAGCTGGGACCCGATCGGTGAGTGGGGAATCGCCGGCGGGCGCGTCTACTCGACCGCGATGGGCGCATTGACGCTCGAGGTCTACTACCGCTTCGCGCGCGAGTGAGGCTCGACGGTCGATCGAGATCATCTCGCGGATTGTGGGTGAAGATCGCCCGACCTTGGCCGATAATGCCCCCGATCCTCGCGCTCGGCCGGGATCGTTCGTGGACCGCAGGATCGTCTTCCCCCCCGAGGTGCCCCGCCATGCCGACAATCCGCGTCAACGGAGAGAACCGCGAGATCCCCGAGGGGACCACGGTCGAAGGCCTGGTCTCGACTCTCGAGTCCGAGGGTCTCGCGCTGGATCGCCGCGCGATCGCGGTCGAGGTGAACCGCGACATCGTCCCGCGCTCCACCTACGCAGCCCACCCGCTCGAGGACGCGGACCTGGTCGAGATCATGACGATCGTCGGAGGAGGTTGACCGTGCGGACCCCGGAAACGCTGACCCCAGATCCGCTGAGTATCGGGGGTCGCACTTTCCGCTCGAGGCTCTTCGTCGGCACTGGCAAGTACAAGGACCCCGAGACGATGGTCGCGGCCCTCGACGCTTCCGGGTGCGAGGTCGTCACCGTGGCGATCCGCCGGGTCGATTGGAAGAGTGGCGATGACCCGGTGATGGGTCACCTCGACCGTGAGCGGTACACGATCCTGCCGAACACCGCCGGCTGCTTCGAAGCGGATGACGCGGTGCGTGTCGCGCGGCTCTCCCGCGAACTCGGACTCGGCGACTGGGTGAAACTCGAAGTCCTCGGCGACCGGCGCACCCTCCTTCCCGATCCGGTCGGGACGCTCGAAGCATGCCGAACTCTCGTCGGCGAGGGGTTCACCGTCCTCGCCTACACCTCGGACGACCCCGTGATGGCACTCAGGCTACAAGAGGCTGGAGCGACCTCGGTGATGCCAGCGGGCTCCCCGATCGGAAGCGGCCAGGGGGTGCTGAACCCCAACAATCTCCGCATCATCCTCGAGACGCTCGAGGTGCCGGTGATCATCGATGCCGGGGTCGGGACCGCGAGCGACGTGGCCATCGCGATGGAACTCGGGGCGGAGGGAGTGCTCCTCAACACCGGGATCGCCGGAGCCGACGACCCGGTCCGGATGGCCCACGCAATGCGGCACGCTCTCGAGGCGGGGTACTTCGCCCACCGAGCTGGCCGAATTCCCCGCCGACTCTACGCCACCGCGTCGAGTCCCACCCGCGGGGTCCTCGGCGAGTGATGCGTTCCCCGTCGCACGACCCACGCTCCGCAACCCCGAGGCCCTAGGCGATGTCCGAGCCAGACTGGGAGCGGCAACGCGAGGAGCTTCTCTCGTGGTTCGGAGCACTCGGGTCCGATCCGGAGAAGATCGGAGTTCTCATTTTCTTCGTGGTGCTCTTCTTCGGAGCACTGGGGGCCTCCGCGTTCCTGCTCTGGGCCCTTCGCCGTCGTACCGCCGCAGTGTCGATTCCCGTCCCGCGCTGGAGTGGGGTCGACATGTGCCTCATGTTCGCCGGCTGGTGGCTCCTCAGCATGTTCACCTCGATCGCGGCGGCCCTGATCTTCCCCATCGACCCCGCCATCGAATACCGAGGTCTTCTCAAGATCAGCCTCGAACCGGTTCTCACCGTCATCGGCGTCCTCGCGGGGGGAGTTGCCGGTCTGATCGTGGTAGGGGGGATTCTCACCCTCCCCAAGATGAACGGTCAGGAGCTGACCGTGCTCGGAATCGGAACGGGATCGCTCGGGAAGGGGGCCGGGCTCGGCGTGCTCGTATGGCTCGCTGCGCTTCCGGCTGGCTTCGCCATCCTTATCAGCATTCAATTCACCCTGTTGCTCTTCGGCGTCGAACCGGACCATCAAGCGGTCGTGCTTCAGTTCCAGGACTCTGTCGGGACGGGTCACTGGAGCCCCGCGATCGCGCTGATGTTCTTCGGAGTCGTCGTCGCTCCTCTCGTCGAGGAATTTCTCTTCCGGGGGGTGATCTACCGCTGGCTCGCTCACCGTTTCGGGGTGCCGCTCGGCGTCACCCTCTCCGCCCTCTTCTTCGGAGTCGTGCACGGATCGATCGTCGCGCTGGTGCCGATTGCCTGTCTCGGAGCACTTCTCGCTCTCGTTCTGCAGCGGACCGGGAACATCTGGTGCTGCATCGCGTTGCACTCGATCTTCAACTTCGGCCAATTCGCTTTGATGATCTTCGCGCAGAGATGGTCCGGCTGAGCCGGATGATCTGTATGGGGGCGGGAGGAAACACGTGCTCGACATCGGAACTCGCATCAAGCAGCTCCGCGAGGAGCGCAGCATCACCGGCAAGGATCTCGCGGAACGGATCGGTCTCTCCCCTTCGCAGATGACTCGGATCGAGAAGGGGCAGCGGCGGGTCGACAGCGAAGTGATCCTCCGCCTCGCCGACGCCCTCGAGCTTCCACCGGCGGCGTTCTTCGACTCTTCGACATCGCCGGAGGACGCCTCGCTCCAAAAGCGAACGAAGGAACTCGGGCTCACCGATCTGCACGCCGAGATCGGAAAGCTGATCCGATCCGAACGGCGCCGTCGGCACATCACCGTCGACGACCTCGCCCGGCGCAGCGGACACACCCGCGCCTACGTCCTCGCGGTCGAGCAGGGACGGCGAAGCGGTCTGGATGGGGAGTTCCTGCGCAAGACCTGCAAGATCCTCCAGATCGACCCGTTCCGAGTACTCGAGCAACAGGACGCGATCATCCGAACCCTGGCAATGCAGGTCGTGCGGCTCAGCGCGGCCGACGCAGCCGCCGATGGCGCGGATTTGGGGATCCCGATCCTCGTGGGGGATGAAGCGCCGTATCCGGTCGAATTCACCCGAGGTGGAGACCCAGCAGCAGCGGTAGAAGGGGTCCTCAGGATTCCCGAACTCATGGACAGGAAAGCATTTGCGCTTCGAGTCCGAGAAACCGCGATGACCGGCGACCTCTTCCAGGAGGGCGACCTGGTCGTCTTCGACGGGCTCCGCGAGGCACGGAGTGGCGAATTTGCCTTCATCCGCCTCCTGGAGCGGCGCAGCACCTTTTGCCGACTTTTTCAGGATGGCGGGGAATCCCTGAGAATTCAGTACTTGCGCCCGGAGGTTGCCCCCGTAATAATCACCCCGGATGAACTGATTCGGGCGTGGCCCCTGGTTGCTCGCATAGTGATCGGGAGTCCCTGACTGGGAAACCAGACTGGGAGGCCGTGATTGGGAGGCCGTGATTGGGAAGCCGTGATTGGGAAACCATGATCGGTAACCCGAGAAGGTAGCCCCGCTCGGATCGGGCTTCGAGGTCGGAGCAGCCGCCTGCTCTTGCAGGACCGACCGCGAGACATCCGTTCTCGGAGCCGGGGTGCTCAGTCGCGGGCACCTGGAGCCAGGGAGATCATTTCCGAGAACACACCTCCTCACGGGTCGGGGGATCTATATCCCAGAATCCCCCGATCCACTTTTTTCCCTTTCATCACGATTTTTTCATCTCCGCCGACGCGGAAAGAGTTCGTTCATCTCGCGGTCATTCACGTGCTCTTCTTCGTCGCTGACGGGCACCGTTGTGCGGAGCCCGTCCCCATGAACGAACGCGGGCCCGGGGACGGTGCTCCCCGGGCCCGCGTTCGGCTTTGGCGGTCGCTCAATCCTTGATGGTGTGGAATCTGAGCTTCGACATCATTCCGTCCAACAGCTGCAGGACTTCATCCTGGTACATCCCGCCGCCGAGGCGAAGGTACAACTCGAAGTGTTCGATCGCTTGCGCCTGGTCGCGGTGGGCGAGGTGGATTCGGCCGATGTAGTAGTGGGGGGTCGCGAACGCCGGATCGATCTTCGTGCACTCTTCGAGATACTGGAGAGCTTCAGGTTCACGCTCCTGCAGCAAGCAGATCTCGGCGAGCTGGATGTACGGCCCTGTGAACTTGCCGTCGGAATTCTCGAGCAGATCCTTGAAGGAGGCTTCCGCCAGGCGGTAGTTTCCGATCCCCGAGTAGATCGTCCCCTCGAAGTACGAGTACTTCGGGTTCTTCGGGTCGAGGGACTTCGCCTTCTGGAGATTGGAGAGGGCCTGCTTGTGGTCGTTCTTCATCCAGTAGAGCCGCGCGAGGCGCTCACGGTAGCACGGCTCCTTCGGGAACTCGCGCGCGAGACGCTGGTACTTCTCGAGCTTGATGTCGATGACCGTGTTCCGGCCCTCTGAGTCGCTCTCGATCAGCTCCTGCTTCACTTCACGCATCCCCTGCTGCACGCACCCGACTGCGTTCACAGCGATCGCGGCGGCCAGCACCCAGGAAGCGGTCCGAAGGGTTCTGCTCATCTCAGTTCCTCTCCACTCCGGATCAACGACCGGATTCGGGTGGACGGAGGCCCACCACTCCTGAATCCTCGACACGATCCCACGACCCCTTGAGTGAATTGTCCGGTGCGGCGCCACCTCTAACGAACGAGGAGTGCTTCTAGCAAGAGGACCGTACCGTTGTAGAGCCCGTGGAAGAGCATCCCCGGCACGAGGCTGCCGCTCCGCAGTCGCAGAGTGCCTAGATAGAGCCCCAGGATGAAGTGCAGGGGACTCGTCGCGCTGACCCCGTGGGCTAGAGTGAAGGCGGTGGCCGTCAGCAGCACTCCGGTGCGCGTTCCGAGGAGTGTGATCAGCCGCCCCTGCACGATCCCACGGAAGGCGATCTCCTCGAAGACGGCGGGACAGAGCGCGATGGCGAAGAGCGCGAGAGGGGTACCGAGGGTCTCGACGAGGGGGCGAAGGAGCTCGGGGAACTCCGCCCCGGCCCCCGCGAGCACCGTCTTCCACCCGATCGCGAGGCCGACCGCGGCCCCGCCGGCGACGATCGACTCGACGAGGTGCTTCGATCGCGCTCTCCGCAACCCTTCGAACCCGAATCCACCGCTCGCCAGGCCGACGAGGAGCACGAGCACCCCGCCCACGAGCGATGTCACGGGGAGCCACGACTCGAGCGCCCTCGGCCCGAGGGCGAAAAGAACGACCAGCGGCGGTGCGAAGAACGCGATGGCGATCGCGACCAGCTCCAGGATCCCGTGGTCGATCTCGCGGGCCGTTGGTCCGATCAAATCCGGAACGAGCTGGGGGTCGGGGCGCCGCGGCCTCCGATCCGTCGAGTCGAGAGCTGGGAGAGCCCGTTCGGGGAGAGCTTCGAACGAGAGTCCTCGGCGCGCAGGTGCGACATGCGCCGCGGCGACGACGACGGCGCGCGCGGATCGCACGACAGCCTCTGGGAAGGGGACGCGCACCCAGCCGCCGCAGACGCAGCGCAGCCGATACCCCGAGAGATCCCGATGGATGCGCCACGGTTGATCGCACCGGGCACAGGAAGTCGTCACGGCGACCGCATCGCCCGGCGATCCGTGAGGGGGCCAATATCGCGAAGGAGCACCCGCGTTCTCGCCGCGGGGCTCGCCCATCACCGCCCCCACTCCTCGATGGGGCTGATCGCGAATCCGGTCGTTCGGGGGTTTCCGCGCAGACTCGCGACGACGACCCCATGCTCGAGGAAGATCAACGGGCGCAGGTCCACCCGCACCGTCTCGAGGCCCATCGACCCCTCGCCGAGGAGATGCACGTATGCAGTCCCCTCTCCGGCGAGCGCCAGACGGGCGACGCGTTCCCGCCCGCCTGAACTGCGCTCCTCCCAGATGTCGAGCTTCTGGTCGCTGTCGGGAAACATCGGCCCCCGCCTGATCTCCACCTGATAGTTGCCGTAGCTCCTCACGACCCGGACCGAGAGCCGTTCGCCGAACTCCGTCGTCATCACCGGGAGGCCGTTCGGATCGACGCTCCTCAACTGATCGATGATGCCGCTCTGCCAGATCGCCAAGGCGCCGATGACGAACAAGATCGCGGCGACCATGAGCGCGCGTCGACGACCGAGCGACAGTAGCTCGGGGATCGCCTCCGGAGAGCGCAGGGCGTGGCGACGGTCCTGGGAATCGACTTCGCGGACTCGGCTCAGCGGACGGACCCGCCTCGCCTCGAATGCGAACAGAGTTTCGACCGTGCGGTCGCTGTGCACCTCGGTGCAGCGCAGGGTCGACTCGAGCGGACGCTCGGTCCCGGCGACGCGGACCAGATATTCCAGCGCAGAGATGAACTGCTGCTTCGTCGAGTCGTCGAGCCGATCACCGGAGATCGAATCTCCGGTGAGCAGGAGTGTGAATCGCGACCCCTCGATCTCGAGGTCGGCGCGGCCGAGACGCAGTCGTTCGATCGCCGACGCCGCCGCGTAGAGAGGTCCGTCGTCGCCGCTGCGCGCACCTTCGACCACCCCACCGAACCAGGCGTAGGTCGGCGTACCCGCGGGGGGGGAGAGATCGGGGACCGCGGGAGGGGTGCGGTCAGCCATGGAGCTCCTCCAGGAGGCCGGGGATCTCGGCGAGTTCCGACCACTCTTCGAGCCCATCGTGCCAGATCAAAGTGCGCTTTTGGACAAGTCCCGCGTCTCTGAGCGCCCGCAGTTCGTCGAACCGAACGGGGCCCTTCGCATCTCCTTGGAGAACGTAGTACCAGTCGATCGTCGAGAACGGGCTCCCCGCCGATTCGGGAAGTAGAGACAGGGGTGAGACATCTCCGAGGAGGGGGTCGCGACGGGAGGTGTCGATACCGAGCGCGCGGTCGTGCGTCTCGAGTCGGCGCGAAAGGTCGACGTGGCGAGAGTCCGCCACCTGCCGGTCCTTCCGCAGGAGCTCTCGGAGGCGCTGGTTCTCGTTGCTCACCCGATCCAGGCGCGCTTGCTCCACCTTCAGGTCCGGGATGACGAGGAGGAGGATCAGCCCGAAGCAGCACAGGAACCCGCCGATGAAGAACCACGCGATCGCACTCCGCCCCCGCGAATGCGCGATCAGAGCGCAGACGACGCCGAAGAGGCCTGCGATCAGGAGCTGGACTCCGGCTTCCATGCTGCTTCCTCTGCCCTCTTCCCTCGCATCGGAACCACCCTATTCCCCCTCCCCCTGGGGGGAGAGGGACGGGTGCCGGTATCTCGGAGGCTGTCGGAAAACCTCGATTCGGACGTCGCCGGCTTGCTCACGCCCTGTCGGACGAGGCTTCCCGACAGCCTCCTAGCCACTGATCACCGTTCGCCAGAGCCAAGGGGCGACGACTCCCACCAGGAGTGCCCATCGCCCGATTCGGCCGAGGTGTCGATGGACAGACCGCACTTCGCCGCGCCTCAGGATGTCGAGATGCAGGGGGATACCGGCGCAGCAGAGGAGCGCTATGACGAACCCACCTCCGTGAATCTCCCACGCTTCCCGCCACCGCCCTTGCAACACCAAGGCCGTGGCTCGAGTCAAGCCGCACCCTGGGCACGCCTCATCGCCGAAGATCCCGCGAACGAGGCACCTCGGGCCTTCCGCTCCGTGCCAGTGCGCCTGGTCGCTCGATACTTCCACGGCGAGCCCCGCGGCGATCACTCCTACGCATATGGCGAGTATTCCCAGGGATCCCCACGGTTTCGACGGGCTCACCCTGGTCTCCGGGGTCAGCACGTTCTCTTTCATCAGTCTGCTGTCTCCAGAGTGGATACCCGTTCCCAGTCTCAGCCCAGGGACCGTGCCGGAGACCGAATGACTTCTTCAACGGGCGGCTAGAAGGCTGCTCGTCTCGGTGCGTCGAACCCGTCCACCGTCACCTTGAGAATCAGGTCGCCGACCTCGATGCGGTCGAGGACCTCGAGTCCCTCGATCACCCCCCCGAACACCGTGTAGCGGCCGTCGAGGTGGGGTGTCGGCAGGTGCGTGATGAAGATCTGGCACCCTCCCGTGTGATGCCCCGCCCGCGGCATCCCCAGCGTTCCGGCCGTGTATTCGATGGGGTTGAACTCATCGACCAGGTGATAGCCGGCGTCCCCCCAGCCGTCCCTGCGCGGGTCCGCGCCCTGGACGACGAAGCTCGGTACGACGCGGTGGAAGGGGAGGCCGTCGTACGTCCCTCGCTCGACCTGGCCGATGAAGCCCGAGACGTGTCGTGGGGCAGCATCGAGGTAGAGCTCGAGCACCAGGGCACCGCGCTCGGTAACGATCGTCGCCCGTGGGTTCTCCGCGGGAGCGAATGGATCGTCGAGACGCGGGAACGGGAGCCCCCGCGGGGGAGGCGCTTCAGCCGCGGTAGGAGCCTCCCGCCCGAGAATCTTCGCTGATGCGAGTCGGACCGCCAGGAACGGGTCCAGGATCCCCTCCTCGGCGAACATCGCTGCGGTGTCTCCCTCCGGTTCGGCGAGGGCCTCGAGGATCGTCACCCGCAACTCCCAGTGCTCGGGGTCCTGAGAGGCACCCCAAGCGGCGATCAGGATCTCGAGCCACCGATCCGGCTTCTCCTTCGCGATCGCACCGACTGCGGTCGAGCGGACCGCGAGATCGGGATCGGCGACCACCGTCTCGAGAAGTGGCCAACGGAACGGCGCAACGATCCCTGCGATCGCCTCTGCGGCTGCTGCGCGCACGCGGGCATCATCGTCTTCGCGCAGGAGCGAGGCGAGCAACGGACCGCCGATCACTCCGACCCGCCCCAGCGCATCTGCGACCGCGATGCGGACGTACGGGTCGTCGTCGGTCGCGAGCACCGCCAATCGATCGAGAGAGTCCTGCTTCGCGGCCTCCCCGAATGCTCGGATCGCGGCCCGACGCGCGGTGGCCGGTTCCCTCCGGTCGATCATCTCTTCGATGAATTCCGCCTCGGTGCTCCCCCCCTCCACCGCGAGCGCCGAGAGCAACGCCTCCCAGGCCCCGGCGTCTTGCTCGCGCAGCATGTGCTCGAGAAGGTGCCCGCGGATCTGATCGCTGCGGTCGGGGTGCGCCTTGCGGATCGCACCCAGCGAGCGGAGCGCCTCCACTCGCGCGGTCGAACCACTCGTGCGATCGGAGAGCAGCGCACCGAGCGGCTCGATCGCCTCCGGATCGGGAGGCTGCCGCATCCCCCACGCCGCGAAGGTCCGGACCCACGGATGCGGATCCGAGAGCCGTTCCCTGAGCGCCGGGAGCGTCCTCGGATCTTCGATCCGCATCAGCGCGTACGCGACCCGCCACCGGACTTCGTCGTCACGATCGCTGAGGTGCGCGGTCAGAGCCGCGATCGCCGGAGGGGCCGCCTGGCCGTGGTGCCAGACCGCGAGCGCCGCACCGCCGCGAACCCCGTGATCGGGGTCACTGAGTGCCGCGATGAGCGCCTCGACCGCACCGACTTCCACCCCGTCCCCCTCGAGCCGACCGATGGCGACTGCCGCGTGTCGCCGCAGAATCGGGTCGGGATCATCGGCGAGAATCCCCGCGAGCGGGGGAAACGCCGCTGAGCGGGTGAGAAGTCCGAGCGCGTAGATCGCGGCGATGCGGACCTCGCGCTCGTCGTCGGAACCGATGTGAGGGATGAGGAGGATGACCCCGTCGGCGGGGGCGAGGACACCGATCGCCCGCGCCGCCTCGCGACGCACGGTCGGGTCGACATGCTCGATCGACCGGGCGAGGAGCTCCGGCGCCGCGACCCCCAGCTCGACCGCATCGCTGAGCCGTCGCACCCAACCTGCGTATGGATGTGCACTCCGCTCCACGCTCTCCTTCCCCCCGGTCGCCGAACAGCCGGCGATGAGCAGCGAGAGAAGGGCGAGGCGGGTCAGCCGCGTCCCCCGCGCTAGTTCGAAGCAGCTCACGACTCGTCCTCCTCCTTCGCCGTCGCCTCACCGCCCCCGTCGCGGATCCGTTCGATCTCCTCGAGAGAATAGACGCGTCCCGTCCCGCTCCCCGGGCACTCTTCGACGACTTCTTCCCAAGCGTCGGGATCCGCGATGTTCTCCTTCCAGAACGGGAAGGTGCGACACTGAGTCGGGCGCGCCGAGTAGATCGTGCAGCCTTCATCCCAGAAGATGCATTCGTGGTTCGGTTTCTCGATCAGACTGAAGCGCTTGCCGACTCGACGGAGAAATCTCCCTCCGAACTGGTGATCCTCGATCCCGAGAAACTCCGCGACCTCGGTGATCTCGGCATCGTTCATCCAGACGTAACCCTGGATCTTGCAGCAGTGTCCGCACTGCGTGCACGAAAAGGGGAGCCCCTCCTCGTACCAAGGACGGTCGGACCGGGCGGGTGGGTTGGTCATCGATTCCTACTTCGGTGCTCTGCACCATGGACGGTGGTCGATCGGCAGAATCCTACGCGAAGCGCAACTTGCAGGGGAGGGGCCTCAGCGGGGTATCTGCTCCACGTGAACATCCTCCCGGGGCAAGGGAGATGCGGGGCAGACTGGGGATACCCTACGGGGGGAACCGCGGAAAGCCTGAACATGGCCACCCCTCCCGCTGACACCTCCCGGATTCCCCGCTATCCTGTCCGGTCGCCTGCACCGCAGTCGGTGCGCGGTCGGAAGGATGGACCGATGCCACGCCTCGCGATCTCACTCCTCGTCCTCTCGGTGCTCCCCGGCTGCGTGGAGCGTGCCCTGGTGATCCGGTCGGACCCGCCCGGCGCAAAAGTCTTCGTCGACGGTTCCGAGGTCGGCACCACGCCCGCGCAGATCTCCTTCGACCACTACGGTACTCGGGAGGTGATGGTGCGGCTCGAAGGTACCGAGCGCGGAGATGATGCCTTCGCTCCGGAGACCCGGCTCGTGAAAATCTCCGCCCCTTGGTATCAGTGGTTCCCGCTCGACCTCGCTTCCGAGTTCCTCTGGCCAGGGACGATTCGCGACGAGCACATCGTCGACTTCGCACTGGAGCCACACGACGCAGAAACCCTCCGCGCTCGCTTTGCGGAGAGGGCGGGGGAGCGGGGGGTACGCATGCCCCTCGAAACTCCCGCGAAGGAGCCTCCCCCGGACGAGGCGGGAGAGAGCCCTCCGGAGCAGCCGGAGTGATCGCGTCTCCTGAGCCCGCGTTCTCCCCTCCCGATCGATCTCCCGACTCGCTCGTGGGGGTCCGGATCCTCGTATTCGGGCTCGGCGGCTTCGGCGGCGGAGTCGGGGCGGCGCGGTTTCTCGCTGAGCGAGGCGCCGACGTCATGGTCACCGACCTGCGATCGCGAGATCAGCTCGAGACCGCGCTGACGGCACTCGAGAGTGTTCCGCTCGCAGGAATTCGCCTCGAAGGCCATGACGACGACGACTTTCGACGAGCGGACTGGGTCGTGGTCAACCCAGCCGTGCCCCCGGGAAGTCCACTCCTCTCCTTCGCCACGCGCGCGGGAGCGAAGCTGGTCACCGAGATCGGTCTCTTCCTCTCCTGGTGTCCGACCCCGTTCGTCGCGGGGGTGACCGGCTCGAACGGCAAGAGTACGACGTGCCGCCTTCTCGCCGACTTCCTCTCCGCAAGCGGGTTCGCGACTCACCTCGGGGGAAACTTCGGCGGCTCGCTCCTCGGCGATCTCGATCGAATAGGCGCGGAGGACCGAGTGGTACTCGAACTCTCGAGTTTCCAACTCGCGCGACTCGGCGCCGACACACCGCGCCCTCCCGCCATCGCCTTCACCCCGATCACCGCGAATCACCTCGACTGGCACGGGTCGTTCGAACACTACCGTGCCGCAAAAGAGGAACTCCTCGCGTCACCGCCCCAGAGCACGCATCCGCACACCCGGGTTGCGGCGCTCCCGATCGAACACCCCGAGCTGATCGATCGGGCGCAGAGCGGCGGGAGAACGGTCGTTCCGTGCGGCTCGGCGGAGCCCGTCGAGCACGGCATCGGCATCCGCGACGGTCACCTCGTCGCCGTTGAATCCGGTGTGGTCCATCGCTTCGCCGAGATCGATGCGTTTCCGCGAACCGGGGCGCACGACTTCGCGAACGCCGCCACCGCCTGCGCGCTCGCGCTCGCCCTCGGCGCCGATCCCACCGTTTTCGAGACCACGATCGCAACCCAACGTCCTCTCCCCCACCGACAGGAGAAGATCGCCGTAGTCGATGGCGTGTTCTTCATCGATGACTCGAAGGCGACCACCCCCGAAGCCGCGAGAGCTGCGATCGACGCGGTCGCCCCGCACGCCATCCTGCTCGCCGGGGGACACCACAAGGGCGGAGATCTCCGACCCCTCGCCCACGCCGTCCGCGACCACGCGAGGCGCGCGATCTGTTTCGGGGAGTGTCGCGAGGAATTGGCGGCGGTCCTCCGGGCCGAGGGAGTCGAGGAGGGGAGGATCGACGTCTTGCACGACCTGCGGAGCGCGTTCCTGCGGGCGGCCTCCGTCGCTACCCCCGGAGACGTCGTGCTGCTCTCTCCCGCCTGCGCGAGCTTCGACCAGTTCCGGAACTACGAAGAGCGGGGGGCGCGATTCCGGGAGTTGGTCTCCGAGCACCGCAAGGGAGAAGCTCGGGGGTGACGGACGCGCTCGGCGACCGAACTTCCCGGTCCCCCGTCGCTCGCTCGTCGCTCTGCTGGTACGGTTCCCCGCCGGCTTGCGCGCGAGACTCGCTCAGAGAGGTACCATGGCTCGACCGCGGATCATCCATCGATGCAATTCCTGCGGGAGCCCTCAAGCGAGGTGGCTCGGGCGATGTCCCGATTGCGGGGAGTGGGACACGATCCAGGAAGAGACTTCCACTCCCGCCCCGAGCGCTGGGAGCACGTCGGGCCTCTCCAGGAGGAACGCGGGGCCCCCCGCCACCGCCATCCCCATCGATCAGGTCGAGCCGAAGGCAGAAGTGCGCATCGCCACCGGCCTCGTCGAGCTCGACCGTGTGCTCGGCGGCGGACTCGTTCCCGGCTGCGGAATTCTGATCGCCGGGGAACCGGGGATCGGCAAGTCGACGCTCCTCCTCCAGGCCGCCCAACGACTCTCCCGCGGCGGGACCCGCTTCCTCTACGTCACCGGCGAAGAGTCCCCCGCGCAGGTACGGCTCCGTTCCGACCGGATCGGCGACGCCGGAAAAGAGCTCTACCTGCTCGCCGAGTGCGACCTCGAGCGGGTCGAGGAGCAGATCGCCGAGATCCACCCCGCGATCGTCGGAATCGACTCGGTCCAGACCCTGTGGTCGGGAGAGATCCCCTCCGGGGCCGGGGGAGCCGCCCAAGTGCGCGAAGTCACTGCGCGCCTCCTGACTCTGGCCCGGCGCGATGGCTTCCCGCTCCTCCTCGTCGGTCACGTGACGAAGGACGGCGCAGTCGCCGGTCCCCGGGTCCTCGAGCACATGGTCGATGGGATCCTGCAGTTCGAGGGGGAGCGCGGTCAACCCCTCCGGATTCTCCGCGGGACGAAGAACCGTTTCGGTTCGACGCAAGAGGTGGGGATCTTCGAAATGCGTGAAGATGGGCTCGCCGAGGTGTCGAACCCTTCGCGCCTCCTCCTCGGGGATCGGCACGCCGAAGCCCCCGGCTCGGCGACCGCTGCCATCCTCGAGGGAAGTCGACCGCTGCTGGTCGAGGTTCAGGCTCTCGTCTCGCCCACCACGGGCGGCGCCGCGGCGCGGAAGGTCTCCGGTCTCGACCCGAGCCGTCTCTCGATGCTCGCCGCGGTGTTCGAGAAGCGTCTCGGACTCCCTTTCGCCGACCGCGACATCCATGCGAACATCGTCGGTGGAGTGCGGGTCTCGAGCACGGCGGCGGACCTCGCCCTCGCGGCGGCACTCCTCTCCAGCCATCACGATCGTCCCGTTCCCCACGACTGTGTGTTCATCGGGGAGGTGGGGCTTCTCGGTGAGGTGCGCCCGGTCGCAGGGCTCGCGGAGAGGCTCGGGGAAGCGCGTCGGCTGGGGTTCCGCACGGCGGCGGTGGCCGTCGGATCGATCGCCGCAGATTCGGTCGAAGGGGTACGCGTGCATGAAATTCGGGACGTCGCCCAACTCGGCCGGAAGATCAGCGGAGGGTAGCTCCGCTCGCCGTGGGACCGGAACCTGCTACGTGGAGCCCAGCGCCGAAGAGCCACTTCCCGAGGAGCGCTCGGCGCGGATCACTTCGTTGAGCTTGCGGACCAACTCCTTCGGCTCGTACGGCTTCTGGATGAACCCCGCCGTGTCCGACGACAAGCTCTCCATCACTTCGTGCTCGTCGTAGCCGCTGGAGAGAACGACTCGGACACTCTCCCGCATCTTCCGTAATTCCTTCAGGACCTGATGTCCGTCCATTTTTGGCATCGTCAAGTCGAGCAACACGGCCGCGATCTCGTGGCCGTGTTGACGGAAGATCTCGATCGCATTCGGTCCATCGGGGGCGGTGAGAACCTCGAACCCGCTTCGTTCCAGGCTCTCGCGCGCGTATCTCCGCACCACCGGCTCATCGTCGACGACCATCACCAGCCCTTGCCCGGTCGATCCTCCCGGCTCGGAGTGCTGGGTCGGCTCGATACCCACCGCAAGTTTCGAGACAGGGAAGAGCACCCGGAACACGGTCCCGCTGCCAACCTCGCTCTGAATATCGACCGCTCCTCGGTGACCTCGAACGATGCCGAGGACCGCGGCGAGCCCCAACCCGCGCCCTGCGAACTTCGTGGTGAAAAAAGGATCGAAGATCCTCTGCCGGACTTCTGCGTCCATCCCGGCGCCGGTGTCCGACACCTCGACGAAGACATAGGTGCCCTCCGGCAAGTCATCGTCCACGAAAGTACCAGAGAGATACGCGTGATCGCACTCCGTCACTCCCGTACGAACCGTGACCACGCCGAAGCCCTCCTCGATGGCGTCCGATGCATTCATCAGCAGGTTCATCACCACTTGCTGGATCTGCGGTGGCTCCGCCTCGATCGCAGGAAGATCTTTCTCGAGTCGCAACTCGACGGTCGCCTGCCGAGCGATCGAACTCTTCAGCAGGTGGGAGACGCTCTCGACCACCTCAGAGAGATTCAGGGCCCGAAGGGTGAAACGACCTCTCCCCGAGTATGCGAGCATCTGGTTGCAGAGCCCGGCCGCCCGACGGGCCGATTCGCGAATCTGTTCCATGTGATCGCGAGCGGAAGAGTCGGGACTCAGGTCGTAGCATGCGAGTTCGCAGTACCCGAAGATCCCGGTCAGGATGTTGTTGAAGTCGTGTGCGACCCCTCCCGCCAGAATGCCGAGGCTCTCGAGCCGCTGGACATGACGAGCCCGCTCCTCGAACCCACGGCGCTCTTCCTCCGCGGCCCGCTGCTCGGTGATGTCCGTGAGAACTCGGTCGATCCGAGTGCGGCCGTTCTGGGTCCTTCTCACCCTGGCACTGTCCCGCAGCCAGCGCGGCGATTCATCGGGCATGCGGATCCGGTATTCCACGACCAGATTTTGCTCGCGGCCGGAGAGAAGACTCATGCCGGCGCTCTTCACCCGATCTCGATCTTCGGAGTGCACCGCGGCCAGCCAGTGCTCGGCACCGCGTTCGAAGAATTCGCTCGGGCGCCCCGTGATCTTGTGCATCACCGGAGAGTAGTAGTGCGAAGAGATCTCCCGATTCGAGTCGACCTCCAGGCTCCACAAGCCATCGGAGATCGACTCCATCACGCGCGTCAGTTCAGCATTGGCATGCTGGAGCTTCTCCTCGCTCCTTCGGAGAGCCGCCTCGGTCATCGCTTGTTGCGTCGCATCCCGGATGAAGACCAACACCCCCACCACTTTCCCGTCCGAATCGAAGTAGGGGTACTTGTCGGTGGTGATCCAGTGCTTCTCATCGCCTCCGACTTGGAGGGGTTCGATGATTCCGAGCTTCGGCGTTCTCGATCGCATCACCTGCAAGTCGTCGTCGTGATACTTCTTGGCTTCGTCGGGATACCATTGCGAGGTGGGAGTGCCCTCGAGATCCTCGGGTCGAACCCCGAGGGTGTCGGCCACCGCCTTGTTGGTGAGGAGGATCCGGTTCTCGGTGTCCTTGAGGAAGAACATCATCGGCAATGCATCGAGAATGGTGCGGAGGTGATCGTCGTGAAGCGCCATCTGCCTTCACTATCCTAGACGGGCTCTATCCTCGGCGCTGAGTCTCGGAAGGGGTCCGAGGTCTCGGAAAGGGGCCGAGTCGGACAAAAGTACTCTCGACAGTCTAATCGGTTCTCGCCTCGTCGCCACTCGCGAACCGCCCCCCCGGAGTCCGAGCTATCCGTCGGCCGCTGCTCCCGTCCCCGTGATCCCCTCCTGGATCCTGAAGACCCCAGCCGCGAGGGCCCCTCCCACGAACGGTCCGACGAGGTAGAGCCAGACGTGGGAGAACGATCCCTCCGCAAGGAGCGCGTTCACCACGGTCGAACAAGTCCCGACCGCGGGGTTGAATGCACCCCCGGAGACCGGTCCACCCGCGAACGCGGCGCAGACGATCGTGAATCCGATGGCGAGCCCATAGAAGGAATTTCCCTCGGTCCGCTTCGAGGTCGCCACGTTGAGGACCACGAGAGCGAGCGCGAAGGTGTAGAGCACTTCGACGAGGAGGGCCTGTATCGCGGAGACCCCCGCCCCGGGACTCGGGGCGAAGCCCTTGTCCAAGATGACGTACACCATCAGGCTCGCGGCGATTCCCCCCGCGAACTGCGAAACGATGTAGGGGACGAACTCCTTCGCAGCCAACTTGCCGCGCAAGAGCACCGCGAGCGAGACCGCGGGGTTGTAGTGGGCGCCCGAGACGTGGCCGCCCATGTAGACCATCACCATCAGAGACGTACCGATCGCGAGCGGTGCCAGATCGGAGCCCGACAGGACCGCCATTCCGACGGTGAAAACGAGAAAGAAAGTGCCGATGAACTCGGTCAGGTACTTGTTCATACCGGGTCATCCCCCCTGGTTCGGATCGATCGAATGAAGTCCGTCTCGTTCCCGAGGCTTCCTCGAGCAGAACACCCGGGATCGTAGCGCGTTCCAGATCGAGCGGGTATCGCTTCGGGGTCCGATCCTCCTGCAACACCCCTCAACTGTGATGCACCGTCTCGGGTGCATTCTCGGGTGCGCTCGAGGTCGGCTTCGACCCCAGCTCGAGGAGCTGTTCGATCATCTCCCGTGTCGACCTCCGCCAGTCCGGCCACTCGATGGGATCGGGAGGAGGCGGGGGCTCGGCGAGGAGGATGGCGAGGAGCTCGGGGTCCCCGAGAGGGAAGTACCGACAGTGCCGCCCGCCGACCTCGCGGTGGACGGGGATGTCGCTCGCGAGCACGGGGCAGCCGTGCTGGAGCGCCTCGATCACAGGGAGTCCGAATCCTTCCGCGAGCGAGGGGCTGATCGTGACCGTGGCCCTCCGGTAGAGCGCGCGGAGTTCGCCGTCGTCGAGATCGGTGAAGTGGAAGAGACGCTTCCCCCTCTCAGGGTGACACTCGAGCCGACGGAGGGTGGTGGTGGCGAGCCAGCCGACCCTTCCGACGACCACGAGCGTGCCCTGCCCCCCTCGACTCCAGTAGCGGTCGCAGGCGTCGATGAGCAGGCCGTGGTTCTTCCTCGGTTCGATCGTCCCGACGCAGAGGAAGAGTGGCGTCTCTCCCCGACCGGCTCTCGCGATCATCTCCTCCAGCTCGGGTGGAAGATTCCTTTCGCCCTCGGTCGCATCGCTTGCGTCGATCGACTCGAGGTCTGCACCGAGGCGGAAGTGCGTGATCGGGAGGGGGTCCTTCCGCAGGCCGGGGTTCTCCGCGACGAATCGCTCGAGATCAAGGCCGGTCGACTCGGAGATCGCGATCGCCCCGTCCGAGATCGAGACCATCCGCTCGAGCCAACGTCGGAACGAAGCGACCGAGTGCGCCTGGAACGTCTCCGGAAAGCGGATGGGGATCAGATCGTAGATCAGTGGCGTGATGCGAACTCCGCGGTCCGCCGCGCGTTCGATCGTCCGCCACGACCCCTCGTGGTGCCAGCTTGCATCGGCGAGAAGGAGTCGGTCCCCGGAACGAAATCGAATCCGGCGGCCGAGCAAGAGGCTCCCCGGTGCGCTGAACCACCCGGCGAGATTTCTCAGGAAGAGGCTCGGAGGGGGAGCTCCTGCACTCCCCGACGCACCATCCGTTCGAGCGGAATAGCGCGATGGGAAGAAGACCGCTTCCGTCCATCGAGCGCACGCTTGCAGGATCGAGAAGACATACACGAAGAGCCGGAACGAAACGCTGGGGGCCGTGCCGACGGTCTTCACCGAGACGAATCCTGCCCCGGCCCAGATCACCGGACGGCACTCGACCCCGTCGACCGCGGCAGGGGCGTATTTCACCAAGTTGCGGACGACGCGTTGAATGCCAGTTCGACCGCCCTTGAGCGAGGTGTGAGTGCACTCGATGAAGATGCGAAAAGGAGCAGAGACCTCAGAATCGCTCTCTACGGTCATTCGGACACCTCACTGGGGAACAACGGACGGAGAGCACCGACCCTCTCGGTACCGTACGATTGTTGAGACCACCCGGGCGGTGTCAAGGAAGGCGTGTCAGCGCGTGGAAGATGATCGCCGCGGCGGCGGCGACGTTGAGCGACTCGACCGGCTCAGCGAGCGGGATCGCCACCTCGAGATCCAATTCGGCTCGCACTGCGGCCGCGAGCCCATGACCTTCGTTGCCGAGCAGGACGGCGAGCGGTCGTTCGCGGAGTGCGGCGAGATCGGAGAGCCCGCTCCCCCCATCGGCCGCGGCACCGATCCGGACGAACCCGCGCTTCCCGAGGGTCTGGAGGTCGGCGACGAGATCGCGGGAGCGCCGGATCTGGAGCCCGAAGATCGCTCCACGCGACGCCCGGATCGTGCTGCGGCCGTACGGGCCCGCGCCAGAGGCATCGAGGAGCAGACCGTCGAACCCGAACGCGAGAGCGCTCCGCCCGATCGCGCCGACGTTCTCTCCCTTGTCGAGGGCACCGAGGACCACGAGACGGGAGCCGAGTTGGTCTAGGGGCGTGTCCGAGGGAACCGTCCCGATCGCGGCCATCACCCCCCCGTGGTAGCGATACCCGATCACTTCCGAGACCCGTTCCCGCGGGACGACGTAGACCGGGACCTCGACAGCCCGCTCGGCGAGAAGAGCTTCGATCAGCGGGAGCTCTCGGTCGGAGACCAGGAGCGATGCGAGGGATACTCCGAGTCTCAGAACCATCTCCACGACGTGGATTCCATCCGCGATGGGAATCTCCTCGCCCTGCTCGCTGCGAGCCCGCAGTGAGCGGTACGGGGTGAGGCGCGGATCATCGAGGTTCGTGATCGGGATCGGCTCCACGCGCGTGCTCCTCGGGACGGGACGAGGGCAGCTTACCTCGGATCGAGCGAAGAACTACGTTCAGGACTCGCTACCCGCATCGATGACCGCGGGTTCGAGACCGGCTCACGCGGTCACCAAGGTCCCGGGAGAGGATCGAGACGGAGCCGCACCCCCCCGCCGGTAGGGGAAGTGGCGCTTGAGCCGCAGGAACGGAGTCTCGATGAGGTGCCAGGTGAGGATCGATCCCGCGATAGTCCACCCGAGGGAGAGCGCGATGTGAACCGCGGGCGGCGCTCCGGTGACACCGAGAACCCCGAGGGTCCAGAGGGTCGGGATCCACGCGAAGTTGTGGAGCAGGTAGAACGCGTAGCTGACTCGGCCGAGGCTCTGGAGCGGTCGGAGGTCGAGGAGACGCACGAGTCCCCTCTCGCTGCCGTGGGCGGCGCGATCGATGATCGCCGCGAAGATCACGGAGAGCGCGGTCCACTCGAACGCCGCGACCCAAGGGGGAGTCCACCCCTCGATCCGGCCGATGAGGAGCACTCCGTAGACGATTCCAGCCCCCCAGACGATGGGCGCGCGGTATCGCGCGATGAGCCTCCGGAGCGCGCTCTCCTCTCGTCGCAGAGCGGCGAGCAGCGCTCCGATTCCCAAGGTGTCGAGACTCCCCGGAAGTGCGATCTCGCCGAGCGAGAGCTCCGGTACGAAGACCGCGAGGGACCACCGGTACGCCGGCGCGACCAAGATGGTGAAAAGGAAGATCGAGGTGAGGTGTCGCCGCGGCGCGAACAGGACCAGCAGTGGCCAGAAGAGATAGAACTGTTCCTCCACCGCAAGGCTCCAGAAGTGACTCAGGGCTCCCCCCCACGCGTCATCGACTAGGAACTTGAAGTTCGAGGCGTGGAAGAGATGCCACGGGAGGGTCTCGCGGATCCCCTCGACATCGAGGAGGACGAGCGCGGCGATCACCGCGTAGTAGAGGGGGAGGATGCGCAGGATCCGCCGCGCGTAGAAACTCCGGAGGACGTGGCGTCTCGCTCCGCGAACCGCTCGGTCGGTCGGGCGCGCATCGAGCAGGATACCGGTGATCAAGAACCCCTGAGAACGAAGAAGAGCTGCACCCCCGCTTTCCACGGGAAAGGACCTTCGAGTTCGGGGGGTGCCCAGTGATGCCAGGCGACTCCCAATACCGCGAGGGCGCGGAGGGCATCGAGCTTGGATAGGTGCTTCCCGGGCATCCGCCGCCTCCCGTCCTCGTCTTCGGACGGAACAGCGCGCGGTCGCAGGGGAATTTCACCCGAACCTCCCCGCGGCTACTCCACTCGGGACCGAACCTCCTGCCAGTCGAATCCGAAGGGCCTCACCACCGTCCCCCCGTACTCCGCGTCGAGGCGCAGAACAGTGGCGATGCGATCGTCGAGCTCCGGGTGGCTGCCGAGCCAGGAAGGGATCGACGCGCCCTCCTCCCCCCGAAGGAGTTCGAAGAATCGTGCGAGCCCGTGGGGATCGATCCCGGCGGCGTGGAGCATCCGCACTCCTTCCTCATCCGCCTCGGATTCGAGGTCGCGGCTATATCCCTGCTCGACGAGCAGGCGGACCCCTTCGACCCCGAGCACGCTGAGGCCGGCGAGGTCACCGATGAGCACCTCGATGGCGGCGATCACGCCGAGGCTCTGCACGATGCTCCGCATCCCGTGGCGCA
>JAQBGV010000170.1:0-7133 GCA_032128395.1 Planctomycetota bacterium | reverse complement strand
CCCCCTCGTGCTCGCGGCAATGCCGCTCACACTTCACCCCAACGAGCGAGCCTCTGGCTCGGATTGATTAGGGGGCTGGCTCCCAGCCCCCTCGTGCTCGCGGCAATGCCGCTCACACTTCACCCCAACGAGCGAGCCTCTGGCTCGGCTTGATGAGGGGGCTGGCTCCCGGCGCCCTCAAGAAGATCGCACAGGCACCGCTGTGCGGAGCCAGTCCCCATCGCGCTGGCCCCGAGCTACAATCCCACTCATGCAATTTCGAGCCCTGACCGTCCTCATTCTCGGCACCCTACTCCTCGCGGCGCTCACCGCGCCGCTCTCGGGAGGAGACCCCGTTCGCGGGGACCTTCCGAAGCCCGGTGAGCCGGGAGGTCCCGACGCCGAGAGCCTCCGCCCCATCTCTTACCGTCGCGACATCCGACCGATCCTCTCCGACCGCTGCTTCAAGTGTCACGGACCCGACGGCGCCGCACGCCGCGCGGGTCTTCGCCTCGACCGTCGCGACGACGCGCTCTCTCCCCGCGACGGATTTCCGGCGATCACCCCGGGCGATCCTGCCGCCAGTGCACTGGTCGCGCGCATTCACGAGATCGATCCCGATGATCGCATGCCGCCGGCGGACAGCGGCAGAATCCCACTCACCGAGGAGGAGCGAGCGCGACTCGTTCGTTGGATCGAGGGAGGCGCGCCCTACCAGGATCACTGGGCGTTCGAGGCGCCGGTCCGCTCCGCACTCCCGTCCCTTGCCGACGGCACCCGCCCCGAACATCCGATCGATGCCTTCGTGCGCGCACGCCTCGAAGAGGTCGGGCTCGCGCCGTCCCCCCGCGCCGATCGCACCGCCCAGCTCCGTCGCGTCTCCCTCGACTTGAGCGGACTCCCCCCGACCGTCGAGGAGCTCGACGCGTTCCTCGCCGACCCGTCCCCCGACGCGTACGCGCGGGTGGTCGAGCGACTTCTCGAAAGCGACCGGCACGCCGAACATCTCGCGCGCCAGTGGCTCGACGCCGCGCGCTACGCCGATACCCATGGTCTTCACCTCGACAACGAGCGGGTGATGTGGCCCTACCGCGACTGGGTGATCGACGCCTTCCGGAAGAACATGCCATTCGATCGGTTCACGATCGAACAACTCGCCGGCGATCTCCTCCCGGAGGCGACCCTCGAGAACCGCATCGCGAGCGGGTTCAACCGCTGCCACGTCACCACCAGCGAGGGTGGCGCGATCAACGAGGAGTTCCTCGTCCAGTACGCGGTCGATCGCATTTCGACGACGAGCACGATCTGGCTCGGAGTCACCGCCGGCTGCGCGGTCTGCCACGACCACAAATTCGATCCGGTGTCGCAGCGCGAGTTCTATCAGCTGTACGCGTTCTTCAATTCGACCACCGAGCAGGCGATGGACGGAAATGCGAAGGCGCCCCCCCCGGTGGTGAAAGTCCCGACCGCGGCTCAGCAGATCGAGCTCGCTCGGTTGGACGCTGCGACCACCGACCTTCGCTCCCGTCGCGACGCTCCGGACCCGAAGACCGACTCCGAACAAGCGGCCTGGGAGGAGAGTTTTCGGACCGAGCGAGCCGGGCGATGGCAACCGCTCGACACGGCGGCGGGAGCGACGCTCGTCAGCGAGAACGGGGCGACGATCGAGCCGAAGCCAGATGGATCGTTCCTCTCGACCGGCGAAAACCCCGACGTCGACACCCACGTGCTCACCGCGACCCTCGAAGGGATGGGTTGGAAGAGCCTCCGCCTGGAAGCGCTCACCGATCCGGGCCTCCCCGCGCTCGGTCCCGGCCGCGCAGCCAACTCGAACTTCGTTTTGAACGAAGTCGAAGCCACGGTCACCGATGCGACGGGAGAGTCGCACCCGATCGATTGGTCGGGCGCGTGGGCGGATCATGAACAAGACGGATGGGATGTCGGCAGGGCGATCGATGGCAACCTCGACGCCCTGAACGGATGGGCGGGGGAAGGGTTAAACCGCCACGAGCGGCGGATCGCACTCTTCACTGCGCGCGAGGCGTTCGGCGTCGAGGGTCCGTGGACCCTGACGGCGAGGTTCATCTACAAGAGTCCCTACGGGAACCACCACCTCGGTCGAACCCGCTACGCGCTCGCAAGAACCGAGGAACCCGCACTCGCCGAGCGCGCTTGGATCGATGACGACGAAGACTTGGGCGCGGAGAGAAAGAACGACGGCAAGGTCACCGATTGGACCTTCGTCCGCGCCCCCGAGGCGCCGGTCCACTCCGGCGAACTCGCAAGACGGCAAAGTTCCGACGGGCTCGTCCAGCACTACTTCCACCAGGCGAAGCACACCGTCACCCTCGGCCCCGGCGACCGCCTCTACGCTTGGGTGCACCTCGATCCCGAGAACCCACCGCAGACCGTGATGCTCCAGTTCCACGACGAGAAATCCTGGGACCATCGCGCGTTCTGGGGCGAGGACCGGGTCGTCTTCGGCGACCTCGGCCGGGACGCCGCCAACCACAGACCGATGGGGGAACTACCCGCAATCGGCGAGTGGGTGCGCCTCGAGGTGCCGTTTGCGAAGGTCGGCCTCCGCTCGGGGAGCGTCCTCTCCGGATTCGCGTTCACCCAGTTCGGGGGAACCGCGTTCTGGGACGATGCCGGGGTGATCGGACCCGATCCGGTGCTCACCCTCGAATCGATCGTCGCCACTCCGAGCGAGCACCGGGAAGCGCCGCAGGCGGACCTCCTCCGCCAGCGTTTCCGACTCGAACACTCCCCGCGCCACGCACAGTTGCTCGCCGAGCTCGCCGAGAGTGAACGCGCAAAGAAGATGCTCGAGGGGGAGATCCCGACGACGCTCATCAGCCAGGAGATCGATCCTCCCCGTCCGGCGCACCTTCTCGAGCGCGGTCAGTACGACCTCCCGAAAGAGCAGGTCGAACGCGACACTCCCGCGTTCCTCCCCCCCTTCCCGGAGGATGCTCCCCGCGATCGACTCGGCTTCGCGCGTTGGCTCGTCTCCCCCGAGAACCCTCTGACCGCCCGCGTCACCGTGAATCGCATCTGGCAGAGCATGTTCGGCACCGGCCTGGTGCGGACGAGCGAGGACTTCGGGAGCCAGGGGGAGTGGCCTAGCCACCCCGAGCTGCTCGATTGGCTCGCGGTCGAGTTTCGCGAGAGCGGCTGGGACCGTCGGCACCTGCTCCGGCTCATGGTCCTGTCCGAAACCTACCGGCAGGACTCGCGCGTGCGCCCCGATCTCCTCGCCCGCGATCCTGAGAATCGACTGCTCGCCCGCGGCGTGCGCCATCGACTCGATGCCGAGGTGATCCGCGACCAGGCGCTCTACGTCTCCGGCGTGCTCGTCGAGACGGTCGGCGGCCCTCCGGTGAAGCCGTACCAGCCGGAGGGAGTGTGGGAGGCGGTCGGCTACACCGACTCCAACACGCGCAACTTCATGCGCGACGATGGAGACGCCCTCCACCGCCGCAGCCTGTACACGTTCATCAAGCGCACCGCTCCGCCGCCGTCGATGCAGATCTTCGACGCTCCGAATCGTGAGACCTGCACCGTCCGTCGCGAACGGACGAACACGCCGCTCGCCGCGCTCGTGCTACTGAACGACGTGCAGTACGTCGAGGCGGCCCGGCGCTTCGGGCGGCGGATTCTCCTCGAAGGGGGCGCGAGCGACGACGAGCGCCTGACGTGGGGATTCCGGTCGGTGACGGCGAGAGCCCCGAGCGACGAAGAGAAGGCGGAACTCCTCGCGGCGCTCGAAGAGCTTCGCGCGACCTACGCCGCCGCTCCCGATGCCGCGGGAGCGCTCCTCGAGGTCGGCGAGATCCCGCGCGACCCGTCACTCGACACCGCCGAGCACGCCGCGTGGACGGTGTTCGGCAGTCTGCTCCTCAATCTCGACGAAGCGATCACGAAGGGGTAGTGCGCCCATGATCCATTCCGAACCCTCCGACCCGCTCGATCACACCCGCCGGCAGTTCTTCGGGCGCGCGCTCTCGAGCGTCGGCGCTGGGATCGGCGTGGCGGCGCTCGCCTCGATCCCGGGGTCTCCCCTCATCGTGAACGCGCTCGGGGGCGAGCCCGCCGGTGGAACCGCGCCACTCCTCGCCGCTCCGCATTTCCTCCCGCGGGCCAAGCGCGTGATCTACCTCTTCATGTCCGGCGCGCCGTCACAGATCGACCTGTTCGACTACAAGCCGAAGATGGAAGACTGGTACGACCGCGAGATGCCCGCTTCGATCCAACAGGGGCAACGCCTGACCACGATGACCTCGGGGCAGACGCGCTTTCCGATCGCGCCGAGCCGCTTCCATTTCGAGCGGCACGGCAAGCACGGAGCGTGGATCTCGGAGCTCCTCCCGCACACCGCAAGGGTCGCCGACGAGATCGCGATCATCCGCAGCCTGCACACCGAGGCGATCAATCACGACCCCGCGATGACCTTCATCCAGACCGGGCACCAGCAACCGGGGCGGCCGAGTCTCGGGGCCTGGTTGAGCTACGGACTCGGCACGACGAACCGCGACCTGCCGAGTTTCGTCGTGCTCACTTCGAAGTGGTCGGCCAAGCGCCCAGCGCAGGCGCTCTTCCAACGCCTCTGGGGGACCGGGTTCCTGCCGTCGGAGCATCAGGGGGTCCGGCTGCGCGAGAGCGGCGACCCGGTGCTGTACTTGTCGAACCCGAAAGGGGTCGACGGCACGACGCGGAGGGCGCTGCTCGACCGCCTGGCCAAGCTGAACCTCGCCGCTCACGACATCACCGGAGATCCCGAGACGGTCGCGCGCATCGCGCAGTACGAGATGGCGTACCGGATGCAGACCTCGGTCCCCGAGCTCACGGACATCTCGAGGGAACCAGAGAGCGTCCGCGCCCTCTACGGCCCGCAGGTGACCGAGCCCGGTACGTTCGCGGCGAACTGCCTCCTCGCCCGTCGTCTCGTCGAGCGCGACGTGCGGTTCATCCAGATCTTCCACCGTGGCTGGGACCAGCACGGTGACCTCCCCGACGACCTGCGCCGCCAGTGCCAGGACGTCGACCAGGCGTGCGCGGGGCTGATCACCGACCTCAAGCAGCGCGGCATGCTCGAAGACACCCTGGTGATCTGGGGGGGCGAGTTCGGTCGGACGATCTACTGCCAAGGTCCGCTGAGCCTGACGGACTACGGCCGCGATCACCACCCGCGCTGCTACTCGATGTGGATGGCGGGGGGAGGAGTCCGCCCGGGGATCGTCCACGGCAGGACCGACGACTTCTCGTACAACATCGAGGAGGACCCGGTCCATATCCACGACCTGAACGCGACGATCCTCCACCTCCTCGGCATCGACCACGAACGCCTGAGGTACCGACACCAAGGCAGAGATTTCCGGCTCACGGATGTCAGCGGGCGAGTGGTGCGGGAGCTCTTGGCGTAGGGGAGCACGCCGTGGGGACTGGCTCCGCACAGCGGTGCCGTCCGATCTTCTGCTGGGTCCCACCCCAAAGTGCGGCAGACGAGCCACCCTCGCCGCTCCCCACAGAACGCGGGGAGCAAACCTAGAAGTTCACTTGGAAGCGCATGGTGAACGCTTCGGCGCTGCCGTCGACGCCCGTCGTTCCCGCGATCGAATCCACGTCGACCAGCACCACGTCTGCCATCACGCGGACGTTCGGGTTCAGGTACCAGTTCACACCGAAAGTGACCTGATCCATCACGCCGCCGTCGATGCCATTGTCCTTGAAGTCGAGGACCGAATAGCGGACCGCGGCCTCGATCGCCCCGAACCCACCCTCCTCGCCGAAATTGTGCTTCGGCTTCACGATTCCGTGCGCACCACGAATGCGCTTGTAGTCGCGGTGTTCTCCGGTGATCACATAGGAGAGCTGGGCGTAGTAGTGTTCGAAGTCGGCGTTCCCGCCCACCTCGAGATCGTTCATCGCGACCATGTACTCGCTCTGCCACAAGAACTGCCCCATCGTCCCGCAGAACTCGAGACCGTAGAGCTGAAGGCCGTCGACCATCAGCGTTCCGGCGTCGATGATGTCGTCCGCCTTGCGCGCCTCCGGCTCGGCCACGTAGGTCACCAGACCATTGTCAGGGTCCCGCCAGCTCGCGGCCGCCCCGACGTGAATCAGCTTCCGTCCGTCGTTTTCATCCAGTGGGAGATAGGTCACCCGACCGGTGTACGAGAAGTGTCCATCGCCGACGAGTTTGCCGTTGCCGTCGGTGGGACGGAACGCACCGATCGCCCAGGTGCCACGCTCGTTCCAGTACGGGTTGTGCACCATGAAACCCATGTTGCGGTTCGGAGTCACCCCGCTCTCGCCGCTGGTCAGTTCGACGAACGTGCTGTCGTTTGCCGAGACCTGGACGTCGTAGCCGAACGGCTCGTGGAAGTGCCCCACTCGGATCTTCGCGTGCTCGAATTCTCTGAGTTCCATGTAGACGTCGGCCGCTTTGACCGCGCTATCCGCGAGATCGTACTGGGCCTTGAAGTAGACGTTCCCCCACACGAGTCCGCTGACGTACAGCCTCGCTCGACGGAGGTAGGTGCTGTCTTCGAGGGGGACTCCCTGGGCGGCGAACTCATCGTCGGCACTCCAAGCAGTCCATTGCTGTTGGATCCGACCGCCGACCTGGTACTTGAATCGCCCATCGGCGCTCTCGAAGGTGATGTGGTTCTTCGCCCCGACCTTCCACGACTCCCCGGATGCGGCCTGCTGCTCCGCGAGGGCCTCGCTGACGATCGCCCGCACTTGTTCCTCGGTCAGCCCGTCCTGCGCGTAGGCCTGCACCGCAGCGCACAGCATCGCGACGATCCACGCCGCGGTCGTGAGAGTTGATTTCATTCTTCCTCCTGCTCGGTGTCGTCATCTTGCCGAAGTGGCGCACGAAAATGACTGAATTCTGTGAAGGGATCGAGAGGATCTCGTCCGAGCTTCCGTCATCGACGGTGTTCACCCCGACTCGCCGTAGTCCTCGTGATGGTGACGAATCACCGCACCTTCGACGAAGAAGACGACAAGAAAGCACGCGGAGCGCGCCTCGTTGGGGTGAAGTGCGAGCGGTTCTGCCGCGAGTACGAGGGGGCACCCCCCCCCGAGCCGAAGGCGAGCTCGTTGGGGGTGAAGTGCGAGCGGCTCTGCCGCGAGTACGAGGGGGC
>JAQBGV010000169.1:0-3832 GCA_032128395.1 Planctomycetota bacterium | reverse complement strand
CCTGAGCCGAGTGCGCGCATTCGAACCGATTCGGGCGCGTCCCGCGGGGCCAGTACTCCGCACGGGGCGCTGGGCACAACGAAACCCGGCACTCGCCATCGCTCTCGTCTCGATCTTCCTGCTGATGAGTGGCGCGCTCGTGGGGTCGTTGAATCTTATCGGACGTCGAAACGATGCGCTGGAGCGACAGCGGGCGATCCTGCTCTCCAATGCAGCGAGGGATGCGGGGAAGACGGACGATGCGCTCGGCTTGATCCTTGCTCTCAGAGCCGCAAGGATCCTCGACAGTCCAGAGGTGCTCTCCCCGGTGCACGAACTCTACGGTCGCATGCGCGAACAAGAGCAGTTCCACGTGGGGGGGCAGTTTCGACTCGTGGCCTTCTCCCCCGACGGTGCGCGGATCTTGACGGTGAGTGACCCGAAGCAGGAGGGGGTACATCTTCGGGATCGGAGAGGGACCCCGCTCCTGACACTCGGTCCGTTCAAGGGCGGGGCATTCGATGGAGTGTTTTCGCCGGATGGCAAGTTCATCGTAGTCATGTCAGGAGGAGGAGACGTCACCGTTTTCGATCGAGACGGCGCCCGGCTGGCGACGCTCGAGCATGATCAGGACCTATGGGTGGGAGCAGCCCGATTCTTGTCGGACTCCTTGCGCGTGCTCACGGGATGCAAAGATGGTGTGGCTCGAATCTGGAGCCTGGATGGCGTGCTCCTTCAAGAGTTCGATGCGGGTGATGGGCCGATCCATCTCGTCGCGACTTCGCCGTCAGAGTCGAATTTCGCGATTGGATATGGCAGTGGGGCGATGCGCATCTGGATCGGTGAGGATGGCTTCTTCAGTGGGGAATGTTCGATCCACTTGCCGAGCGCGCATGAAACCGCTCTCACACATCTTGAGTTTTCTCCCGATGGACAGCGGATCGCTTCGGCAGCGGGCTGGCGAGGCTTGGACAAGGGACTCCGATCCGACCGAGCCCCTCGCATCTGGAACACCATCGATGGGACGCTCGTCGGAGAGCTGGAGGGGCACCAAGACATCGTAGCGGATGTCGTCTTCAGCCCGGTCGACTCATCACTCCTCGCCACGACGGGGGATGATGGCACGGTTTGGAAGTGGGAGCTCCCGAGCTGCCGTGGGACGATCGTGTATCGAGATCTCTCTCGTTCATTCGTCCGCTCTCGCTTCACGAAGGATGGGCTCCACCTCCTGGTCACTTCGCTCGCCGGCGATGCGCTGATCCTCACGCTCGATGGAACCGAAGTCGGGAGACTTCGCGGCCACTCCCAGAACATCTGGTGGATCGACTCTTCACCAGACGGTTCTCAGCTCATCACCGGCTCCGGTGATGGGAGTGCGCGACTCTGGTCGTTCGCACCGGAACTCCCCAGCTTCGGTCCTCACGACTCACGCGTCTACTTCTCGTTCTTCCTCGGCGAGGATCGTGTCGTGACGGTAGCGCGCCTCGGGGAGGTCAGGCTCTGGACCGCGGGGGGAACGCTGCTGGACAGCTGGCACGATGCGACTGCCCATTACATGGAGGCAGATTTCGAGCCCGACATCCCGCGATTGGTGGTCGTGGGAAATCGCGGTCGGCGAGGGATCGCTCATGTCTTCGACTTTTCGGGGGACACCATCGGAGTCCCTCGCGAGATTCAACCCGATGGAACCACCGTGGACTCCGTCGCGATCAACCCGAGCGACCCGGACGAGTTCGTCGTGGGAATAGTGGGCAGCGCGGATGTCTACGGGGTCGATGCGGGGAGCCCTGTCGACTTCACGTTCCACGTCGATGCGAGCGGCAGCGTCATCCTCTTGACCGACTCGACCGGCGGGGTGGTCGAACGCTACGAGTACGGCGACCACGGGCAGGTGACGGTGCGGGACGCCTTCGGGAATCCGCTCCCCAGTTCGTCGGTCGGCAACGTCCACCTCTACCACGGGCATCGTCTCGATCCCGCGAGCGGGCTTTACCAGGTCGGCGGCGAGTTCCTCGAGTCGGCGACGGGGCGCTACCTAGTGCGGGCGGGGACGGTCGCCGCGGGTGCCTTCGGCGGGCCGGCTGCCGCTGCGAGGGTCGGCTCTCTCCGGGAGAGCTGGTCGCCGTCGACCGAGTACCTGGGAGGCAATCCGACGAGCCGTGTGATGCTGGCCCTCGGCGGAGGGAGCGCCGCGCACCTCGGTCGCATCGACAATCGCGACCCGATCGTGATCTCCGCGGGTGACGAGCGCCTTGTCGCCCGGAACCGCGACCCGGTAGTGCTCGACCTGAAGGGGGATCGCATCATCGGCGACAGCACCGGCTGGAGCACATCGATCGACAATGCGCCGGAGGAGAAGGAGCGCGGAATCTTCACGGTGCCCGCGGAGGAGGGCGACGGCGGCGGCATCGGGACCGTCTGCGGCAGCGGCGGCGCGTCCTTCGCGAAGGGGGTCATCAAGAATGGCCAAGACGGAAGCGGCGGCATCTCCTTCGCGAAGGGGGTCATCAAGACCCCGGTCGGCGGCGGCGGCATGTCCTTCGCGAAGGGGGTCATCAAAACCCCGGTCGGCGGCGGCGGCATGTCCTTCGCGAAGGGGACCGTCAAGAATTCAAACGGCTCCCTCGAAAGGGCGAGAGGAATCGTCGTCGGGAAGCCGTCGTCCGGCACAAGCAACGACCGCATCTGGCCTGCGACCCCCGAGGAGATGTTCCGACCGGCTGGGGCGGCATCCCCTGGACGGGGGAGCTTCTGTGGCAATAGCCGCGGCAGTGCGGCGTTCGGCAATGGTGTCGTCAAGGGCAACACCGGCGGCGGGGTCAGCGGGTGGTGGGGGCTCCCGGTCAGCGCGTTCGCGAAGGGGATCATCAAGAATGTTGGCGTGGGCGGCCCCTGAGAGGCTGAGCAGGAATCGATGACTCAGCCTCTCCGATGTGTCCTCTGGCCCAACGCCTGACGGCGTTGGAGCCCGTTCGTGAGTAATTCTCGCTCACTCTCTGAGTCGCGCCGGACGGATCGAGGATGAACCGCCCGTGGACTATGCGGTGTACCCATGTTTCATCCGATCCCGCTCGCACTCGTGTTCTCGTTCTCGGCCTCGTTCTCCCTCGCCTTGTCCGCCGAGATCGATCTGGGCGGAATGCCCCGCCTCGCCGACGTGTCGACGGTGGTCGACACCGGGGTCGGCCCGGCGCCGATCGTCGACATGGGGTGCTACGAGGTGCCGGGGGAGAGTCCGTTCATCCGCGGCGACTCGAACATCGACGCCGCCTTCGACATCGCGGACCCGATCCAGGTGCTCGGGATCCTGTTCGGCGGCGGGCAGCTGCTCACCCCCGCCTGCGCGGACGCGGCGGATGCGAACGATGACGGCACGGTCGACATCGCCGACCCCGTGCGCATGCTCGCGACGCTCTTCTCCGGCGCTCCGCCGCTGGCCCCGCCGTTCCCGCTCTGTGGCCCGGACCCGACCCCGGACGGGTTGGGATGCGCGAGCGGGCCGAATTGTCCTTGAAGGGGAACGTCGAGGATCGGACATCGAAGATCGTGGGATCGCCGGATCACTGATCACAGAGCGCTCAGAGCTGGCTACTGGACGCCCTCCCAAAACTAGGGTTACCCAGCGGTCGCAACGCGGAAGATCCGGCTCGATCACCCGATGGTCACTATCGATTTCCCGGATCACGCCCTCTGGCATTCGTCGGAAACGATCGATCGTGTATTAGAAAACCGGGGGCATGACCATGGGGGGCCCGCGTCGCTCAGGAAGTGCCATGCGGCGAATGGGTGTCGCCTTGCGTGTATCCGCTCCGCCCGGAGAGGGTGCGGCGTGCCCCGGTTTCCCCCAGCGGTC
>JAQBGV010000168.1:0-16153 GCA_032128395.1 Planctomycetota bacterium | reverse complement strand
CCCGGGGTGACCGTCACCGACACCGCTTACCTCCGCTACCGCTACTACCACACTCCCGAGGACACCCCCGAGAAGCTCAACTATCTCCAGATGTCTCGCGTCGTATCGGCGCTGGCTGGGATGCTCGACGCTCTCACCGGTGAGTGAGCCGCTCGCGGCATCACAATTCTCCCGAACGGAACCGGGCATGACCCATCGTCACGGTAGACGGTGTCCGCTTTCGTGTAGGTGTCTCCCGCCAGACTCACCCGCGAGATCGCGGCACGAAATCGGTGCGGAGTGACGGTGTCGGAAAGCGGTATCTCTGAAGAGATGATGGCTTGGCCGATGCAGAGAGTTTGACGGAGTATTCCTCCACAGGATCATTCTCCCCGGTTCGCCACGCGCATTTCCTTCGATGATCGAGCCGACTCCTCCGTCGATGCCAGAGTCTCCTCGTAGACCCCGAGCAGCGTCTCGAAGGTCTTTTTCCACGAGAAACTATCGACGACGAGCTGGCGCGCTCGAGCACCGATCGCGGGAAGGTCCTCCGAGGTGATCGTCCGGATGTTCTGTGCGAATTCCTCCGCGCTGTCCTCCTCACCGAGACGCCCGACGCTCGGGGGGACACGCTCGACCAGGGCCCCCGCCCGGACACCGACCACGGGGAGTCCGCATGCCTGCGCCTCGACCACCGACAGGCCAAAGGTCTCGTGGGGACCGGCGGTGACATAGAGATCGGCGGAGGCGAGGAGCCGCGCGAGCGCGCGGGGATCCGGCTGGTAGGGGAGCACGTGGAGACGCGGGTCGATCGCGGCCTTCCGGAGCAACTCTGACCGCGCGGGTCCCTCGCCGACGAACGCGAGCTGGAGATCCTCCCGGTCGGTGAGTCGGAGCGCCTCGACGAGCAGATGCACCCGCTTCTCGCCCGCGAGTCGTCCCGAGTAGATGAGCACCGGCCGCTCCGGGTCGAGTCCGAACTCCCGCCACACGCCGCGGTCCCGCCGCTCGGGATGGAAGGTCTCGAGGTCGACCCCGAGGGGGACCATCCGGATTTGATCGATCCCTATCCGCTCGAGGCAGGCCCGCATCGCCGGGGAACCGGTCAGAGTGACCTGGTAGCGGCGGTGCACCAGCCGGGCGTACCACTCGGCGATCCGGACGCACATCCCGGCCAGGGGCGCGAGGTTCCCGCCGCGAAGGGTGGTCTCGACGTAGGTGGACGGAAAGTCGCAGTGGTAGTACCCGACGACCGCGCAAGCAGGGTGACGACGGCGATGGTGGAAGGCCGCCCAAGGGAGCAGGTACGGACTCCCGACCTCGATGACATCGGGTGCTTCCCGCCGGAGCAGTCGCAACACTTTTTCGAGCCGCAAGATGAACCGGTACGGCGCGTAGCCGGGAATCTCCGGTGCAGCGACTTCGTGGATCGTCGCCCTACCGACTCTCCGGGTGCGGTCATCCGGGCCGGGGACGATCAGCACCGGACGGTGGGGGGTCTCGTCGAGGAGGTAGCGCTGTTTCGCGAGGAGGTAGGTCTTGACGCCCCCGCTCGTCTCGGCGAACGCCTGAGTGATGTCGCAGATCGTCAGCTCGCGGTCGTCCACGCGACCTTCCACTTCTCGGTCCGAGATCACGATGCGCTCAGGGACGATCCGGGGGGGTGCTTCCCGAAACGCGCGCGCACGGGATAATGGGGACCGAACCGATCGCGGACGATAGCGACGCGACGCCCTGGAAGCCAGGAGTAGGGGAGCGATGGCCGGATCCGATTTCCACGGCGACGGGAGCCGCATCGATCTCCGCGCGCTCCTCCCCGAGGACGAGCGGGCCTTCCGCCGATTCGCCCGGGAGTACGCCGCCGCCGGCGACCACCGGTACGCGGCTGCGCTCGACGATTTCAGCGCGTACCGAGCCCGGACCGCTCGGAGTGCCGACCCCGCTCAGCTCCTCATCGGGGGAGTCCCCGGTCGTTACTACTGGCTCTTCTGCGACGGTGAATTGGTCGCGGCGAGTCGGCTCCGCCTCGAGTTGACCGAAGAGCTGAAGCGGTTGGGCGGGAACATCGGTTACGACGTTCGCCCCTCGGAGCGCAGTCGAGGCTTTGGCACGCGGGTCCTCTACGAGACGCTCCGCGAGGCCCGGTCGGCTTCCCTCGAGCGAGTGCTGATCACCTGCGACTCCGACAATCCTGGCTCGCGTCGGGTGATCGAGAAGAACGGAGGGGCCCTCATCGATCGAGGTTTGGCTCCGGTGGGGGGCCGCCCGACGCTTGGATACTGGATCGATCTCGCGGTCGCGCTCCCGGCGCCTCTCCCGCTCCCCCGACCCCTCGAGGTGCGCACCCTCGGCGATTTCGATCGCGCGGACGTCGACGAATTCCTCCAGGAACACTTCCCGTCGACGACCCTCGTCTCTTGCGGGCGAGTGCACCCAGCGGGGTCGCTCGAGGGAATCGTCTGCCGCGATGAAGGACGACTTCTCGGCCTCGCCCTTTACCGACCGGATGGGGAGAGACTCGAGCTCGTCGCGCTCGCGGTCGACGTCGCTCGCCGGGGCATCGGGCGTCGTCTCATCGCCGAGGTCGCGGAGCACGGCGACCGGACCGGAGCCCGCGCAGTCTGGCTCGTCACCACCGACAACAACGAGATCGCGCAGCGTTTCTATCTCGCCTGCGGCTTCCGAATGGTCGCCGTGCACGAAGGGGCGGTAGCAGAGGCACGGAAGATCCGACCGACCATCCCGACTCACGATGAACTCGGACGTCCGATCCGGGACGAGATCGAGTACGACTTGAAACTGTAGCCGAAAAACCCGGTCGCGCAGAATCGGAGCCCGGGCTATTCAGGAGCGCCGAAGATTTCCGGGTCATCGAGATTTCCCCGCATCCTGAAGCGAGTGAGGCTGTTCAGGATGTCGGAAAGAATCGGGAGGCCGCCGAGAGTCTGCGGTTCGAGAATCAGGTCGATATAGTTCTCGAAATTGAGCGTACCCTTGCCGAGAACCTCGACGACTTCGCTCACGAGCCTCAAGTCGCCGAGCTCCACCATGTCGAAGCGCTGATCCCGGATGAGGAACTTCGCCTCCGCCTTATGGAAATTCTGATTCTCTCGGGAGAGCGCCTTGAGAGGGTTGAGGAAGACGGCGGCGAGAGCCGGGACACGCGAGAGACGGGCGGCGGTCACTTCGACAAGTCCCAACCCCACCATCGATTCCGCGTCCTTCGTTCGGCCTTCGACATCCACTCGCCCGTTCGCGATCCCTGCGATGTCCTTGGTCCCAAAGATGTCCATCGAGCCCTTCGACAGGTCGAGCCCCCTACACTCCGCTTCCCCCTTGAAGCGACCGTCGTCTGCGAGATCGACGAAGAAGAAGCCGTTCAGCTCTCCGCCGTACATCGTCGCGGGACCGATCGCGGCTTGGAAGACCTGCTCGACGCGGTCGGGAAACTTAGCGATCAAGTTCAGGGTGGGGAGGTAGCCCCCGGCCTCCGGCACATTTTGGGCGATGAGCTTCTTCCTCTCCGAGATCGCCGGGTGTTCAGCTCCGTAGGCCAAGATCAGCTCGTTCGGGACTTCGACGAAGAACCGCGTGAACCGATAGGAGCCCTGTTTGAAGTGTGCCTCGAAGTTGTGCGGCTCCTCGGGCCCGACTCCACCGCTGACGTCGAAGGTTGCATTGATTTCCTTGAGCTTGAGTCCGAAGTCGATCGATCCATCGGTGATCTGAAGGTCGCCGACATAGCTCACCGTCTCCGGTCCAACCCCGCCCACGTTGTGGCGGACTTCGACCGACGCCGTCAGCAGTCCGTCGAGCTCCATCTTTTTCGAGAAGAGCTTCAGATCCGCGGGAAGACTGTCGACCAGTTCCGGATCGGAGAGGTGGAGTCCCCGATTCTCGATCCCGGGTTCGATGTCGATCTGGAGGAAGAGTTCTCGTCGGTCCAAGTCTTCTTCATCGGGTCGCGTGTGGTCGCCAAAGATGCTGATGATCGGGGAGCGATCGGGTGAGGTCTGGAGATCGCTGAACTTCACCCCGTGCATCTTGCTGTTGTAGAGGAATTTTCCGGTGTGGAACACCATCGGGTACGGAAACTCCTCGTACACCATCCGCACTGGATCATGGATCGTGGCATTGACCTCGATCTCGACAGGATCAGCTCCCCGCGCCTCGAGAACCACCGACAACTGGACGCTTCCGTTCGGCTCGCTCCCGCCGAGCCCGAACGCCCTGATCGCGGCTTCCGAGTCATCCGGGAGAGCTGCGATCACCTCGGAGTCGACCACGAGATCGGGCGATTCGATCGTCAAGTCGACGAGTCCCTGGTCCCCGAGGACGACGTCCCCGTTCTTGAGGATGATCTCGGAATCACCGTGCCGGCCCTGAAAATTTCTCAACTCGACCCGATCCCTCAGGATCAGCACCGAGCCGGTGACATGTTCGACCAGCAGCGGGTATGCCTGGTGTCGGATCGTCGCGTCGCGCGCGGTGATCATCACGTCGACATGTTGCTTCTCGCCCTCTTCATCGCGAATGACCCACACCTTCAGGTCGATGAGCCCGGTGGGCGAGTATTCGTCGAATATCTCCCGTACGGTCGGGGGGAGGGCGGTTGCCACGACCTCGTCGATGGTGAGCCCGAGAATGTCCACGGTGACATCGAGTGGCTGTCCCGGCTTCATGAACGCATTCGCCTCGATCCGGATATTGGGCGTACTGTCGGGAGGTGAAGTGAGCGAGACGCTGATCGCTCCATCACCCGTCAGCGCGACCGTCCCGGACAGATTCTCGAGCGGGTACGGATATTCTTCGTACGCCAGGTCCACTTCCCTGAGATCGATATGAGTCAGGGTGATCTCGGGGGGGAAGCTGTCCCCCTTCGCGAAGATGTGGAGATCTGCCGTCCCGTTCGGCTTGTATCGGTCCCATTGTTTTCGCAGATTTCCTGGAAGGTCATCGGCGACCGACGGCTCGAGGGAGAGCCCCATGAGCTCGAGCTCGAACGATCCTCCCCCCGGTCCCTTCGGGAGGAGTTCGATTTGACCCTCGAGAGTGGCATTCCCGGAGAATGCCTTTCCTTCCAATTTTCCGACGGTGCTCACCGAGCCCGGAGTGATCTTGATCTTGCCCTTGACGTTACTGATGGCGATGACGGGATCGACCATCTGGATCTTTCCTCCAGCGAGCGTGATCTCCGCGCTGTTCTTCTTGACTTCTCCTCCGGTCAGCACGAATTCGTGGACCAGATCTGCAGTTCCTCGGGGCCGGTACTCGTCCCACAGTCCGATGATGGAGGGCTCCGTCAGCCGGTCGCGAAGGGCATCGTCGAGCTGGAGACCTCGAATCTGTAGCTTTGCCTCGATGTCCCCGGCGGCGAAACTCCCCGTCCCATCGAGCAGGATCTGATCGATCGCCTCGACCCGGCCCTTTCCGTTGATGCTGAACCTGGTTCGCTCCGCGTCCAGGTACTTCAGCTTCAGATCGATCTCGAGTTGACAGTCCTTGAGCACGGTATATGGACAGCAAGTCACGAGAACCTTCTTCAACGTCACCTCGGGCGGAGTCCAGCGGAGTCCGGGGGGGACATCCTCAGGTGATGGAGTCGCGCCTAGAGTGGCAGGGCGGATCGCCCGGACGAGGGTGCAGACCCCTTGGTCGTCCAACTCGATGAAGATCTGGGTCTCTTCGATGATCAGCGAATGGAGTTCGATGCGACCGGAGAGAAGGGAGAGGAACTGGAGTCTCCCGTCGATGCGGGGGATCTCGAGGAGGTGAGGGAAGTGGTTGCTCGGTTCCGGCGAGAAGACGACGAGATCGCGCGCGATGACCTTGTTCGGAAATCTATAATCGATCGAACCGATCGTCAACCCCACCGCCAACTTGCCCCGGAGTGTCTCCGCGAGTTGCTCGGCGAGGTAGTCAGACTGTAGAAACTCGCGAACGGTCAGCGCGGTCCCGGCGATGACGATGGTGGGAAGGATGATCAGTCCGACCAGAATCTGTCGCCGCCGGAGCCGCTTCCGACTGCTGCTCGGCTTGGGGAGGCGAAGGGGGACAGGCTTGAATCGCGAGGGCGCGGCGGCCATCGGTTTCTCCAGAGCGGGTGCACCCGCCCCTCCGACTTTGCCCGGAGCATTCATCCGGAAGCCGTCTCCTCGCCGGTCTCTCCTGCAGCGCCCGCCGCGGACTCTTCGCGGGCGCGTCCCCCGAATCGGCGCTCTCCGGCAGGAGGTCGGGAAGAGCGCTGTGGCTGCTTCTCGTTTCGCACGACGCGAACGACCCGCGGCCCGAGTCGACTGGGGATCTCGTAGCAGATCGTCCCCGCCCACTCCGCCACTTCGGCGGCGTGGATTCGACCCCCGCCATCTTCCCCCACGATCGTCACCGTGTCACCCGTCGCGACCCCCGGAACTTCGGTGACATCGATCGTGACGTAGTCCATCGAGACCCGCCCCACCACTGGCACGCGTTGGCCCAAGACCAGCACTTGCGCCCGATTGGACAGCGCGAGCGGGAACCCATCGTGGTACCCGACCGGCAAGGTCGCGATTCTGGATGGGCGTCGCGTGACGAAGGTTCCTCCATAGCCGACGGGGCTTCCCGACGGCAGATCTCGGAGGTGGACCACTTGGGTGCGCAGAGACAGGACCGGGGTCGGCGGGTCCGACACCCGTTGCTCCTCCGTCGGGACGAGTCCGAAGAGCGCTCCGCCGAGGCGCACGAGGTTGTGGCTCGACTCCGGGTAGCGGTCGAGGGGGAGGGAGCTCGCGACGTGAACACGAGGGGGGAGGAGTCCCGCCGAGCGGGCTGCGAAGAGCACGGAGTCGAATCGCGCGAGCTGCTCTCGACTGAACAGCTCCTGCTCGGGGCTCGCGAGGTGGGTGCCGATTCCGACGAGCACGAGCGACGATTCGTCTGCGATCGAGCGCAGGTGTTCGAGCACCCGCTCCGGTGCGACGCCGAGGCGACACATCCCGGTGTCGACGAAGAGGTGCACCGGGAGGCGAACCGCCGCGCGCCGCGCCGCCTCAGCGAACTGAGCGATGCGCTCTGGAGAGTGGATCGAGGGGATCACCCGCTGGGCGACGAGATCGGGGATCTCCTCCTTCAGCGAGGCTCCGAGCACCAATATCGGGGCGGTGATCCCCGCCTCGCGCAGCGTGATCGCCTCGTCGGCATCGCCGACCCCGAGCATCTCGATTCGCTCCGCGGCGAGCGCGTGCGACACCGACACCGCACCGTGGCCGTACGCGTCGGCCTTTACCACCCCGATCACCCCGCACCCCTTGGGGAGGCGTCGTCGCGCTCGCGCGAGATTCTCGCGAAGCGCTTGAAGGTCGATCTCGGCCCAGACCCTGCGGCGCCTCGTCACGATGGCCTTTCCCCGGGTGATCTCTCCCCGGCTTCCTCGGCCGCGGGGCGGAGGAGGTAGAAGGGTACGAGCTGGTGGACATCCCTGAACTCGATCGGGGTCGGTTCCTCGCCGGTGGCGATCGCAGCGAGTCGGTCGTGCGCGATGGCGCAGACGACCGAAGCGCTCGGCCTGTCGAGCTTCTCGTCGACGCATTCGAAGCGATCCACGCCGCTCAGCGTGCGCACCCCCGCTCCGATCAACACCGTCTCCGCAGGGCACACATCGAGGAATTCCGCCGGTGGCAGGGTTCGATCGGGGGTGAGGCGGAGAACGCGCCCTGCCTCGCGACGAAAGCGAGCTCCGTGGGCGCGGTTCCTGCCCGCATCGAGGAGCACCGCCACTTCTCCATCGATGGGGCAGTTCCGAGCGATCACTTCGAGAGTGGAGACCGCAAGGGCCGGACGATGGAGGGCGAATGCCAGGGCTTTTGCCGCAGAGACTCCGATGCGCACCCCCGTGAACGAACCCGGCCCCGCACTCACCGCAACTGTCCCGATCTCGCTCCGGGAAAAGCCGACACGCTCTCTCAGCATCTCGATTCTCGGCAAGAGTTCCCGCCCGTGAACCAAGCCGATCGAGAAGAGCTCCTCTTCCGCCTGGACGGTGGCCGACGGAGACCAGGCGACCGAGCCTTGGGGATGACTGGTTTCGATGGCGAGGATGCCTGTGGGGTCAGATGGTGCTGGTTCTTGCACGTCGTGCCCCCGGCTAGCCGTACCGCTCGGCGAAGATCTTCGCATTCGCGACGTACTTCTTCGCGGCGCTCAGCATCCCGGCTCTCTCCTCCGCCGTCGTCTCGCGAACGATGCGACCCGGAACCCCGCGGACCAACGACCGCGGTGGGACCACCATCCCTGGCGGCACCACCGTTCCGGCTGCGACCAAGGACTCTTCGCCGATCGTCACATCCTCCATCAAGATCGATCCCATCCCGATCAAGGAGCGCGGTCCGATCTCGACGCAATGAAGAATCGCCCGATGTCCGACCGTGACGTCGTCACCGATCGTCAGAGGCTTCCCGGGATCCGCATGGACCATGGTCAGGTCCTGGAGATTCACGCGTGCCCCCACCTCGATCGGCGCATCGTCCCCTCGCAACACCGTGCCGTACCAGATGTTCGCGTCTTCGTGGATCTCGAGCTCGCCGACCAGGACAGCGTTCGCCGCGTGGTAGAAGCCATCCCGTCGAATGAACGCCGCGCCGTGTTCGTACTCGATCACGCCTCGTGTTCCTTCTCTGGGGCGTCCCCTGGGAGCACGCTCAGCTTCGGAGTCGCCGCGCGCAACTCCCTCACCCGGTCGTCATTTCCCAAGATCTCCACGACCGCCTCCTGGACGCCGCGATCCGACAGTAGCCGCGAGAGGAGCACTCGCTGGTAGCTGATCTGCTGAAGCTCCCGCTCCAGAGTTCGGTCTCGCTCTTCTTTCTCGCGGACGTTCTGCTCGAACAGCTTCTCCTGGAGCGCCTCGTTCTCGACGAGGAGCTGCATCATCAGGTCCGCCCGCGCGTCCTTGCCGCGACCCGACACCCCTGCTGCCTTTCTGCGAAGCTCCTCGATCTCTTTGTCCTTCTGCGAAAGCTCTTCGTCCAGGCGCTTCTTGTCGGCGACGAACTTCTTCTTCTCGTGCTCGTAGAACTCGGACAGCGACTTCTCGATCTGGAACATCTTCTCCGTGCGGTCCTTGTGGGCCCGATGTCCCATCAGGCGAGCCCACATCCGACCGATGGTGAAGGCCAGGCCGATCAATATCACTCCCGCCAGCGTCAGGGTGATCCAGTCCCAGCCGGAGAGAGCCCAGCCGGAGAGAGCATCGAGAAGCGCGATGGGAACGATCGTCCAGAGACAGGAGGGGGACAACGGAGTCCTCGCTTCCGAGGGGAGCCTTGCGCACCACGGCGGGGCGCCACGATAATCCGCGCTTGGACAACCGGCAAGCGCACCGAGAAGACGACCGAGGAGACCGATGCCCCATACCGTCTTCGAAGGCGCCCCCCCCCTCGACGAGTTCTGGCGAACATTCGAACCGTTCAAGGAGGTGCGCGCCGATGGCACCGTACTCGAGGCGCGTGCGAGTTACCTCAGACACGACGGCGACATGGTCCTCATCGAGAGCCTGGCGCTCGAACTCGGTCCCGCACAGCACTTCTACGTGCTCTGTGACCGGCGAGGCGAGCGCGTGACGATCCGCTGCGAGCAGTTTTCGCCGGTTGCCCGCACCGCCGGAGTGATCGAGGTGGTCACCCGGATCGCGCGGCAATTTCGCGATATGGGAGCGATCGTGCGGTCCACGAACCTCGACCTTTGAAGCGAGCGTGAAGGCGAGCGACCAGAATGCGAGCCACGGGATGACCGATCGAATTCGCGATCCCTTTTCGCGCCCCCGCCCACTGATCCTTGGGGTCGTGCACCTGCTCCCTCTCCCCGGAAGCCCCCGCTACGGCGGGGATCGATCCCCGATTTGGGCGGGCGCGAGGCGAGATGCGATCTCTCTCCTCGAAGGCGGGTGCAGCGGGATCATCGTCGAGAACTTCGGAGATGCCCCGTTCCACGCCGATCGCGTGGATCTGGTCACGATCGCCGAAATGACCCGCATCACCGCGGAGTTGCGGCAGCTGGTCGGCGAGGAACCGATCATCGGCGTGAATGTCCTGCGCAACGACGCCGCCGCGGCGCTCGCGGTCGCCGGGGCTACCGGCGTCGACCTGATCCGGGTGAACGTCCACACCGGCGCCCTGCTGACCGACCAGGGGTGGATCGAGGGGAAGGCCGCCGAGACCCTGCGCTTTCGCCACTCCTGGGACATCCCCGCGGCGATCGTCGCGGACATCGGGGTGAAACACGCGATCCACCCCCCGGGATTCGACATCGCGGAGGCGGCGCGGGAGACGGTCGGCCGGGGCCTGGCCGATGCGCTGATCGTCACCGGCCCCGCAACGGGCTCTCCGGTGGACCCCGCGGATCTCATCCGGGTCCGCGAAGCGGTTCCCGGCGTTCCGCTGCTGATCGGGAGCGGAGCGACCGCCGAAACGATTGGCCCGATGCTCGAGCGAGCGGATGGGGTGATCGTCGGGACCTCATTGAAGGAGAATGGGGACGTCACCCGCCCCGTCGATCCGGCAAGGGTCCGGGCGTTCGTCATCGCGGCGCGCTAGACGCCGGCCCTATCTCCTTCTTCTGGTGTTTCTGAGCAGTCCGCCGGCAGATCGATTCCTCGGACGGAATGACTTCTCTGGGGCGAAGACGGGGCAGGAACCGCGGCGTGGAGCCAATCTTCGGCCAGTTTCCCGAACTCACGTCCCCACCGAAGCTTGACTCAGGCCAGAGCGTGATCTAGCCTGCCCCGTTGCCAGGGGTGGTCCACTACTCGTGCCGTAGTCTCTTCAAAAAGTCGCCGTCCGGTTCGAGCGTTCGTCCATCCACGACCGGTGCGGTCGCAGTCTCGACGGTCCTGTCGGCTGGGGGAAGGTCGGGTCGTGCGACCGAAGGTCATCGTCGGCAACTGGAAGCTGAACCCACCCCGCGAGCGGGGGACGCAGCTTTTCGGCGAGATCGTGCGCGGGCTCGCGGCTCGCGCTCCCCTCCCGCGAGGGGTCGAGGTGTGGATCCTCCCCCCGACCCCGTTCCTCGCGCTGCTCGACCCCGGGGTCGAGGTATCGCTCGGAGTCGGGAGCCAAGACATTTCGCTGTGTGGGTACGGAGCGCACACGGGGGAGATCGGAGGCGAGCTGCTCCGCGAATTTGGCTGCGGGCTGACGCTCGTCGGCCATTCGGAACGTCGATGCGGTGGTGAGGGTGACGCGCTCGTCGCCGAGAAGGCGGTCGCCGCCGACCGGACGGGGCTCATTCCGCTCCTCTGTGTCGGCGAGAGCGAGCAGGAACGCGACGCAGGCGAAACGATCGCCGTCGTCGAGCGCCAGCTCGCCGCCGTGACGGGAGCGTTGTCCGAGGAGCGACCGCTCTGGGTCGCGTACGAGCCAGTGTGGGCGATCGGGACCGGAAGGACCGCGACGCCCGGGCAGGTGATCGAAGTGCACCGCGCCTTGCGCGACGCCCTCGACCGGGGGGGACGAAACGGGAGCGCGACCCCGATCCTCTACGGAGGGAGCGTCAAACCCGACAACGCTGCGAGTTTGCTCGGGTCGGATGAAATCGATGGTGCACTGGTCGGTGGCGCGAGCCTGGAAGCGAACTCCTTCCTCGCGATCGTCGACGCGGCGGAAGCGTAGAGCGAAGCAGAGCGCAGAGCAAAGAAACTGGCCCGAAGGGCCGCGACGGGAGTGCAGAAGAGATGGTCACTCTGTTGTGCATTGTCCTCGGCATCGTCAGCTTCCTGATGTCCATGGCGATCCTCATACAAGAACCGAAGCAGGGCGGTCTTTCCGGGACCTTCGGAATGGGGGGCGATCAGATGCTCGGCGCGGGGAACCCCAACGCGATCTCGAAGTTCACCGGGATCCTGGCCGGCACCTTCCTCGTGCTCTGCCTGCTCATCGGACTGGTCGATCAGGCGAGTCAGGAGCAGACCGGGATCAAGGATATTCCTGGGGACAGTTCGGGACTCGATCCCTCGGTGGGCGCTCCCCCCGATCCAGGTGGCGCGGGCGCTGGGGCGGGTACCGGGAGTCTGACCCCGACGCCGGTTCCGAACGAACAGCCGGGAGGCTAGGCGGAGTTGCCCCATACCCTCCGCAGCATGACCGGCTTCGGCTCGGGTCGTCGCGAGGCAGGACCGATCCAGGTGCAGGTGGAGCTCCGCTCGGTGAACCACCGCTACCTGAAGATCGCCGCGCACGTCCCGGTCGAACTCTTGTTTTCGCAGCATCGCATCGAGCAGCGCATTCGAGACCGGGTCGAGCGCGGTTCTCTGAGCCTGTCGCTCGACCTCGGGACGTCGCCGATGGGAGGGGCTCCGATCCTCGACGGCGCGCGACTCGAGCGTCTTTGGAGAGAGGTGCGCACCGTCCGCGACCGAGTCGCGCCGGGAGAGGAGGTCCGACTCGCCGACCTGCTCGTGATCCCCGGGGTGGTCTCGGTCGATGACCCGATCGCGGGGCATCACGACGAGCTTCTTCCGATCATCGAAGAAGCGGTCGACGAGGCGATCGACGCGCTGCGTGCGATGCAGGAACGGGAGGGGGACCATCTCCGCACGGAGTTGGGAGGGATCGTCGACACTCTGAATCAAACTCTCGGCGAAGTGGAGAAGGATCTGCCCGCGGTGGCGGTAGAGAATCGCGATCGGTACCGCGCGCGGGTGAAGGAGCTCCTCGTGGGGCTCGGAGTCGAGGTCGAAGTGGGCGACTTCTACCGGGAGGCGGCGCTGCTCGCCGAGCGCGCCGACGTGACCGAGGAGCTCGGCCGCCTGCGCGGGCACCTCGACCAGTTCAAGAAGATCCTCGGAGAGGGGGGGCGGGTCGGGCGCCGTCTCGACTTCCTCACCCAGGAGATGTTTCGCGAGGCGAACACGATGACCTCGAAGCTGAACCGCTTCGAGATCGCGCAGCAGGTGGTCGACGCGAAGGCGGAGATCGATCGCCTGCGGGAACAGACTCAGAACATCGAATGAGAGCACTAGGCCGAAGAGCGTGCCACGTGGTGGAAAGGAGTTCGGTGTCCGGAGTGGAGCGAGGCCAGCTCGTGGTGATCTCCGGTCCCTCCGGGGCGGGCAAGACCACGGTCTGCGACCGGCTCCTCGGAGAGTCCGGGATCGTCCGGGCGATCACCGCGACCACGCGCACCCCTCGGGAGGGTGAGGTCGACGGCGTCCACTACTGCTTTCTCGATGAGGCGACCTTTCGGAAGGACATCGATTCCGGGCGATTTCTCGAGTGGGCCGAGGTGCACGGACAGCTCTACGGCACCCCCGAGGGCCCGCTCGAACTGCAGCTCGGAGCCGGGAGCTCGGTGCTCCTCAACATCGATGTGCAGGGAGCTGAACAGTTGATGGACCGGGGGGTCCCCGCGCTCTACGTCTTTCTCGACCCCCCGAGCCTCGAAGAACTGCGCGGGCGCCTGGAGGCGCGCGGCGCGGACGATGCGGGGAGCATCGAGACCAGATTGAAGAACGCCCGGGAAGAGCTGGCGCGCAAGGACCGTTACGACCACGTCGTGGTCAACGACGAACTCGACCGGGCGGTCGAGGAAGTTCTGGCGCAGATCCGCAAGGCCCGGGAACGAACCTGATCCACGCGCTGGCCCTCCACCGACGGGAGGGACCGGAGAAAGGAGCTGTAGCGATGCTCGATGTCGAACTCGAGGATCAGCTGATCGAAAAGGTGGGCGGGAAGCTCCGCCTGACCTCTCTGATGCAGAAGCGGCTAGTGGAGCTGAAACGTGGCTCGCGCCCGCTCGTCGAGGTGGACAATCCGAAGGATCTCCAGAACGTCGTCGTTCAGGAGATCCTCCAGGACAAGATCATCCTCGCCGACAAGTCCGAGTGCGAGCCGAGCTTCGTCGAAGATTCCCGTCGTCTCAGCCCTCGGACCGATGACAAGAAGGGCGACGACAAGGAGATCTACGGATCGGACCTCAAGAGGATCAAGGAGGCGCGGATCAAAGAACTCTCCGCCTTCCTCAATCCCGCGAAGGAGAGCTAGTCGAATCGGAGGTCGGTCCCCTCGAGCGGGATCGACCTCTGGTCCGGCGACGGCCGATGGACGGACAGATCTACCACGACAGGACGATCATCCTCGGAGTGACCGGGGGGATCGCCGCCTACAAAGCGGTCGAACTCGCCTCGCGCTGGACCCAGCGCGGGGCGCGTGTCCGCACGCTTCTCACCCCCGCCGCCACCCGTTTCGTCGCTCCCCTGACCTTTGCCTCGGTCACGCGCCAGCCGGCCCTCTCGGAGATCTGGCGTACCGAGGTGGAGAGCGGCAAACCCGAGCACATCGAAACCGGCTTCGCGGGGGACATCTTCGTCGTCGCCCCGGCGACCGCCGATTTCCTCGGACGGACCGCCGCGGGGCTCGGCGATGACATCGTCACCGTCTCCTGGCTCGCGTGGAACGGTCCATCGGTCTTCGCTCCCGCGATGAACGACAAGATGTGGGCGCACCCCGCGGTACGGCGAAACGTCGCGACCCTTTCGGAATGGGGGGTGACGATCATTCAGCCGGGGAGCGGTCACCTCGCCTGTGGATCGGTCGGGCCCGGTAGGCTGGCCGACCTCGACGAGATCGACGAGCGGGTCGCCGGAATCCTCGCGAACGCATGAGCTCCCCCGTCCTTCTGATCACCGCCGGACCGAGCCGCGAGTACTTCGACGACGTGCGGTTCCTTTCGAACGCCGCGAGCGGTGCGCTCGGGATCGCGATCGCGACGCGCGCGGTGGAACTCGGTTGGCGGACCCAGCTCGCGCTTGGGCCGACCGGGCTCACGCCCCCGACCGGTGCAGAGGTCCACCCGTTCACCTCCGCGGCAGAACTCGACTCCATCTGCCGGCGTCTCTGGCCGGAGGTCGGGGCCTTCATCGCGACCGCCGCGGTCTGCGACTATCGCCCCGCGGAGCGCATCTCCGGAAAAAAGCGGAAGGACCCCGGCGACTGGACTCCCCGACTCGTCCGAACCCCCGACGTGCTCGCGGGTAGGGGCGCGGAGAAGGGAGATCGCGTCCTCGTGGGGTTCTCGCTGGAATCCGGGGCCGAGCCGCGGGATGCACGTCGAAAGCTCGTACAAAAGGCCCTCGATCTGATACTGTGGAACACCCCGACGAACCTCGGGGCGCCCGAAGGGCGCTACACGTGGATCGAACCGGGGGCGGAGGATCGCGACCTCGGCCTTCTTTCGAAGGAGGCCGTCGCCGAGGAGATCCTCCGATTCGTGGGCGAATCTTGGGCTTGTCGCCGCGGGCCCGACCGCCCCGACGAGGGAAGATGAGTCGATCCATCTCGAGTCGGGGAACGCGGTCCGCCGCGGTCGCCCGCACCGGCGGACTCTCCCGAGCCACGGGGCGTGAGCTCCGGGCCGAGGTGTTCGCGCTCGCCCTGCTCGCCCTCACCGCCTTCTTCTTCCTCTCCCTCTACAGCGAGCACCTCTCGGTCCATCGGGGCACGGCGACCAACATCTGTGGCAAGCTCGGCATGTGGATCGCTGGGGTCGCGATGCGCTACCTCGGGATCGTCTCGAGCTACTTCTTGGTCGGGGTACTCTTGGTCTGGAGCCTGAGCGCGTTCTTCCGCATGCGGATCCGCGGGATGGAGTGGAAGCTCCTCGGGACGGGACTGCTGATCTTCAGCATTTCGACCCTCGAGTGGCACCTCACCACCGTGTCGCTCCTCGCCCCCGACACTCTCCTCCGTGGAGGCGTATTCGGGGAGTTCTGCGGAGAATTCCTCTACGACTTGGCGGGTCCGACCGGAACGACGATCGTCACCAGCCTGCTGCTGCTCGTCGGACTCCTCCTCGCCACGGATGTCCTCGTTACGCCGCTCGTCGCGATGCTCCTCTTCCGAAGCGGCGGTGCGGTCGCGGGGGCCGGGAAGCGCGTACCGGGTGCCCTCGTGGGCATTCTCGCGCGTCTGCGGACTCTGATCCCGGATCGAACGAAGGTGAAGCCGACGCCGAAGCGGCGCGCGACGCCGGTGTCTGTTCCGGTCGCTGAGGAAGAGGAAGAGGAAGAGGAAGAGGAAGAAGAAGACGAGGAAGAGGACGACGAGGACGAGGACGAGGACGAGGACGAAGAGGAATACGACGAGGACGACGAAGACGAGGAAGAGGACGAAGACGAGGAAGAGGACGAAGACGAGGAAGAGGACGA
>JAQBGV010000167.1:0-31707 GCA_032128395.1 Planctomycetota bacterium | reverse complement strand
CGGGCGGCGATCGTGCTGACGCTGATCGGGACGGTGCTGCGGCTCGGCGAGAACCCGCGGGAGTACCTGGAGTGGGCGCTCCGGGAGAGCTGGGACGCGCCGGCGGAACGCGCGCTCGAGCTGACGCCGTCGCGATGGCTCGCGGGGAAGAGCGCGATCGCCGAGTAGGGGCGGCGAAGAAGACGAGCCGAGAAACCGAGTGACGGCCGGGTGGGGCGACCTACCCGGCCGTCGTGCATCTCGGGAGCATGCTCCGGGCAAGTCGCAGGCGTGGACCGGAAACTCGAGAGCGCTCGACATCGCCCCTCCCCTGCCCGGAGATCATCGCGCGAACCTGGCAGCGTGGGGACCTGTGCCGCAACGGACGCTTACGATGTTCCCGATGCCATTGGTGTCGAAGGAGGAGTCTCCGAAGCATGCTTTGGCGAGCTTGAGGTCAAATTAGAGTACACCGCAACCAATTCCGCAAGTGCTCCGGAATTCGCAGAGGGAATGAACTATCAGTTGCGGAGAGAATCTGCGACTCCAGTTTCACTTGACCTGCCGTGGGACTTCAATTTCACTGACCCTGGAGTTTTTGATAGATACACTCCAGGCAATGAAGCGTATGAAGCACCATTGGAGCTATCAGGGACTATGGACCTCGGAACGACTCCTTGTGCTGGCACTGGAAACAGCTACGAAATTTCGGTGGGTAGTGGCGGTGAGGGAGGAATTGTCCAGCAGAACATAAGGGTCAAGGTTGAAATTGCCAATTGCGGGGATGTCTCGTGCTCAATTGAAGCAGAGGCGTCCAGGCGCGCGGATACTGCAAACAGACCGCTGCGGAACTTGCAATTTGAGGCTCCCTGGCCGCCGAGGCGAAACTAGTTCAGAACAGAACATGAGTTGGCGCAAGGCCTAGATTGGATGATAGTGCCAAACGTCTCGAGACGCCTAATTGTTGTCGCGACTGGAAGTGTAATAGCATATTGTTTGGTAACACAGATGCCGGCAATTTGGCAGAATGTATCTCGGTACAGGGTTTATGGGTCATTCGAGCTATATGGCAGTCTCGTGTACGGGTGGAAAACAAGATCTCGTTGGATAGGAGGAGAGTCTGTGGGGCCTTTCTCCTACTGGCATTGCGAGTCTGGATTTCTCGCTCGATCCGGAATTCTGGGGAATATTAATAGATGTGATTGGGGATGGACTGAGTGGGATGCAAGTGGTAAAGTCGTTCGGCAATTTTGGTATGACTCTAGGCTTCGTAGGTACGTAGTGCGTGGTAGACCGTTTCCTAGGCGGGAGAATACTACACCAATAGATATTATTGAAGTTGGACCCCCGTGGCTTGGCGGTGTAGCGAATCAGGTCGAACCGAACGCACCCTGGATCGCGCAGGACTTGGCAGCGGATGAGTGGCTTCGTTCCTGCCAGGAGTAGATAGATTACGTACATTGCAAATTGGTCGTGCTGGTTGGGCGACGGGAATTCGGGCGCAGAATCAGAATATTCTGGGGATCCATGTGCTTGTCCGCGGCTTGACTACGACACGAGAATACGGTGATCGGCACTCTCCAAGCTCTGGAGTAGTTGGTGCTTGCGACCGCGAGCCCAGGTCCGAGGTGGTGGGCTCGGTTGACCCCAGGATGCGCATCGCCTCGGAGCGCGAGTCAGCCGGTCTGTTCCCTGCTACGGACACCCCGGATACTCGGCGCAGTCCGCATTCAGCGCATCGGCCGTCGGATCGATTCCGCAGACGCCGAAGGGGGCCGGGGGCATCGGGCCCCCTGAGAACTGGAAGGAGAGATGGTACACCGGGTCCCCGATGTCGACGGAGCCGTCATCGTTCGTGTCCTTCGCATCGAGGCAGTTGCTCGATCCGGTGCCGAAGATGTACGCGAGGTTGTGGATGGGGTCTCCGATATCGACCGATCCATCCCCGTTGTCGTCCCCGCGGCGGAAGAGGGCAGGCTTCGGGTGCGAGAGTAGGAACTCGACGACCGCGGGCGAGAAGCTGGCGCTCATCAGCGGTTGGTGGCTCCCTCCCACGATGGTCCACAGCTCCGCCGATCCTCCGGGCCCACAGTCGGAGACGTAGCTCCGGACCGTCGACTCGAACCCCGGAATGCCTGAATCCAAGTCGAGCGTGGGGAGTGTCTCGAAAAGAAGCGAGCAGCCGTTCGACGAGGCCCACTGCTCCACCGTCTCGATCGCCCCCGGATAGACACCGGCCCCCGGAATCGCGACTTGTCCCCCGTTGTAGAGAATCACCGCGTCCGAGGTCCCGTGAACTTGCAGGACGTGAACGGGTTCGGTCGGAGCGCAGAGGAGAGGATCGAGGTAGGTCGCCCCCGCGAGACTCGCGATCGAGGCGATCAGATCGGCATGGTCGCACGCCATGCGGTACGACATGAACCCGCCGTTCGAGTGTCCGAACAGATGGATACTTCGGGGATCCACGTTGAGTTGGAGCTCGACCTGTTCGATGAGTGCTCGCAGGTATCCCGAATCATCCACGCCGCTCCCGTAGAAGTCGCAGCAGGCGTCGGTCCCGTTCCAGAAGCGGAAGCCTGTCCCATCGAACGTGCCACTGGGGTGGAGGTAGATGAACCCGTACTGTTCGGAGAGTGGTTCGAACTGGATGACGGATTCGAAGAGCGGTCCGTTCGCGCTGTAGCCGTGGAGCGCCATGATCAACGGCATCGGTACCTGAGGATCGTAGGAACTCGGAACCCAGACGTTCACGTTGCCCCGACCGGCATCGACCTGGATCGTCGTTTGTCCTGCCGAGAAGTCGGCGAGCAGCAGGATCAACCCGCCGCAGAGCGCGCCCCGGAACAGCCGCCGTACGAATCGGTTCATGCGCATCTCTTCACTCCTTCTGCAGTTTTGGTGGCACGAAGTCTGTGCTTCGGGGTCGACCGACTCAGATCACGTCGAGCGCAGCCAGGCCGCCACACAGCGCGACCCACACCGCCGCGCACAGCGCGAACCATCCCGAGAACCTGAGGAATCCAAGGAGGCCGCGGCTACGGATCACGTAGACGGGGATACCGATCGGGGGCGCGAACACGATGAGGTAGCGGAGCCGCTTTCGGATCGTGATTCTCCGGGCGACGGCATCCGCCTCGACCCAGAGCACGATCAGGGTGAGCGAGAGGATCGAGCTGAACAACCGGTACTCGAACGAATAGAGGATCTTTGCGTCGAGGAAGGTCTCGAGCACCATCGCGATTGCCAGTGACAACCAGAACAGCGCGACGGCAAGCCTCGAGAGGGTCTTCGCTCTCACGGGTGCGGATCCGAGCCCCGATTCCTCGAGCTGCCGTTCAGTGTCTTCATGACGCGTGAGCTCCTCCGCTCGCCACGGTCGAGGATTCAGTCGAGCGTCTCGAGCCGCGCCTTCAGTAGCTCGTTCGACGGGAAGCGCCGCAAACCATCTTCCAGCGCGATCGTCACCAGATTCTGAGCGCTGGCGAAGTAGTAGGCAACCGTGGTCCGCTGCGCGAGCCGCGAGAGGCGCTCTCGGGTGAGTGCGGCCCCCAGGCCGGCACCCAGGCTTTTCCGAAGTCCGAACGGAGGGGCGACTTGGGGAGTGCCTGTCACTGCAATCCGCAATCCCTGCCGTGCTCCCCCACGACCCGGGGGGCTGAACCTCGGCCCGACTGGTTCGAAACCTGCGTACCGGTGACTTCCCAACGACTATGAGGACTCCCGCGTCAAGCTCCCTCTCCGGAAGCGCCTCTGCCTGTCACGGGTCACCCAAGATCAGCCACTGATGGTCACTTCAAAGCCGGCCAACCCCGAGCCTTCGCTGCAATCGGCGACGATCTCCCCCGAAAGGGGGCTCCGTCGTCAGGCAAGTCGGCTCAATATGGCAGAAACAGCGCGATCCGATGGCTCCTCGAACGAGGTTGGTCGTACCGTGCCGCCATTTCCTCTCGAGGAAGTCCTCGATGAGTATCAAGTCACTGCAGCGGACGCCACCGCACGGTATCTTGCCGCACGGTATCTTGTAGTCCCAAACGCTTTGCGGCGGCGCCGCTGGGTGTTCACCGTTCTACCGTCAAGATCCGGAGGCTACGATGATCACAGACCGACTGCTTGACCGGATTATGGACGGTCGCACGGACCTGGTTCTTGACTACGTGGCTCAGGGCCATGCAGCCACAGCCGAGACGGGCGAGGGCGTGCGCCTCTTGCAGTGGTGCGCCTACTTTGGCGACGTCAGTGCGATCCGATTCCTGCTCAAGCACGGCGAGTCGCTGGGGTCGCTTGGGGCTAACCTTGGCCTGAACGGCGCTGCGTTTCACGGTCACTGGCAGCTCTGCGAGTTCTTGATCGAGAACGGAGCTGGCGTCAACTTGTGTGCAGAGGACACGGGAGAAACGCCACTGCATTCTGCACTGTGCACACCCCTTCGTCATGCCCACGACATCGTTGTCGAAGTTCTCCTTGCCCACGGCGCAGAACCTGATCGTGTAACGAATCCATCGGTCGATACCGAGGCGTTCATGCGGGACTGCCGGACGAAGGGTGAGACACCTCTTCACCGTGCCGCCGCATTCGGCACGGAGTACACCATCGATCTGCTCATCGGCGCCGGAGCGGCGCGTGAGTCCAAGGACGTGAACGGCGACACCCCCCTCACCTGGGCGAGCTGGTACGCCCGACCGGATGGAATTCTGAGGCGGTTGTGCTACGGGTCGTTTGCGATCCCCCCCGACAGGTCGCCGATGCAAGTAGCGTTGCTCGGCAAGCCTCATGGACGTTCATGAGCGGTCGAACAACCGTTTTCAGCGGACGGTCCGCCACGCGGCCCGCCGCTGAACCGGAGCGTTGGGCGGACAATCGGAGGAGCTCTCCACCCGACTGCGATGCTGTGTCTGTTCTACTCGCTCGCGATTCACATGCACAACCGCCTCAATGGATGGCCGCGCACCAGCGGCGACGAGGGCTTCCCGGGGTTCATCCCCCACGCTCTACCCACAAGGATGTGCGGAGAGCCATTCTTTTGAGGGCGAGCCGGGCCAAAGGTGGTGAAGGCTAGCATTCCTCCATTCGCTGCGGCGCCGCGAGCTCCTTCACTTCGCGCCGATCGGTGAGCGAGTCGCAAGGCAGCCCTGTGTTCGCCCGAGCCTGGTGACGACACCGTTACGTAGGAGGAAGGTGCGACGCAGTACCCTCTATTCACCGGAGAGCTCTTGACTGTGGAGCAGGAGCCAGGCCCGCGGAACCTAGCTTTTTGCGATGAGACCTTGGAGGAAGCACGATGAGTCTTCGACGGTTGACCAGAGCCCTCAGTGTGACAGCCCTTTGCGCCACCCTAGCGGGGTGTACGTTCGCCATGAGGGGCCCCGGGGTTGCCGACGGGCAGATGCGCTTCGTGGTGGTGGACACTTCGGGTGGTAACTGAGGCGCGTCGAAAATGGCCCGTGAGGCCATCGAGACCCTGAACGTAGCGGATATCCTCTACATGAGCGGAGCCCGCGCGACCTTCACCTTGAAGCGTGGCGCCACCGTGACGAAGGAGCAGGTCGCCGCAGCCCTCAGTGCGAAGAGCATGAAGCTGGAGAGCTTCGGCCATGAGATTCGCCCGCGCCCCGAGGTCTGCTACGTCGCCACCGTCACCGGGCTCGGCTGAGCCGAGAAGGCGAAGAGGGTCCGTGCGGCCCTCGTGGAAATGGACGGCGTCATCGATGTGTTCGTGAACCAGGACATCGCGCTGCAGTTCACCAAGGCTACGAAACTCGACGAGGCGCTCCTCGCCAAGCTTCTCGCCAAAGAAGATGTGAAGGTGGAGAAGGTTGCTCCGAGCACGAAGTACGGTCTGTAGCCATCACACCGTCATCGTCCTGTTTCTCATCGCTGCACTGTTCTTCATCGTCGGGCTCTCGTCCTGCGCCGCCGTGGAGGACGAGAGCCCGGACGCCAAGCCGGTGCAGGAGCCTGCGCCCACCCAAGTCGCCCACCCACTGGCGAGCTTCGCGCGCATGGAGGCCGGCGAATGGAGGATGACGTTCTCGAGCGGGACGTCCATGTTCGACATCTGGAACTGGGGCCCGGGCCAGCACTCGATGCTCGCGCAGACCTATGGCTCCGGCGCGGCAGGCGAGCCGTGGCGCGCACTGCAGGTCTTCTACTGGCACCCGGGTCGCAAGCAGGTCTGCCTGCTGGCCCTGAGCCCGTTCGCTCGAGGCGTGAGTGAAGGCACGATGAGATTCGAGGGCGAAGCCGCGGACGCCGCCTTCGACCTCTACCAGACCGGCGGTCGCCGCGTGATGGGCCTGCGTTGGACTTTCCACGGCACCGACCAGTACCACGAGACTCTGCTCGAGGACTCCGGCGCTGGTCTCCGCCCCCTCAACGAGCTCGACTGCGTCCGTTCTCAGGAGCTCACACAAGAGCCCCCGCGCACCGCCGTTGAGGCGGCGAAGCCCTCGAAATACCTACAGGTCCTCGAGTCGTTCTTGGGCCACACCTGGGAGGCCCGGGGCGATGGGACCAACAGAGATGCCTTCCACATCCAGTCGACCTTCGAATATGTCCCGTACGCCGATGCGATCTACGCGCACACCGTCGCACTGACCCCCGACGGCGAGGCCACGGGCCTGCTCGACGCATACCTCTATCACCATACCGGAACCGACGCCTTGCGTTGCCTTGCGCTGTCGAAGTGGGGCGGCGTGTACGAGGGCGAGTGGACTGTGCTCGAAGGCGGCGCCCTGCAGCTCGATCTGAAGAACTGCGAAGGTGACCAAGTCGGCTCGCACCTCGTACGCTTCGACTTTGAGAAGGACGGGACTCTGCGCGATCGCGTCTGGTCCCAGGACGGCAACGAGCGCACGCTCCTGCTCGACGTCTACCACGAGAAGCTCGAGTCGAAGAAGGACTGACCCGCGAATTCCGGGGGAAACTCATCATCGGAACCGGGGAGCCTCACCCCGACACGATTCCCCTTGGGCCTTTTTCGCAAGTTCTCGCCAACGTGGCGCTGGCTCGTGCTCGGAGACCGAGCAGTACCCTTGCGCGGATCCCCTTCCAGGGCCTATCTTCCGTCATCTCTCCAGACGGAAAGAACCTTCGCCATGAACATCATCGACACCACTTGCGGCAGGCGAACGGCTCGTTTCGCAATCCCTCTCTGCGTTCTGCTCCTGAGCGCGTGTGCTCACCACGAGATCACGGCCTCCGGGACCACCCCGGTCGACCACGCGCCCCCACCCGAGTCGGTTCTCGCCCCCGGCGGGGTCCACTTGTTCGAACTCACGTCGACGTGCCTGACCGAGTTCTGGGGACGCCCTGTGACGATCCAGGCCGGGGTGGTTCTACCCCCGAGCTACGAGCGCGGACGGGACTATCCGATCTGCTACAGCATCCACGGATTCGGCGGGTCGCACCGCGGGGCCTGGCGGACCGGCCCCCAGCTGGTGGAGAGCATGAAGAGCACGGGCTACCCCGAGATGGTCTACGTGTTCCTCAACGCCCAGTTCCCCATGGGGCATCACGAGTTCGCGGACTCCGCCAACAACGGTCCCTGGGGTCACGCGCTCACCACCGAGTTCCTGCCCGCCCTCGAGTTCCGCTACGTCCCGGGTGCCACTTCGCGCAACCGCTTCCTGACCGGGCACTCCTCCGGCGGCTGGAGTAGCTTGTGGCTCCAGTATGCCTACCCGGATGTGTTCAACGGTACCTGGTCCACCGCTCCGGACTCCGTCGACTTCCGCGACTTCACCGGAATCGACGTCTACCGCTTCGCGAGCGCATTCTCCGATCCTGACGGTGAACCGATCCAGCTGATGCGTCGCGATGGGGAGTGGGCCATGACCCTCCAGTCTTTCGTTGTGCGGGAGCGTGAACGGGAACCACTCGGCGGTCAGTTCTACAGCTTCAATGCGGTGTTCAGTCCCCGCGCCGAGGATGGCACCCCCCAGCAGCTCTTCGATTGGGAGACCGGCAAGATAGATCCCGCGGTAGCCGACACCTGGAAAAAGTACGACATCGCCTACCAGCTTCGGACCCGCTGGGACGAACTCGCGCCACGGCTCTCGGAGAAGATCCACGTGTACATCGGCGACCAGGACACGTTTCGACTCGAGGGTGCCTTGAAGCTCATGAAGGCTGACCTGGCCAGGGTCGGCAGTGACGCCGACATCATCGTCGTCGAGGGACGCGACCACGGGTCACTGTTTCGGGCCCACGAGGAACTCTGGCCCCAGGGGATGATGGCTCGGATTCACCAGGAGATGATGGATCGCTTCGCAGCCACACGCTGAGCGTCTTTCGTCTCCATCCACCCGAGTTTCATTCCGGAATGGAAGCGTGCATGAGTGCTTCACGACGGGCAGCCGTCGTCGGTGGTGGAATCATCGGCACTGCTTGTGCTCACTACCTGTGCAAGTCCGGCTGGGAAGTGACGATTTTCGAGAAGAACCAGTTCGGAATGGGCTGCTCCCATGCCAATTGCGGGCTGATCGTTCCCAGCCATGTTCTTCCGCTCGCCGTCCCGGGCGCAGTACTCCGGAACATTCGGAAAGTGTTCAGTTCGAATTCGCCCCTCAGGATCAGAATGCGGTTCGATCCGTCGCTCTGGATGTGGCTGCTCAGATTCGCTGGCCGCTGCAAGACCCATCATATGATGGAGGCCGGTCGGGCTCGACAGGAGATGCTCGCCGCCTCGATGCAGCTCTACACTGAACTGATCGAACAAGGCGAACTCGAGTGTGAATGGCAGAAGCAGGGAACACTCCTCGTCTTTCGGACAAAACGCGGGTTCGAGGAGTACGCACAGACGGAGGAATTGCTCCGCACGTCCTTCGACCTGCACCCGACTCGGTACGATGGCGACGAGCTGATTCGTCTAGAACCTTCGCTCCAGCCCGGGCTCGCGGGCGCCTGGCACTTCGAGAGTGATGCACACCTACGCCCGGAGAGCGTCCTCTCATCGTGGCGAAAAACTCTGGAAGCTAGCGGTGTCACGGTTCGAGAGGGCTGCGAAGTGAAGAGCATCGATCGATCGAACGGCCGCGCCCGTGCCCTCGTCACATCTGAAGGGGAAATCGGCGCCGATGCCGTGGTGATCGCTGCCGGTGCGCTCACTCCGTTCCTGCAAGAGCAACTCGGCTGCAGGATTCCGATCCAGCCCGGCAAGGGCTACTCCATCACGATGCCGAGGCCACCCACGTGCCCGAAGATTCCGCTCATATTCGAGGAGCACAGCGTTGCGGTGACGCCGTGGAAGTCAGGCTATCGCCTCGGTTCGACGATGGAATTCGCCGGGTACGATGCCAAGATCCACCCGCGCCGCCTCGAGTTCCTGAGAGAAGCCGCCCGCCACTATCTCCATGAACCGACCTGCGATCCGGTGGAGGAGGAATGGTGCGGTTGGAGGCCGATGACCTATGACGGGAAACCCATCATCGACCGCAGCCCCACCATGGAGAACACCCTGATCGCCGCCGGACACAACATGCTGGGAATGTCGATGGCGCCTTCGACCGGCAAACTCGTCGCCGAGATCCTGAATGGCGAGCACCCGCACATCGATCCGTCCCCGTACTCGGCCGCGCGGTTCTGAGGGAGTGGGAGAGAGGTTGCTCCGGGACGCCAGCCTGAACTGTTCAGATCGCAGGGCCACCAGATGTCAAGAAGAGGACCAAAACCAGGACGACTCCGATTACCTGGACGAACGCGAAAGCATTTTCGCTCGGGCCAAGAGAGAACGGGTTCCCAACCCGCACTTCAAGAAGGTCGATTCCGCGTAGGTTGATGCTCTTCTCTCCTTCAGCGACACGGTCGCGGGGTTTCGGCGGCTTGCCATCTAGAAATGGAAACAGGACGCGAGTAACCCGAAGTTTCTCGGTCCCTTCACTCGAGGTGACGCGCACCCATTTGCCGATTAGGTTTGCGCCATCCACGGCAAGTGGCGAGCGATGATCTATGACGTTCCAAGTAGTGCAGCCAGACAGAAGCAAAGCCAGGACAAGGAACGAAGTGCAGAGCTTCATGGGATTCATGGTGAGAGGCCTCCCAACCACTATGGGTAGAAGTGACGTCTCCCAGCCTACCTGAGCCTGGCGATGGCGGTGGCTGAGTCTGCCTCTCTACGCGCTAGAGCTCATCTGAGAGGGCCAAGAAGTTGCCAGTTTTCCCCCACTTGCACGAGCAGCTCAAGAAACTTGCCAAGCTTCGCATGGCCCAGGAGCGGCGAGAAGACACCCTCCAGTCCAGTCTTCGGGTGTGTGGATCAGATCCGACCCCCGACCCACTCAGTTGCGCGATCTTCTCAGCCTGTCCCTGAGGGCCATGGGTTCTGTTTCCCGGAGCCTTCCGACAAGGGCGTTTCAGGGGCAGACTGACCCCACGCACTCGAGGCCATCCGCCGTCGGGTCCACCCCGCAGTCGAGGGGATCCGGCAACGGCGCGGCGGGGGCCCCGAACAGCGAGGAGAGCACCGCGATCGCATCGGCGACGTCGAGCGCGCCGTCGTCATTTGCATCGCATGCATCGAGACAGTCGAGGGTGCCCGCTGGCCCAGTGGGGAACAGCCAGACCAAGAGCGTCACCGCATCGGAGATGTCGCCGACACCGTCGTCGTTGCAGTCGCCGCGGGTGAGCGGCGGATCGACGACGCTCGCGCCGGTCACGACCAGCCGCGGCGGCTCGAGCTGGCCTTCCTTGCTCGCGAAGATCGCCAGAGGGGCGCTCCCCGCCGGCGCGACGAGACACAGACTCACCACGCCATCGCCACCCAGTTGCGCCGCGATGAACGGCGTGACATCCCAGACGATCGTCGTGTTGGCGCTCGCCACCAGCACGCTGTCGAGAGCCGGTCCGAAGGCGAGGCCATCGTCCCAGGTCAGCGATGACTCCGCCCAAGTGTCGTCGACCACCTCGTGCGCGGAGACGAGCAAGGGCCCGCCGGTCAATTGCACGGCGCGGAGCTCGAGCATGGCGGAGGTCACCGGGGCGGGCGCTCCCCCCAGGTCGAACTTGAGGAAAGCGCGGGTATTCTGCCCCAGGGTCCCCGCGGAGCGCACCGCGAGGGTTGCCGCTGCGCCGAAACTGTCGCCCGAGAAGCCGCCGTCGCGCACGTAGGTGTCGGCGACCGGCGCGAGGGTCACCGTCCCTCCCCCGGGCGCCGACGGATCGATGGCGTGGAGGAACGCCGCCGAGCCGCTCCCCGCCGTGTTCGTCACCGTGACGGTGAACGCAAAGCTCCCCGCCGCGGTCGGGGTGCCGTGGTAGAGCCCACTCGGTTCGAGGGTGAGACCGGTGGGGAGGGCGCCAGCGGTCACGCTGAAGGTGAGCGGCGGCGTGCCGGTCGCGGTGAAGCTCACTGCGAGCGCGGTCCCTTCGACTCCGTTTTGCAGCGGCGATGTGGGGGAGACGATCGTCGGCACGATCGGGATCCCCGCATCCACGGTGACCGTGACAATCTCGGTCGCGGTGTGCCCGGCGCTGTCGCTGACGGTGAGATGAACGGTGTGTGCCCCCGGGTGGAGGAACGTCTTGGTCGGGGTGGCTCCGAGCGTATTGCAGCCATCGCCGAAGTTCCATGCGAATTGGTCGATCGTCCAGGCGAAGTTGGCGGCGGTCGCGCTCGCCGAGAAGGCGACCGTGAACGGAGCTCCTCCGGAGATCGTCGTCGGGCCAGCGGCGATGGTCGGCGCATCGGCGGGGTCGGTCGCGCTCAGGTACCACGGCCGCGCCGTCGTATCGGTCTTCAGGAACGCGGTCAGTTGGTCGGCGACCTTCTGGCGACCGGGGATGTTCGGATGCGTGCAGTCCGGTTGCAGGTCCGCCTGCTCCCAGAGCAGTCCGTCGGAGCGGCCGACGAGTCCATCGGTCCACAGGTACGGTCCCCACGACAGCCACGGTGCGACGGGGTTCGGGCCGGTGTAGGCGAGGGCGGGATCGCCGGTGAGTTGAGCCTCGATCGTGAAGCGCACCGACAGTCCCGACTCGTACGCGAACGGCTCGGGGTTGAGGCCGACGTCGAACACCCCGGCGCGAGTCCGACTCGACAGGAAGAGGAGGCGCAGGTTCGGGAACTCGAGTTTCAACATCGCGATGATCGTCGTGTAGTCGTCCCTGAGCGACTCGGCGTGCACGGGGAAGGTACCGATCGCTCCCGGATTGCGATTCGCCTGCTTCATCCAGATCACCTGGACCTGGTTCGGGCCGAGGCCGGCGGCCGTCAGTCGGCTCGCGAGCACGGTCCACGGCTGCGTCCCGCCGATCCAGTCCTCGACCGCCTGCCCCCCCTGGGCGCCGTCGACGATCACGAGCTGCGGCTGCAGCGTGGGATCCGAGAGCGCGTCGGAGAGGAAGGTGCTGAACTCCTGTGTCGTGTTCGACATCCCGATCGAGATGAACCCGACGAGCCCCGCTGCGTCCGGGACTCCCGAGAAATCGCGCGGGATGATCTCACCGGTGGCGATGGCGAGCCCTGCCGCCTCGTGCGCGGTCGGTCGCTCGTTCAGACCACCTGGGTACAGACCTCCCGAATACCCCGGTAGGTACTCGCCGCTGCCGAGGTCAGTGAGCGGCGGGCTGCCGAGGGTGGAGAGATCGCACTGAGCGAGGAGCGGGGTGGCCTGCGCCACACAGAAGAGAGTGACGAGCGAAGCGAAGGGGAGAAGGAAGCTTTTCGGCATCGGGCCACCTCTGTGCTCTCGGGGTCGGGGAGATCCCCCCATCATACGGGAGACTGCGGCGGGACCGAACCCCCGAGTGGCGTGGGGGTAGTCACCGGTCGCAGCCTCACCACAACGGTGCTCGGCAATCACCGGAATGGCCGCATCCCTCTCGATCGTTCCGCGCACGTCGATCGAGGAGAAAAAGCTAGTCGAACGCTTCGGCAACGAATATGAACTGTACAGGCGACGGACGGGCCGGTTTCTCCCGCGACTCTACCCCCATTCCGCCTCACAGGAGTGACATGCTCGGAGCGATCGCCGGCGACATCATCGGATCGGTTCACGAATTCATCCGGACGAAGACCACGGATTTTCCACTCTTCGTCGCCCACAGTCGCTTTACCGATGACAGCATTCTCACCGTGGCGCTCGCCGATCACCTTCTCACGGGCGCTCCCTACATCGACAAGCTCCACGAGTATTCGCGAGCGTATCCCGACCGCGGCTACGGTGGTCGATTCGCCCAGTGGGTGGCGTCCGAATCGCGCGAACCCTACAACAGCTGGGGAAACGGAGCGGCGATGCGGGTCAGCCCCGTCGGCTTCGCCATGAATACACTCGAAGAGGTGCTGGAGAAGGCCGAGGCGAGCGCGGCGGTCACCCACGACCACGCCGAGGGCATCCGCGGCGCGCAGGCGACCGCGGCCGCGATCTTTCTCGCCCGACAGGGAGAATCGAAGGAGGCGATCCGGTCGTACATCGAGCAGCGATTCGGGTACGACCTGAGCCGCACCGTCGATGAGATCCGCCCCGACTACGACTTCAACGAGTCCTGCCAGGGTACGGTCCCGGAGGCGATCGTCGCGTTTCTCGATGCCGCCGACTACGAGGAGACGATTCGCCTGGCGATCTCCCTCGGCGGCGACGCCGACACCCTCGCCTGCATCGCCGGCGGAATCGCCGAGGCATTCCATGGTGGCGTGCCTCCGGAGATCGCCGCCCGCGCGCTGTCTCTGTTGGATGACGGTCTTCGATCGACGGTGGTCCGATTCCGGGAGAGATATGGGCTGTCCGGACGCTGACCATCGCGGCAATCGCCGAAAGCCCCGAAGGCGCCGCGTCGTTCACCGAATTGGTGGCGAGCGCGGGTGCTCCATCGCCATTTCAAGGTCTTGCGCCTCGACCTACCGCTCGAATTTCATCTTCAACCTCTCCCGCTGGAGTTCGTGCACGGTGCGCATGATGTCGTAGGCGGTCATCTCGACCAGCATCACCGTCACCATTTCGTGCTCCGTGTCGCTCAGCTCCGCCTCCACCGTCTTCATCGCGGTGATCAGTCGATCCTGCTGAGCATCGAGCTCTTCGGTGCTGATCGTTCCGTCCGCCATCGCGTTCGTGAAAGACTCGAGTTCTTGGACCTTCTGGGCGAGGTTCGGGACCTCTGTGCTGTCGTCGAACCAGCTCGCTCGTGCCATGAGATTTCCTCTTCTCACAAACCCTGGTGGTGAAGCCGTGCTTCGGTGACTTCTACTGTCGATCGACCAGCTGGACGAGCGCGGTGAGGCGCTCCTGCAACTTGGCCCGACCGCCGACCGCTCGGAGCCGCTCGATGATGTGCGGCGGGAGGAACTGTCGGTCCGTGCATTCGATGATCGCCGCGGTCTCCTGCAATTGCCGCTCGAGGTTCTCGGTCGACGGCATGAACTGCGCGAGAGCGGTCGCCAGGATCTCCTTGGTGATCTGGTCCGATCCGCCGAGGAGCGCCGCCCGGCGTGCGCGCCCGACGATTCCCTCGACGTCCGCGCCGCTCAGGTTCCCGAGGTGGGGGATCTCGGGGACATCGTCGGGCACGAGGTTCGCCCCCAGCTTCTTCGCGAGCACCACGAACAGGCTCTTCAACTCCTCGGGATCCGCCGGGTAGAAGAGCGGGACGTGGACCTCCGCCCGTCCCTGGCGCTTCAGGTCGATCGGCAGCAGGTCGGGGCGGCAGGTGAGGAGCATCCAGAGGATCCTCCCGCGATACCCCGTGTCCCCCATCTGCGCCGCGATCATCGCGAAGACTCGACTCGAGGTCCCCGAGTCGCCCCCCTGGTCGCGATCGCCGAGCATCGCATCCGCTTCGTCGATGATCACCACGACCGGTCCCATCGCGCGCAGCACCGAGAGCACTTTCTGCAGGTTCCCCTCGGTCTCCCCGACGTACTTCGAGCGGAAGTTCTTCAGCATGACGCAGGGCACCCCGAAGGTGCCGGTCGCGCACTGGGCGAGGAAGCTCTTCCCCGTCCCGACCGGACCGCAGAGCAGGTACCCCATCGGAACCGTCTCGAGGAGGCCCTTCGCGAGGAGGGACGCATCGTCGCGCAGTCGTTCCTTGGCCGCCTCGTGCCCGACCACCATGTCGAGCCCCCACTTCGGCTCGATGAATTCGAGGAATCCTTCGCACTGTCGCTCGATGAGGCGCTTCTTCAGTGCCCGGAAGAGCGCGGCGTCGAGACGACGGCCCCCTTCGTGTGCCGACTGCACCAGCGTCTCGAGATCGGAGAGAGAGACGCCCGCGGTGAGGGCGGAGAGCTGCGCCGCGTCGTAGTCGGAGAAACTCGCGAGATCGATCCCGTTCGTCCGGTGCTCGATGAACCCGCGGCGCAGATCGAGGTCGGGGAGCTCCACCTCGATCGCCGCGACGTGCGGGTTCGTGGTCAAGCGCTCGTTGATCGCAGCGTGTTTCGGATCGACGACCACCACCGCCATGTTCACGCGCTTCAGGTACGGGCTGGTCGCCCAGTTGAGGATGGTGACGAGGTTCGTCGCGGCGCGTGGGCTGAGGTGTCCGGGCTCGCCCTGGGGCACGACGTACGAAGCGTGGTCGATCACGATCGCGACGCTCAGGCGATCTTCCCCCTTCGTCATCAAGTTTTTCTGCACGACCTTGTCGAGGAAGTTGAGCGCGGCGGACGGTTCACGCGGCAGGCTTGCAATGTCGCCGTAGGTACGGTGGGCGAGGGCGACCATCTCCTTCAGGCGGTTTCCATCGGGACCGGCGACGCAGCGCAGGCCGCGGGCGAGATCGTAGGAGAGCACGAGGTCCCAACTGCCGAAGAGCTGGTCGGCGAGAAACCCGGCGAGAGGCTCGTATCGGCGCCCCTCCCCAGTTCCGGTCGCGACCGGATCGAAAACGTTCCCCGACAGGACGAACGCGGACGTCGTCCCCGAGAAGTAGAGCTCGGCGAGACGCCGTGCCCACCCGGGGTACCACCCGGGGATCCGTTCCTCGGGGACACCGAGGATCGCGTCCGGGGCGATCTCGGCGGCATTGTCTTTCGTGGTTCCGCGGTCCGGTTTCACTCGCTCTCCTTCAGTCGCGCGCCGAGGATCGAGGGGGGCTCATCCAGGTCGTCGAGCATGCCATCGACGAAATTCAGCTCTTCCATCGCTTTCTCGGTGTGCTGGATGCTCGCGGCGACCGAATCGACTTCGCGCATGATGAAATCGGGGTCTTGACGGTTCACCGACATCTCGCTCAGGGTCTGGATCTTCGCCTCGAGGCGGTCGAGCTCGATCGCGACGAATTCCGCGTTGCTCTTCGCTCTCTGATAGTTGTCGAGCTGCAGCTCTCGCGTCGCAAGGCTGTCCCTGAGCGATCGGACGCGCCGCTCATCGACCGCCTCCTCCGCCTCGGCGAGGAGGGTGCGCGTCTCATCGAGCTTCTGGCGGATCGTCGCGTCGTCGGTCGAATCGAGAAAGCGCTCGAGGGAGGTGCGTGAATGGAGCATCCGCAGGAACGCCCAGAGGAGACGATCCAGCCCCGGATTGGTGAGCTCCTGCGCACTTCGTCGGCCTCGCGTGCGGCCGGCGACCCCCTGGGCGATCGCGTGCATGTCGAGGCAGCGGCGCCGGAGCTCTTCGAAGCGACGGAACGACTCGGGATCGAGGCCCGCGACGAGCGATTCGAGTGTTCGCTCGCTGTCCCGCACCGCGTGCGGAGGGGCGCCGCCCTGTTCTCTGGCGTGAGTCTTCGCGTCGACCGCGGAACGGAAGCGGGGAATCGTCGTGACTCCGGTGAGGTAGAGGAACTCCGCCGCTCCGATCAGGGGGAGGAGTACCTCGGGGATCGGGCTGATCGCCGCAGCCGCCGCTCCGCCCAGGGCGAAGAGCAGGTTCCACCGAAAGAGGAATGCCTCCTTCAGGTAGCCCCAGAGCCCGGATCCACCCCGCTTGGCCATCGAATCCTACTCCTGCGCCGGGGGTTCCCCGCCGCGCTTCGCTTCGTTGTATGCTTCGAGCTTCTCGATCACTTCGCGGATCTCGAAGACCAGTTCGACGAACTCGGGCTCGCGCTGCATCTCTCGCGCCGGGCGGTCCGGGGACGGCACCTCGACCTCGCGCAGGATCGTCCCGGGTGAGGTGGAAAGAATGTAGATGCGGTCGCCGAGGTACACCGCCTCCTCGATCGAGTGGGTGACGAAGAAGACGGTCGCCTCGAGATCGCGCCAGAGACCGACCAGAAGGTCCTGCATCCGCACGCGGGTGGTCGGGTCGAGCGCGCCGAACGGCTCGTCCATCAGCATGATGCGCGGGCGCAGGATGAGGCTGCGCGCGATCGCGACCCGCTGTCGCATGCCACCGGAGAGCTGGTAGGGGTACTTCATCGCGTCGGTATCGGGGTCGAGACCGACCCGCACGATCCACTCCCGAGCAAGCTCCTCGCGCTCCACTCTCGGCATGCCGCGACACTCGAGACCGAACGCGACGTTGTCGAGCACGTTGCGATGGTCGAACGAAGTGTACGCCTGGAAGACCATCCCCCGGTCCGCTCCCGGGCCCGTGACCGGAATCCCCTCGACCAGCACCTCACCGCGCGTGGCGGGGTGCTGCGGCGCGAGCCCGGCGATGAGGCGGAGGATGGTCGATTTCCCACACCCGCTCGGGCCGAGGATCGCGACGAACTCTCCGCGGTTCGGATGGTCGGGCACCGAGAAACTCACGTTCTCGACCGCGGTGAACGCGCGCTTCGTACCCGCGTCGTAGGTCTTCGTCACCTTGCGGAACTCGACCACCGGCGGGTCGGCGGTGGGCGCAACGAGTGCGGCCTCGCCTCGCCCGTCCTCCATGGAGGGGGTGGCAGCCGCGGCGGCGCTCAAGATTTCTCCCGGTAGCGGAAGAGCGTCAGCTCGACGTAGTAGAGGAGTCGGTCGATTCCGTAGGCGATCAGTCCGATCAGGATGAGGATCACGTAGATGTGCTCGTTCATGCCGCGCCGCTGGCTGGTCATGATCAGGTGCCCGAGGCCGTACTTCGCGTTGATCGCCTCGGCGAGCATGATGTAGCCAAACGCGAGCCCGAACAGGATCCGATTCCCGGTGTAGATCGCGGGGAGCGACAGGGGGACGAGCACCTTGCGCAGCACTTGGCCGCGCGATGCACCGAGGGTGAGCGCGGTCTCGACGTAGCGATCCTTCACTTCGACCACCGCCTGTACCGCCGTCCCGAAGACGAACGGCACCGTCGCGATGAAGATGAACATCACCTTCTGGTGGTTCTCGGTGCCGAACCAGAGGATGGTCAGCGGCACCAGGGCGGCGATGGGGATATTGCGCCCGAACAGGCTGAGCGGCGCGAGCAACGCATCGAGTCCGCGCCAGGTCCCCGCCAGGATTCCGAGCGGAGCGCCGACGAGAATCGCCAGCCCGAATCCGAGCAGCACGCGCCACAGGGTCGCCGCCACGCTCCTTGCCAGCGCGCGCTCCGAGAACAGGCTCCCGATGCTCGCGAACACTTCTCCGGGGCTCGGCAGGGTCACCGGAGAGACGATCCGCAGCTCCGCCTCGGCGCCCCAGGTGAGAAATTGCCAGACCCCGAGCAGGACGAGCACCCCGGAGGCGCCGAGTCCCCAGCGGACCCAGCGCCCGGGGCGAACGCGCAGCTCGATCAACTCGGAGAACCAGCGCATCGACTACTTCACAGCTTCGAGTGGGTAGACCTTGATCTCGACGCGGCGGTTCTTCGCGTGGTTGTTCGGATCTTCGGGGTCGGCGGGGCGGTCCCAGCCGACGCCGGCGACCGAGAACTGGTTCGGCTGTAGCGTGTCGAAGTGCTGCACGATCGACTGCTTCACCGAATTCGCGCGATTCGTCGCGAGGTCCTTCACCTGAGCGACGCTCACCTTGCCGCGCATCGAGGCGTCGGTATGCCCCTCGATGACGATCCGCGCCGCACCATACTGACCGGCGAGCTTTCCAACCTCCTCGATGACGAAACTCGCGTTCGGATCGTAGAGCTCTTCGATCGTGTTCCCATCGACGTTCTTCTTGATCACCATCTCGATGTCCCAGCTGTTCGGATAGAACTGGATCACGACCGTCTTGGTCAGGATCTCGTCCTCGACCTGGAACGAGCTGGCGGCGGCGGGAGCGAACAAGATATCGTAGTCGGATGTCTGGCTCGCGTACTTCTCCTCCGCCCCGAGCTTCTCGATCATCGAGAAGTCCATCACATTGTCGAAGGGCACCTTCTGGGTGACCGCGCGAATCCGCGAGTAGAGGAAGTACGCGGTGTTCCAGGTGCGTTCGAAATTGGTCGGGTTGTTCTTGTTCATGAAGAACTCGCGGTTCTCGGCGTAGTTCGTCGAGTGCGCGTCCCCCAACATCGAGAGACACTCTTCGGCGGGGATCGAGTAACCGTCGGACATCAGCTGGGCGACCGCTTGCTTCGCCGTCTGCTGCTCGAGATCGACCATCGCGTCGAAGATCCCACGCACCAGTCCCTCGATGATGTCGGGGTGGTCCTTGGCAAAGTCCGCGCGCGCGAACCAGACGTCGGCGATCAGCTTGTTCGCGGTCGCCGAGGTGACGATCAGCTTGTTCCCCTTCACATCGGACAAGTTGTAGATGTCGGGGGCCCAGCTGACGCAGGCGGCGATCGACTTGTCGGCGTTGTACGCGGCGGCGGCCTGGAACGCGTCCTGGGTGAACTTGAAGCTCACCTCGCTCGGCTGCACCCCGGCGTTGATCAGCGCGTTCAGCAGGAAGAAGTGCGACGGGGAGTTCTGTGCGAGCACCACACTCTTGCCCCGCAGATCCGCGATGGTGCGGATCGTGTCTCGTACGACGATCCCGTCCCCGCCGTTCGACCAGTCCACCTGCTGGTAGACCCGAGGCATGACGCGCGAGTCCCGCTTCAGCGACTCCAGGAAGAGCGGAATCATGTCGAGCGTCGCCCAGCCGACGTGTACCTCACCGGCGGCATAGCTGTCGCGCATCGAGATCGGATCGTCGATGAGCACCAGCTCGACCTGGAACGGTTCGCCGCCGGGGGTGCTCCACTGCTTCCCGGCGGAGAATCCGCCGTTCGCGTAGATGATCGGTCCCCACCCCGCCCAGACGTTGATCGCGAACTTCACGGTCCGGCTCTGGAGTTCCTGATAGTTCGAGACCCCCTTCACCTCGGGGAGGCGAGCGGAGCTGACGAATTGGTACTCCTGGACCGTCGTGATGCCGATCGCATCGGGAGACTCGACGTCGCTCTGCAGTTTCTTCAGCTCCTCATCGGTGAAGGAACCGGATCCCTCGTCGGAGTTCTGGTCCCCCCACTGACTCACTGCGAGCGCGATGAGCCCACCGATGACGAGCACCATGACGATGTAGAACGTCGGCTTCGGCTTGTTGCTCTTGTTCAAGGTCGTTCCCCCTGACTCCATGAGAATGACTCGGTGAGCGGTGGCGGCGGTACGGTCGCTAGGAGAGCGATCGGATCAGCTCTCCTCCTTGCCGAGTTGCTTCGGAGTCTGCTCGATCTGCGTGGTTTCCGGCGAGGCGAGGCCGAGCTCGATCTCGAAGTCGGCGAGCGCCTGCTCGGCGAGGGTCTCCTCCATCCGCTCTTCGGCCTCGATCTCGGCGATCCCCCGCTTCGACAGATCCGCCGCGACCCGCGACTTGCCGCGGTTCTGGTCGATCCGGTCCTGGATCACCTGCTCGATCTGCCCGAAGTCGGTGGTGACGTTCATCTCGAAACTCTCGGCGAGCGCCGCGACTTCGGCCTCGGCTTCGCTCATTTTCAGCTCGGCATCGTACTTCCGGATCTTCTGGCGCACTTCGCCGAGCGACTTGTTGGCGTGTTGGATCTTCTTCAGGTTGTTCTCGTAGGCCTGCTCGTGCATGCCGAGCTGGCCCTGGTTCTCGGCGAGGTCGGCCTTCATCTTCTGGAGCTCGAGCGCGAACCTCGCGGCGCTCTCGCGATCACCGACCTTGAGGTAGCTCTTCGTCTGGGTCTCGAGGCGAGCGACGTGCTGTTTGCCGTCGTTCACTTGTCGCGAGACGCGCTCGACGAGCCCGCGGTAGATCTCGAGCCCCTTGCGCCCTTCCTTCATCTGTTCGAGTGCCATGTCGTACTCGTACTGCATCTGGGCGATCGGATCGGCTTCCCAGAAGTAGTTCGCGAGCTTGTTGAACTGGGCGCGGATCGAGGCCCAAATCTTCCCGAAGATCATTGGACTCTCCTTCAGGGGGGGACCGCCGGGCGTGGACTGCACGGTGGCGCTTCGAGATTGAAGGCACACCGAGAGCGATGGCACGGGGTCGATGGGTCAGCGGCTCACGAAGTCCGGAGGGACCTCACTCCGCCGCCTTCGTCTCGCGTACAGAGTCTCAAGTACAGTACTGCCGACGTAATTCCAGTCGGTGGCTGGGATAACGTCAGAGTATAGGCAAAGCCTGGGCGGCGATCAACGGGGCGGGGCGAGGATCTGTTGCCGAGGCTACCGCGCCAGCTCCGCCTCTGCCGCGATCCTCCCGAACGCCGACGATCGGTCTCCAGTGATCACCTCGCGCCAGACTTCCATCGCCTCGTCCCGTTTCCCCACGTGCCTGAGCCACGCCCCCACGCCGTAGCCGACCGTCGCGAAGCGCACCCCGCCCGCCTCGCGGGCCTCCTCGAGGAGCGCGCGTGGGTCCGAGTCCCCTGCGAATCCGCGGAGCAAGCCGTGGTAGTCCTCGTTCTCGATCAGGTCCCAGTCGGCATCGATGGTCGAGAGGAGGAGACGTGCCTCGGGTTCGGACCCGAGATGCCAGAGGGTGAGGAGGAGCCAGTAGCTCATCGCGCTCCGCATGTCGGGATTCGCCGCGGCTTCGAGTCCTTCGGAATACGCACGCCGCGCGCCGGCAAAATCCCCTCGGAGGTAGCGGGCGAGGCCGAGGTGGTAGTGGATGTTCGTGTGGAGAGTGCTCGTCGGGATTCCCCGCGCGTTCGGGAGGCCGTCCGGCTCGATCTGGTCCGGTGTGCCTGCGACGAGGCTCGCTGCGAGTTCGAGATCACCGATCGCGCGGTCGAGTTCGCGCACGGAGATGTAGCGGTGCCCACGATGGCGAAAGAGCCGCGCCTCTCCGGGGAAGCGTTCGATCCCCTTCGTGTAGATCTCGATCGCCTCGCGGTACTTGCCGAGGTACGCGGTGCGGCGTCCCTGCCAGATCCAGCCGTCGACCTCGTCCGGATCCGAATCGATCTCGGCGGATGCCTTTGCGAGAAGAGCTGCCTGCTCGGCCCGGAACCCAGCGGCGAGCACGGGGCGGCTCAGCTCCTCGCCGAGGAGTGAGACTACTTCGACGCTTCCGTCGTCACGGCTCCCGGCGGGGAGTCCGCAACCGATGAGCAGGATCGGGGCCAGGAGAGCCAGGGGGAGCAGGATGGGCTTCTTCATGAAGTCTCCTCTGTTGGGGAGAGGGCGAGATTGTACCGCGACGACCCCCGATGCCGACACTTCGGTTGTGCACCATGCACGGGTTGTGATACCCCACTCCCCGGAGGGCTCCTCTTGGTCGACGAAGCAGATCCACGACCGATCCCAGAACCAGGAGACCGAGACCGCCTCGCGGACTCCGTGGTCCGCTCTGCCTACTGGCGCGCGAATCTGCGCTGGGTGGGGGGACTCCTCCTCATCTGGTTTGCCGTCTCCTTCGGCGCAGGCATCCTCTTCGCGCCGACCCTCGACCAGTTCCGAATCCCCGGCACGGGCTTCAAACTCGGGTTCTGGTTCGCGCAGCAGGGCTCGATCTTCGTCTTCGTCATCCTGATCTTCGTCTACGTGCGCGCGATGAACCGACTCGACCGCCGTCACGGCGTGGATGAGAAGGACCCGGGAGGGGACGCGTGAACGTCCAGTCCTGGACCCTCGTCATCGTCGGCACAACCTTCGCGCTGTACATCGCGATCGCCATCTGGTCACGCGCACGATCCACGGGTGAGTTCTACGTCGCGGGGAAGGGTGTGCACCCCGTCGCGAACGGAATGGCGACCGCCGCCGACTGGATGAGCGCTGCGAGCTTCCTCGGCATGGCGGGGATCATCTCGTTCCTCGGCTACGACGGCAGCGTGTACTTGATGGGTTGGACCGGCGGCTACGTGCTGCTCGCCCTCCTTCTCGCCCCCTACTTGCGGAAATTCGGGAAGTACACCGTCCCTGACTTCGTCGGCGACCGCTACTACAGTCAGACCGCGCGCATCGTCGCGGTGGTGTGCGCGATCTTCATCTCGCTCACCTATGTCTCTGGGCAGATGCGCGGGGTCGGGGTGGTGTTCAGCCGGTTCCTCGAGGTTCCGGTCGCGACCGGGGTGATGATCGGCATGGGGCTGGTGTTCTTCTACGCGGTGCTAGGCGGGATGAAGGGGATCACCTACACCCAGGTCGCACAGTACTGCGTGTTGATCTTCGCGTTCATGGTCCCGGCGATCTTCATCAGCATCCTGCTGACCGATAACCCGATCCCGCAGCTCGGATTCGGCGGGGAGCTGGCGGGGAGGCTCGGTTCACAGGTCGCGGATGGAGCGCGCATCACACTGCTCGATCGACTCGATGGACTCCACGAAGAGCTCGGGTTCGCCAAGTACACCGAGGGGCAGAAGGGGAGACTCGACGTCTTTTGCATCACTATGGCGCTGATGGTCGGCACGGCGGGGCTCCCCCACGTGATCATCCGCTTCTACACCGTGCCTCGCGTCCGGGACGCCCGCTCGAGCGCGGGGTGGGCGCTCCTCTTCATCGCGATCCTGTACACCACCGCTCCGGCGGTCGCCGCTTTCGCGCGAACCAACTTGCTCGACTCGACCCGAGAGGCTTGGTACGACCCCGCCCGGGCGAGCGGCTCCGACAAGATCGTCCCAGAGTGGTTTCGCACCTGGGAGAACACCGATCTCATCGCGTGGATCGACAAGAACGGCGACGGCCGGATTCAGTACCGATCGGGAAAGGCGTTCACGGGCATCGCATCGGACAAGCCGGCGTACTCGCACTTGGCGGATGACCCCGCGGGGCGAGGCGCTCAAGGAGAGCGGCTCCTCGATCTAGGTCCGGAGGGCGTCACCCCGACCAGTGGTCCGAACGAGCTCTACATCGATCACGACATCATGGTGCTCGCGAACCCGGAGATCGCGGGGCTCCCCGCGTGGGTGATCGGTCTGGTCGCGGCCGGGGGTCTCGCTGCGGCCCTCTCGACCGCCGCGGGACTGCTGCTGGTCGTCTCCAGCGCCATCAGTCACGACCTGTTGAAACGCTCCATCCGACCGCAGATCACCGAACGCCAGGAGCTCTTCGCCGCCCGGATCTCCGCCGCGATCGCGGTCGGGTTCGCCGGCTACCTCGGGATTCACCCTCCCGACTACGTCGCGGCGATCGTCGCCTTCGCGTTCGGCCTCGCCGCCTCGAGTTTCTTCCCGGCGATCTTCCTCGGAATCTTCTCGACGCGAGCGAACCGAGAAGGGGTGATCGCCGGGATGATCACCGGCATCTCCTTCACCACCGTGTACATCGTCGGTTTCAAGTTCCTCGGCTGGAACCCGAAGAACTATCTCTTCGGCATCAGCCCGGAGGGAATCGGCACGGTGGGAATGCTGCTGAACTTCGCGGTCACGATCGTGGTCATGTTGCTCACCCCGCCCCCACCGCCGCAGGTGAGGGCGCTGGTAGCGGAGATTCGGGTCCCCCGCGGTTCGGGGGAGGCGCACGAGATCTCGGCGTAGTGCCGCGAGCGAGAGGGGGCTGCGAGCCAGCCCCCTCACGAAAACACCAGCAGGCACCGCTGCGCGGAGCCAGCCATCTATTCCATCTGCTTGCGCAGCTTCCCCACCGCTCTGCTGTGTCGTTTCCTCGCCGCGACCGCGGTGATCCCCAACCGCTTCGCGACCTCTTCGTACGACACCTGCTCGTAGTCCACGAGGCGTAGGATCTCCCGGTCCTCCTCGCCGAGCTCCGCGAACGCTCGCGCGAGACGCTCGCGGTCCTCCTCTCGGTTCAGCTCGGTGGAGGGAGTCGGTCCCCCGTCGGGGAGCCGCGCGAGGCCGTCTTGGCTCCCCGTACCGCCCGCGAGGGTCCCCGGGCCGCGGTCCTTCCCGACATCGCGCTTCTTCGCGCGCTCGCGCTCGATCGCGCGGGCGAGGGCGAGGTCTGCCATCACGTTCAGCATGCGACGGAAGGCGGGGATCCCGCGGTCCTCGAAACGATCGCGGACGTCGATCAGGTCGATGATCGTATTCTGCAGGATATCGCTCGCGCCGACGCGCCGGCGGAGGAATGCGGGGAGCTTCCGTTCGATGTACGGGAGAAGGCGTTTGCCCTCTTTCTCGACGAGACGCTCGAGGGCGGACTCATCGCCTTCCGCGAATCGGCGGAGGAGTTCGACGGAGTCGGGGTCGATCGGGTCGCGGTCGGGGTCGAAATTCATCGCTCGAGCCCGTCCACTGCGCGCGCGGGACGGATTCCGGTCGAAGAGCTGCTCTCCTCGGGAGCCGCCGACCCGCGGATCGCGGAGCGGGCGGCGAGCGCGTTGGTGCTCCACCCACCCCCGCGCAGAACCTTGTATCGCCTGAACTTGGTCTGACGCAGCCCGTCGCCGGCCCGAGCCGGATCCTGATAGGGACCGTACCAATCCGCGCAGTGCTCACGCACGTTTCCGTGGACGTCGTGGAGTCCGAACGGGTTCGGGTGGAAGCTCCCGACCGGGGCGTGCACCGCCCACCCATCGTCGAAGGACTCCGCCGGAATCTGCTTTTGCACCGACTCGATCCTCCGCGATGTCTGGTCGTCGAGGTTCGCAAATCCCTCGAGCGACTCCCGGGAGTCCCCCGTCGACCAGATCGACGTGGTCCCCGCGCGCGCCGCGTGCTCCCACTGCGCCTCGGTCGGGAGAGCGAGGTCCATCCGCGGCAGCCAGTGCGCGGCATCATCCCAGCTGATCTGTTCGATCGGGTGCGCGAGGGTGACGGCGTCCGCGAGACCGAGGACCGGATAGCCGGCGTCGTAGTTGCTCGGTCTGGTCCGCGTCACGCGGAGCCACTGCCCCTGGGTCAACTCGTACTTCGAGATGAAGTAGGGATCGAGCGGGACCTCCGAGCGATTCTGCTCGTTGGCGTTTCCGTACGGGTCGAGTCCGGGGCTCCCGACGCCGAGCGCGACGATCGTGGACACGGTGATGGTCTGATCACCACGCCGCACCTCGAACCGCGCCATCTCCCCCGCGACGAGGCTCGGCTTCGCGCTCTGCAGATCGGCGTCACGTCGGATCGGCGTTCCGTCCAGACTCAAGATCACATCTCCGGTGCGAAGTTCGGCCCGTCCCCCGAGCGAACCGTGCGTGACCCCGGTGACGACCAATCCCTCACCGGTGTCCTCGGTCGCGATCCCGACCCGTAGCGGCTCGCTCCCGAGAGTGGCCGCGCCGCCGGGAATCAGGACGAGCACGACTCCGGTCTCGGGCCCGATGATGAAGCGGCTCGGCGAGCCAGGAGGGGCGGGGCGGGGCCGGTCGCCGGTGCGAAGATGCCAGAACTCCCAGAGGCCGGACTCCGGATCTTCGCCGAGCGGGAACAGGCCGAGCTGCGCAGGGAGCTTCAGGCCCCCGTAGTGCGGGCTCGTGGCGATCGCGGCGATCGCTTCTGCCCACGCGGCGCTCGAGCCGATTCCGGATCTGCTGCGCGCCTCGAGCGTGCTCGCGAATTCAGCCCGAACCGCGACCTCCTCGGCCAGTCCCCCCGGCCGGAACAGCTCCTCCAGGCCGGTGACGAGCTCGGTGAGACGGTCGTGTCGCCAACGCTCCTCGACATCGGAAAAGCGCCACGTGCCCCGACCTTCTACCTCGAGGGTGAGCGCGTTCGTCCGTGCCTCGAGATCGGAGATCCGCGCTTCGAGCGCGCCGCGGCTGATGTGGTCGGGTGGGCAGCGGGAGAGCTGGCTCTTCCGAAGCGAGAGGCTCGAGCGGAGGTTTTCGAGCTCCGCACGGCGGGGGTGCGTCCCGAGGTCGTGGGCGCGGTCCTCAGCCGAATACGGCAGCGCGCTCTCGCGGCGCCGTGCGAGGTCGGCGGAATGTTCGGGGAACCGGGCGAGGAGCGGTGCTGCTTCTTCGTCGAGCCAGCGGCGGTAGCCCATGGCCCGGTCGGGGCGCGGCGGGTCGAGCGTGGCCTCGGTCTCGATCGCCCCCGCGAGACGTCGCGCATCCGCCAGGCGGAGGATCTCTCGGTAGCGACGGTTCGCATCGGCGCTCCAGAGAAGCGCGCCGACGACGACCACGACGAACAGCAGCGCGAGACTCGCCGCGGTGGCGCGATTGCGACGGATCCACAGCCGGAGCTCGGCGATCGCGCCGGTGCGATGCGCCTGTACCACCCGATCTTCGAGGTAGGCGCGCAGGTCCGAAGCCATCTCGATCATCGATGGGTACCGCTGGTCCGGATCGCGCATCATAGCCCTCTGCGCGATGGCGACCAGCTCGACGGGGGCGCGCGGCGCGGCCTCTTCGAGCGGGCGCGGCGGCGCCGACCGAACGCGTTCGACGATCTCCTCGGCGGTGCCCGACTTCTCCGAATACGGGGGAGCTCCGGTGATGACCTGGTACAGGATCGCCCCCATCGCGTACACGTCCGCGCGCGCATCGAGCGTGTCGGTCTCCCCCGCCGCCTGCTCGGGGGGCATGTACGCGGGAGTTCCGACCACGGTACCCGCGATGGTGTGGAGCGGCTCGAGGGGTTCGTCCGCACTCGTGCCTTCAGAGTCCGAGGCGAGACTCGCGCCCGCGGTGATCTTGGCGAGTCCCCAGTCCATGACGTAGGTTTCGCCGAACGACCCGACCCGGATGTTCGCGGGCTTCAAGTCGCGGTGGATCACCCCGCGCGAGTGCGCGAAGGCGACCGCCTCGCTCGCGCGCGAGAGAGCGCCGAGGACCCGGGGGAGCTGCCACTCCGGCGCGCCCCCGTGAAGGAGTGCGATCACGGTGTCGAGGTCGATTCCTTCGACGAGACGCATCGTGAAGAAGACGCGGTTCTCATCGTCGATCCCGAGCTCGTGGACCGGCACGACGCCCGGGTGCTCGAGTCGCCCGGTGACCTGCGCCTCGAGGAGGAATCGCGGCAGCAGCCGCTTGGCCCGGGTGCCATCGCCTGCGTCGAGGATCACCTTCATCGCGAGTTCGCGGCGGAGTTGTGGATCGAAGGCGCGCAGCACCGCCCCCATCCCACCGCGGGCGAGCTCACCGAGGATCTCGTATCGGGTCCCTTTCGGGGACAGGTCGGATGGGGCGGCCCGATCGCCCCCGACGCGGTCGAGCAGTCGATCGAGGAACGAGGCCGGAGCCCCCCCCTCGCCAAAGAGGCTCTCCCCGAGTTCCGACCGACTCGCGCAATACTCCCGCAGGTCGACCGACTCCCCCGATTTCACTCGGGCGATGTACTCGGCCCATTGCCTCCCGGCGACGACGGAGGCCTCGTCGGGTCGTTCTCGTGCGCCCATCTCGGGGGAAGCCCCCCCCCACCTCCCGTTCCTGGCCGTCGCGGGGACCTTCACTAGCCCAGCGCGGACAGTATAGATTGGTCCAGGTGACGCCGGTCCCGCCGGCCTCCTCGACGAACTCGAAGAGCGTTCGATCCTTCACGCGCCGGATGGGGACTCTGCGGAGCGACTTCGAACCAGACCGCGCCCCTACTTCTACCGCGCCCCTACTTGTTCGGACTGGCGACCTTCTTCGGACTGTCGACGTGTTGATCGAAAAGGATCGAGTTTCCATCCGGATCGACCAAGACGAAGCTCGCCGGTCCTTTGGTCTGTTCATCCGCCTCGGGAGCGGGCTTGAGACCGCGTTCCTTCAGCGTGCCTTGAAGTTCGCGTATGTCTTGGAACCCCTTGGGCGTCTTCTTGTCTTTGTCCCAACCCGGATTGAAGGTCATGATATTCTTCTCGAACATACCTTGGAACAGACCGATGGTCGTGGTTCCGTTCTGGAGGACGAGCCAGTTCTGCTCGGGGTTCCCGCCGACCTGTTTGAAGTCGAGCTTCTCGTAGAATGCTCTGGAAGCCTGGATGTCCTTGACCGCGAGGCTGACGGAGAAGTTACCGAGTTGCATGGGCTCCTTCTTCTTGGACTGGACTGGTGGACTGGATGTGTTGGCGGATGCCGCGAGTGCCAGGCCACAGACGAGGGCGAAAGATGAGAGTGTATTCATCGTGGTTCTCCTTGGGACGGATGCTGTTCGAGCGGCTACAGCGTCTTCGACTGGAAGACCTTTCGCAATTGCATTTGAGGCTCGGCTGGGTCGACCCTTCACTCACGATTTCGAGCACTTCGAGTGGAGTTGGCAGCAGCCGATCCAGCCGAAGCGAACGGCTCCAGCGGGGCCCTGCGGCGGGCCGCTGCGCCCTGGTGTCCCGGGGTGAGCGGAGGCCTCGTCAGGTCGTTCTCGTGCGCCCACCTCGGAGGAAGACCCCCCCTACCTCCCGTTCCTGACCGTCGCGGGGACCTTCGCCATCCCAGCGCGGACAGTGTGGATCGTTTCCGATGGAAGCGCGGCCCCGCCCGAGACGCTACACTGAGCGCGATCGGCTCCGCCAAGGTCCACCCCCAGTGTCTCGTCCCCCCCACGGGGGGAAGGAGCGATGCTATGCCCCGACACCGGAGCCTCCCGGTCTGCCTCCCCGCCATCTCGACTCTCTTCGTCGTCCTCTCGCTGCTCCTCCCGGCGACCGGCGATGCACAGCCGCTCACCGGCTACACCGCGGTCCCGCCGACGCTCGACGGGACCATGGGTGCAGTCGAATGGCAGTCGGCCGCCTCGACCACGTTCACGCTCTCGTACTGTGGGGAGAGCCACCTCGTCACGATCTCGGTGATGAACAACGCCATCGACCTCTTCATCGGCGTCCTCATCCGCGACGAGGACTGGCCGGGTATTCCGGCCGCCGACGAGTTCATCGTGCACTTCGACAACGACGGGAACGGAAACCGCGACGTCGGGGATGACACCTGGCGGATCGGGCACGACGGCACGCTCACCGAAGATGGTCACCACCCCGGCGGGACGTCGCTGAACTTCATCGCCGATACCGCCAGCGCAGCTGGGACCAACGATCTCGCCGCAGCGATCGCGCACTCATCGCCCGCCGTCGGCACGATCGGCGACTACACCATCGAGGCGCGTCGCCCCCTCGACAATTTCGACGATCTCCACGACCCGAGCTGGCAGGTCGGGGATCTCGCGGGACTCGCGTTCTCGATCGTCGAGACCGCGCTCCCCGTCGGGTGCGACAACGTCTATCCCGATCCCGACCCCGCGGGCTGGATCTCGATCGAAATCGCGGGCGCCCCGGCCGGGTGCGCCGCGCCCACCGGACTCGCGGTCACCACCCCGTGCGATGTCGCCGGCATCGATGCGACCTGGATCCCGTCGGCGATCCACGACTCCTACGTCGTCGAAATATTCGAGAACGCGACGGGGGCGCTGGTCGCAACCGACACCCTCCCCGCCGGATCGAGTTCGTACTCGACCCTGCTCCCCGGCGTCGGGCTCCACGAGGTACGCGTTACGGGCGTCTGTCCCGCCGGCACGACCGGTGTCGAGATCTCGACGGTCCTCGTCGCCCCGTTCCCCGACGGAACCACGAACGTCGTGGTCGGCCTCGAGGGGCTGGGGGGCCTGATCGCCTCCGCGTCCGCCCTGACCAACTCACTGACTTCCATCGGCCGACAGAACATCGCGGTCGACGATCTTCTGTCCTTCAGCTGCGCCAGTGAGATGGGGCCGGGCAACGTGCTCTGGGTCGCCCTGGGGACGTTTCCGAACAACCACGTCCTGACCGCCGACGAAGGGCTGTTCCTCGTCGATCTTGTCCTCGCCGGAGTCTCGATCTATATCGAGGGGGGAGACCATTGGGGGTTCGACCCGCCGACCGAGTTCCGCAACTACGACGGGATCGCCGGAACCGCCGCGGACGGCAACGTGATCTCGAACGGCGATGACTCCCTCTCGACGCTCCAGGGGCTCAGTCACGATACGCTCGACCTGACCGCCCACTTCGGACCCTACGAGCAAGATACCCTCGGCAACGACTCGACCGATCAACTGATCCCCACCGGGTCCCCGGGCTTCGCGGCCGACCTCAACGGGACGAACGCGGGAGCGATCTGGCAATCGAACGCCGGGTACGCGGTCGCGATCTACTACGTCCCTCCGCCGATGTTCGGCGGAGGCGGCGTCGTCCGCCCAGGAAAGGTGATCGGGAGCGCGTTCGAGTTCGGCGGGTATTGCGGGGACGAAGACGATGCGCTGGAGACGACCTCTCTCTGCCTGAAGGACAACCCGTTCGGCGGGCCGGAGTTCTCCCGCGGCGACTGCAACGGCGACGGGCTCTTCAACGTCGCGGATGCGATCTTCACTCTCGGCGCGGTGTTCGGGACCGGTCCCCCGTCGGATTGCGCCGATGCTTGCGACTCGAACGACGACGAGCTCCTCGACATCGCGGACCCGATCTGGAAACTCACCTACCTCTTCAGCATGGGCGCCGCGCCACCCGATCCGTTCGGGGCCTGCGGCTCCGACCCGACCGCGGGGGCCCTCAGTTGCCTGGCGTTCAGCGGGTGTCCGTAGCGGCTACTGCGTCGAAAGAGGGTGTCGGCGCAGCCGTCGACGATCGCGGCGAGGGTTGATGGGTCGATGAGCATCGCCTCGGTCTATCCGAGATGAATCGGGATAGGGGGGGCCCTCACGGGCGCCCCCCTCCCACACCACCGGGCATGCGGGTCCGCACCACGGCGGTTCGACAGACGTGACCTCAGTACGG
>JAQBGV010000166.1:0-3425 GCA_032128395.1 Planctomycetota bacterium | reverse complement strand
CCGGCGGCGCGACGACGCGAAGAAGGTCTTCAACGTGGCGGCGAGCCGCGCCCGCGATCAGTTGTGGGTCGTGCACTCCCTCGACCCGGGTCGTGACCTCAAGCCGGGGGACCTGCGGCTGCAGTTGATCTCCCACGCGATGGATCCGACGAGCCTGGTCGACGACGTGGACGCGCCGGAGGCGGTCGCGGCCTCGGCCTTCGAGCAGGCGCTCCACGATGATCTCGTCCAGGCGGGCTACCGCACCACCCTCCACTTCCCCGTGGGGGACATGCCGATCGACATCGTCGTCGAAGGGGGATCGGGGCAACGGATCGCGATCCTCTGCGAGGGAGACCAGGAGGAGCCGCCGGAGGATCTGGTCGCGCGGATGGAGCGCCCGATGGTGCTCGCGCGCCTCGGTTGGAAGTTCAATCGTATGCGGGCGAGCGAGTACTACCTCGATCCGCAGAAAGCCTTCCGCAATCTGACCCGTCGCCTCAAGACCGCGGGGATCGATCCGATGTTCGGCCAGGCCTTCGCGACTCCGACGCCGGAGAACTCGAACGAGCCGACCCTTCTCCAGACAGTCCTCACCAAGGCGGAGCAGATCCGCGGTCGGTGGAAGGAGAAGGACAAGGAAGGCGCGCCGGCTCCGGTGAAGGCGGAGACTCTCGAAACTGCTGAACCGCCTGAAACAGCTGAGGCGCACGCGGACGCGGTGCCGGAGACGCCGGTAGTGACCGCGGCGAAGAAGCCCGCCGCGCGCCGAAAGAAGCGCCGCTGAGGGTGCCCAGTTCCCCGGTCGTCGACACCTGCGCCTCTCGGTGACTTCGGTGACGTGGATCGGCCGACCCTTGGACTCGGCAAGGCTCTCCAACTCGCACCTTGCGCCCGCGGGGGCCATGGGAGCCACCATCGTTGCTGCCGTCATTGCGTGCGGTGTACGGGTTCAGCCGAGGTCTGTTCGGAACTCGTGGGGGTGCACGCTTTCGGACGTGACGGGCGCTCCCGAGCTCCCGATCGCTCTCGAGACAGGGGCTGATTCGGGGACAGCGAGCCGGGAGCGAAGGCGAGGCGGAGCGCGCGTGCCGCGCAACCCCACGCAACCCCAGCGCACCGACGCAATATTTGACTTCATGCGAACCTGGGTCGAGACTTCCTACCGGTCCCCTGCTGCTGTACCTTGGTGGCGGCGCGGTTGAGTTAGCACCGACAGTGCAGCCAGCATGTCCTGCTGACACTGGACCGGCGTTCGGCTTTTCGTAGAATGAACCCTCGAAGAAATCCCGGCGGCTCGAGCCCACCGCCGTCCGGTGCAATCGCGGAGGACCGGTTCGAGGAGAACGGCCCGATGGCCGACGCGGGCGAAGTGACTCGAGCGCTGCAGCGTATCGGCGCAGGCGATGCCGACGCTTTCGAGACGCTGTTGGAGCTGGTCTATCCCGAGCTCTGCGAGCTCGCTCACCGATACATGCGCCGTGAACGCCCCGATCACACGCTGCAGGCGACTGCCGTCGTGAACGAGGCCTACCTTCGACTCCTCGGAGGAACGAACCTCTCGTTCACGGATCGCGGCCACTTCTTCGCCGTCGCTGCGCGCGCGATGCGACGCGTCCTCACCGATCACGCACGCCGTCGGGGAAGAAAGAAGCGTGGTGGGGGTTGGGCCCGGAGTTCCCTCGACGACCTCCAGAGCCCCGAGTCCTGGAGCTTGGAGGACATCCTCGCCCTCGACGAAGCACTTCACCAGTTCGCCGAGGTGGATCCTCGCAAGTCACGCATGATCGAGATGCGCTACTTCACTGGACTCTCGACCGACGAGATCGCGCAGTTCTTCGAGGTGCACGTTCGATCGGTCGAGCGCGACCTCCGATTTTCCCAGGTTTGGCTCCTCCGAGAGATGACACAAGACGCACTAGGGGAGGAGGGGCATTGACCGATCAGTCCTCGTCGCAGCGCAAGACTGTTGAAGAAATCTTTCACAGCGCTGCCGACTTATCGTCCTCGAAGCGGCAGGACCTCCTCGACTTGGAGTGCGGCAACGACGCGGTCCTGCGTCAGGAGATCCAGTCGCTCCTGGAGATCCTCGATCGAGGCATCGACTTCGCCGATGGCGGACCTCCACTGGCGGCATTGAGAGGCCTCGAACTCTCAAGCGACGGCGACCCCCAAACGGGAGCGACCCCACTCGGCGAGTTCGGACACTACGAGTTGGCAGAAGAGCTCGGCCGCGGTGGGCAGGGAAGAGTCTACCGAGCTTGGGACCAACGGCTCGAACGATGGGTCGCTCTCAAGGTGCTGACAACTCTCTCCCTCTTCCATCCCGAGGCGCAGCGACGCTTCGAGCGTGAAGCGCGTCTCGCTGCGAAGGTTCAGCACTCTGGCATCTGTTCCATCCACGATGCGGGAACGATCGACGGCACCCCCTACATCGCAATGCAGCTGGTCGACGGAGAGAGCCTCTCCGATCGGCTTCACCGAGCACGCGAAGAGTCCGGCCGCTCCGGCGTCCGTTTCCCCGTTTCATTGGGCCCTTCGGTCGAGAACCCGTCCGAAGAAGGGAGTACGGTCAGTTCCCCTTCGGCCCGCAGGGAGCGCGTGCGTTCTCTGATCCGCTACTTCGAGGAGACGGCTCGTGCCCTCCACGCGGCGCACGAGCTGGGGCTGGTTCATCGCGACATCAAGCCGAGCAACCTGATGGTGACTCCCGAGGGGCATCCCGTCGTTCTCGACTTCGGACTCGCGCGTGACCTCGGCGGGGATGAGCCGACTCTGACCCAGACCGGGGATCAACTGGGGACGCCGTTCTACATGTCCCCCCAGCAGATCGAAGGGCGAAGGGCGCACATCGATCGCAGGACCGACGTGTACTCGCTCGCAGTTTCGCTCTTCGAATGCCTCACGCTGACGCGCCCATTCGAGGCTCCCACGAGAGAAGCTCTCTACCAGAGGATACTCAACTCGCACGGTGCCGACCCCCGCCGGTTGGAACCCTCGATCTCGCGCGATCTCGCCGTGGTGCTCGAGACCGCGATGTCGCGGGACTCGAACCATCGTTACCAGACGGCGCACGACTTGGCGGAGGACCTGAGCCGAGTGCGCGCATTCGAACCGATTCGGGCGCGTCCCGCGGGGCCAGTACTCCGCACGGGGCGCTGGGCACAACGAAACCCGGCACTCGCCGTTGCTCTCGTCTCGATCTTCCTGCTGCTGAGCGGTGCGCTCGTGGGGTCGTTGGATCTGATCGGACGCCGAAACGACGCGCTGGAGCGACAGCGTGCGATCCTGCTCTCCAACGCAGCGAGGGATGCGGGGAAGACGGACGATGCGCTCGGTTTGATCCTTGCTCTCAGAGCCGCAAGGATCCTCGACAGTCCAGAGGGCTCTCCCCGGTGCACGAACTCTACGGTCGCATGCGCGAACAAGAGCAGTTCCACGTGGGG
>JAQBGV010000165.1:0-3376 GCA_032128395.1 Planctomycetota bacterium | reverse complement strand
GCGCGATCACGTTCTCGTAGGTCCGTTGATCACCCTGCACCCCGACCGTCTGGACCGGGAGGAGGACCGCGAAGCTCTGCCAGATCCGTCGGTGGTCGGGGATCTTGCAGATCTCTTGCTGCACGATGCGATCCGCTTGCCTTAGTACCTCGAGTCGATCCCGGGTCACCTCACCGATCACCCGGATCGCGAGTCCAGGTCCCGGGAATGGCTGGCGATGGACCACTTCATCGGGGAGCCCGATCGCCTTGCCGATCTGTCGCGCCTCATCCTTGAATAGGAAGCGCAGCGGCTCGACGAGCTCGAACTTGAGGTTATCCGGCAGCCCGCCGACATTGTGGTGGCTCTTGATCGTCTCGCTCGGGCCGTGGAATGGGGAGATGCTCTCGATGACGTCGGGGTAGAGGGTGCCTTGCGCTAGGAAACGCGCGCCCTCGAATTGCCGCGCGGCCGCGGTGAATTCTTCGATGAATTGGTGGCCGATGATCTTCCGTTTCCGCTCGGGGTCCACGACGCCGGAGAGGGCCTCGAGGAATCGGTCGCTCGCGTCGACGAATCGGAAATCGAGGCCGAACTTCCCCTCGAACAGATCGCGGACCTGGCGCGCTTCGTCTTCGCGGAGCACTCCGTTGTCGATGAAGAAACAGCTCAGCTGGTCGCCGATCGCTCGGTGGAGAAGGAGCGCGACCACCGACGAGTCCACCCCGCCGGAGAGCGCGCAAATGACCTTCTCTTTCCCGACCTGGCGGCGGATCTCCTCGACCGAGTGCGAGACGACATCTCGGACCTGCCAGTCCCCGGAGAAGCGGCAAATCTTGTAGAGGAAATTGCGGAGAATCTTCCCCTCATCGCGGGTGTGGGTGACCTCCGGGTGGAACTGCAGACCGTGGAAGCGGATCGCCGGGTCGCGCACGACCGCGAGGGGGCAGTTCTCGGAGTGGGCGATCGGCTGGAAACGTCGGTCGATCTTCGAGACCCGGTCCCCGTGACTCATCCAGACCTGGAGTCGCTCGCCGAGTCCTCCGAAGAGCGGGTCGCTCCGGTCGTCGATGATGAGGGCGGTGTCGCCGTATTCCCGTTCCTTCGATGGAGTGACCTCGCCGCCGAGGGTCTGGCAAGCGACCTGCATCCCGTAGCAGATCCCGAGTACCGGCACCCCGAGCTCGAACAGTGCCGGATCGACAGTAGGGGCACCATCCTCGTACACACCGCACGGTCCCCCCGACAGGATCACTCCTTTGAGGGGCCGGTTTCGCAGCGATGCTGCCGTGGTGTCGTGAGGAAGGATCTCCGAGTAGACGCGGTTCTCCCGAACGCGCCGAGCGATCAACTGGCTGTATTGCGACCCGAAATCGATGATCGCGCAATACTCGTTCTGCTCACCACCCTGGCTCAAAGACCGTCCCTTTCATCCGGGCACTTGCCCTAGCTCTCTTACGCCCGACGTACTCTCCGACTCCAGCTGTTTCGCTCCCCGCTCCATCCGAGACGGAGGCGACCGTTTTGGAGTGAAGTCGCGGCGGCACTGCCGCTGCGGGGGCGATTTTTCGAAAGCCCCCCGGGAAGATACTAGCTTACTCCTTTCGCTCTCGAACCCCCATCACCGGCTTCTCGTAGGAGTACATGTCGTGCACGCCCCCCTCGCGCTGGGCCGAGAGCGTTCGTAATTCGAAGGTCAGGTCGCCCGAGTAGAGTGCGCGGTGCACCGCAGCGATCGAGCGTTCGCCGATGTCCTGGAGCGCGTGGCGCAGCCCCTGCTTCAGGTAGGGGACCAGGTTCCGGACAGATCCCTTGTCCATCACCATCCCCGAGACTCCCTGGGCGACTCGGATCCGTTCGCCGTCCGCGAAGTAGCGCTTGTCGCCTCCCGACTCCATCGCTTCGATGGAAGCCATTCCCCGGTAGCGTTTCAAGCGAACCCCACTCTGGTAGTAGTACTCACCCGGGGTCTCTGCGGTGCCTGCGAACATCAGCCCCATCATCACGGTCGAGGCTCCCATCGCGAGCGCCTTCACGATGTGCCCGATGTCGCGGATCCCTCCATCGGCGATCACCGGGACCCCTTGCTCGTGGCAGTGGAGCGCGCAGTGGTACACCGCGGCGGCCTGACCTCGCCCGACCGCCATCGTCTCCTGTGTCGTACAGATCGAACCGGGGCCCATACCGACACGGATCGCATCCGCCCCCGCGGCGATCAGATTCGCGCATTGCTTCTGGGTGACGACGTTTCCCCCGATCACCTGGAGATGCGGGTGGGCGCTCTTGATGTGCTGGAGCATTTCGACTTGGTAGGAGGAGTTCCCCTGCGCGGAGTCGACGACGACGACATCGACCCCCGCGGCGACCAACGCGTCGAGGCGATCGCGATCCTCGGTGCGGGTCGAGATCGCCGCGCCGGCGAGGAGCCGCTCGTGCTCATCCTTCGACGAATCCGGAAAATCACGGCTCTTCTGGAGATCGGTCCTCGAGACGAGTGCCACCAGTCGTCCGGACTTGTCGAGAATCGGCAGCTTGCCTCGCTTCGACTCCCGGATGATCCGGTTCGCTTCCTGGAGGCTGATCCCGATCGACGCGGTGACCAGATCGGTGGTCATCACCTGCCGGAGCGGCAGGTCTCGGTCCTTCTCGAAGTCGACGTCGCGATTGCTGACGATCCCGATCAACTTTCCACCGAGGTCGCCGCTATCGGTGATCGGGATCCCGGAGAAGCCGTGGCGCTCTCGGATCTCATCGATGTCGCGGATCCGATCGTCGGGGCCGAGAACCATCGGATCGGTGATGAATCCGTTCTCGAAGCGCTTCACTCGCCTCACGATTTCGGCCTGCTGCTCGACGGTGTTGTTGTAGTGGATGAACCCGATCCCCCCGAGGAGGGCGAGATTGACCGCCATGTCCGCCTCGGTGACCGTATCCATCGGGGAACTCGCGAAGGGGGTCGCGAGAGTGATCTCCCGGGTGAGCTTCGAGGAGAGGTCGACTTGATCCAGGGCGAAATCGATGTACCCGGGGAGCAAGATCAAGTCGTCGTAGGTGAGGCTGCGTTGGCGTGAGAACAATTCGCGTGCGTTGACGCCATCCATCGTGGCCGGACTGCCTTCCGAATGCGAGGAACGGGATGAAGGACCGGACCCGGGGAGGGGGACGGCTCCCTCGGGGGGCGCGGAAGGTCCCGCTCCGACCTGATTCTGGGGCCCCCACCGAGAGCTGGGCGGGGAGGGCAGAGGATAGAGAGCGGGGGGGCGAAGTCAACGGATCGGCGGGTCGGAAGCGGTCTGCGGCCTTCGACGAAGGTGGGATGAATGGCCGCGCTCGCTGGCGACCGGACGCAAGGCCCTATATTCTCCCCGCACGTCTCGAGGAGGCGTCCGAGGGGTCC
>JAQBGV010000164.1:0-17326 GCA_032128395.1 Planctomycetota bacterium | reverse complement strand
CGCTCGTGGCCAAACAGTTCGCTCTCCAGAAGATTCTCCGGCAGCGCCGCGCAGTTCATCTTGACGAAGGCGCCATCCTTGCGATTGGAATTTTTGTGGATGGCCTCGGCGATGAGTTCCTTGCCGGTGCCGGTCTCTCCCTGGATGAGAACCGTGGGGAGATCGGCGGCAGATTCGAAGGGCACGTTCGAGAGTTGTTCGACGAGGGTCCGTACCTTGTCGAGTGCGGGACTTCTCCCGACGATCTTGATCTCCTCGCGCTGCCTGCGCCCCTTCCACCGAAAAGCTTCGACTTCGGCCCGGAGGCGGGCGTTCTTGAGCTCTCGGGCGACGACGAGCTGGAGTTCCTCCAGGTCGAGGGGCTTCTCGAGGTAGTCGATCGCCCCTTCCTTCATCGCCTCGACGGCGCTATCCACTGAGGCGTAGGCGGTGATGATCAGGACCGGGACCTCGGGGAGGTCCCGTCGGAGACGCCGGAGCACCTCGATCCCGCTCACGTCCGGGAGTTGGACGTCGAGGATCGCGAGATCGGGGGGGCTTTTCTCGAGGATCGCGAACGCCTCACGCCCGGTCTCGGCGAGGAGGCACGTGTGCCCCTCCCGTCCGAGTTCGAGCGACAGTGACTGCAGCAGCGGCTGCTCGTCGTCGAGGATCAGGATCTGAGCCATCCTACGAATCCTCCGCTGAAGCGGTGAGGGGAAGCCAAACTGTCATCCGCGTTCCATCACCGGGCGCGGAGCTTACATCAATGGTACCGCGATGTCCGAAAACGATCTTCTGAGTCAGGCACAGGCCAAGGCCTATTCCTGCTTTCTTGGTCGTGAAATAGGGAGTAAACAACTTTCCAAGAGTCTCGTCGTCCATTCCGGATCCGTGGTCCTCGACCTCGATCCGGACCCGATCAGACCCGTTCGGATCCCGTCCCGCTCGGACCCGCACTTCGCTCCCCTCCGATGACACCTCGACCGAATTGCTGATCAGAACGATCACCGCTTGCTCGATCTGCCGCCGATCGAGGAGGAGCGCCGGGAGGTCGTCGTCAACCTCGAGCTCGACCGTGACCCCCCTGCGCTCGGCGAAGATCCGCGAGCCCCGGACGATGTCCTCCAAGATCTTCCCCAGCTCCTCGCTCCGGGTGGTGAGCTTGACCGGTCGGAGAGCGGTGAGCAGGTCCTTCAGCCACCGGTCTGCCCGATCGACGGTCTCCATCACCGTCGCCATCGCCTCTCTGAGTGGCACCGGAAGGTCCTTGTCCCGGAGATGGCTCTGGGCGATCGCGCGGATGCTCGCGAGCGGATTTCGCACATTGTGGGCCACCGAGGCGGTCATCTCGCCCACGGCGGCCATTCGTTCCTTCTCGACCAGTTTCAGCTGGAACTCCGCGATGCTCCGAGACATCGATTCGATCTCACGAGCGAGACGTGCGAACTCGTTCTTCCCGTGGATGGGAATGGTCTCGGAGTAGTGCGCCCCGGAGATCCGACGGGTCGCCTCGGTCAGGGTGAGCACCGGATGGAGGAGCCAGCGACGGAAGAGGGCGAGCCCGAGGGTCGCGACGACTACCAGGATCCCGGAGGTGACCCAGATCAACGCCACCACGCGTTGCCTGCTCCCAGTCGCGCGCTCGGTCGCGGTGCCGACCCGGTTCTGCTGGCTCGCGATCAGTTGATCGACGTATCGATTCAAATCGGGGAGGAACGTCTCGTTCAGATGGCGGATCGTGCGCTCGGCTCCGCCGAACACCTGCATCTCCTCTCGGCCGTACGTCACGAACTGATGGAGCTTTCGGAGCGAAGACCGAATCAGCTGGACCACGGCCGACATCTCCGGGTCCCGTGCGACCTCAGAGGCGAGTTCGACCAGCTTCTGCTCGGCCCTGGCGCGGAAGTCATCGTACTGTTCGTACGCCTCTTTCTGCCTCTCCAGCCTCTCGTGCTCCGGGGTGATCGCCGCTCGGATGCGATCCTCGGTCGCCCCATCGCGGATGAGTACGCGCAGGCGCTCGGTGCGCAGCTGCGTCCCCAGGCTCGCGTTCGAGGCTCCGAGCGCGGTCCCGAGTTGGGAGATCGACCAGAGCGACACGCCCCCGGTCAGGAGCGCGATGCCGATCACCGAGAGGAAGAGGAGCCGAATCTTTGTACGGACGCGCATACCTCACCCCTCGATGAGCAAGCGTGCTGCGGCGTCCTCGATGTAGAGCTCCCCCGGGGGGGGAACGATCTCGAGCACCGGTTCCAGTCCGGAAGTGAGCGGAGGCACTTCGAGGAGGAGGGCACCCTCGTGGTGCTCCCCGGCGGCCGTCTCGAGCTTCTGGTCTGTTCCGGGAATCCGCAAGAGAACGCCACTCGCCCGATCGACGATCCGGAGCCGCCACCCCGGTGACCACGGAGGATCGAGGGGGATGAGCCGGATTCTCATCTTCCCCTCTGACCTGACCTGGAGAGGGATTTGGATCGTCGCCCGGCCGGGAAAGGAGAGCCTCCCTTCCACCGGGAGCGCGGTGATCCCCGCGGGATCGATCTCGTGCGCCATTCGGTACTCGAAGGCGTTGTCCTGGGGCTGCGGGCGCTCGCCCCGCTTGTTCGGCCACGGCGGAAACTTCACGCTGATCTTTGCACCGAGCGGGATCTTGAAATTCGCCCGAATCGTCAGCGAGCGAAGCTCCGGCTCGAGACCAGGAACGAGGGGCACCCCGTCGACCTCCAGCACGACGCGCAGCCCGGGCGGGATCTCATCCCCGCCCGTGAACCACACTTCCCAGACCGGGGTCCCGATCCAGCTTCCGGGAGGGGGATCGATCCAGCTCAATTCGAGACCCCGTGGAGGGGGTGGGCCTCCGCGGTCGAGGCCGGGGTGCCCACCGAAGAATGCGCCGGCGGGTCCTACGTCGGCACGTGAGCCGTCGGCCTCGATCTCGAGCACGTTCCCCGCATCGAGGAGGGGCGAGTCCGAGCCCGGGGGGGGACGCCAGTCCTCGACCACGCTCACTTCGCCCACCGACTCACCGCCCCGGCGCTCCCACACGAAGAGGAAGGGCACCCCGGGGCTCTCAAAGGGCGGGATCGGGGGGTCGAGGGTTCTCCGCTCCCCCTCGACGATGACGCGCCGCGCGATCCCGTCATCGAGCCACTCGACGACCGTTCCCGCTGCGAGGTCCGCGGGCAGCATTGTCGAGTTCGACAGCCGGATGATCTGCCGGGGGAGTGTGTCGAGCCAAGGCGAGCCCGCGATCCCCTCGGGTGCGCTCGGGCCTGCGAGCTCGTTCGGGGACGCGATGCAGTCATCGATACGGTCCGCGGCTGAGGGGATGCCGTTGTCATGGAAGAGCGAGTCCTCGAGTCGGACCCAAGCCAGACCTCGGCGGTCGATCGCCGCGCCACCGTTCCCGGCGAAGTGGCAGTGGTCGACTCCGAGGTGCCCCCGCGCGTCCATCAAGATCCCTGCCCCGTCGTTCGCGAGGACCGCCGAGCTCTGCACTTGGTAGTAGGAGACGGCACCATCACCGGTGAGGTGGATCCCCGCAGGTCCGCGGTTCCCGAGGACGAGGTTCCGGGTCAGCTGCAGGTGTCCACGCGCATCGCCGTCGAGACGGATACCGGACTTCCCGTTCCCGATCACTCTGCACTGCTCGATCCGAATCCGAAGATCGATGATCAGACCGTCGGGGTAGACGACGTCGACACCGATCCCGGTGTCGCGATTGTCGCGGATCTCGCACGACCGAACTTTGAGCCGGATCCGCGAGCCGCTGCTCCCCTTGTCGGGGAGGGCGACGATCTTGCCGGCGATCCCGACGTCGTGGTTCGCCGCGATGGTACATCCCTCGATGACGATGCGAGACTTCTCCTCCGGGGAGGCGGTCAGCGACTCGACTTCGATCCCCTGACGCCCGTTGTCGTTGATCGCGCAGCCGACGACTTGGACGTCGAGGATCCCGTTCATCTGGATCCCCTGATTCCCGTTGTGATGGATCCAGCAGCGCGCCACCTCACCGACGATGACCGCGGTCGGATCACTGCCGCTCTTCAGCTTGATCCCCTTGTCCTTGAATCCGTGGATCTCGCAGTTGCTGATTCGAAACGCGCACTCGTCGGCGGCCACCCCGCGCAGGGTACGCCCCCTGCCGTCCATCTCGACCCCATCGATCCCGCAGAGAAGGCTCCCGGGGGGGATCACGAAGAGGTTTTCCTCGACGCCGGCCCGGATGACCGTTCGGTTGTTGACCGGGTCGGAGAACGGGGATGTGAACCCGCGCTCGAATCCGCCGTAGACCATCATGCCGCGGAAGAGGAGGGTCGACTCTTCGTACTCACCGGCCGCGACGTGGATGTTGGCTCCGCCGAGGGGGATCGCGGCATCGATCGCGGCATCGAGGGTGGGGAGTGGCGCGTCCTTCGTCCGACCGTCCCCCGGGGAAGCGGATTCCGCCTGGACGTAGAGGACCGGGTTCGGGATCGCGCTCCACTCGAGCTCGTTGTCATCCTCGTTCCCTGGGAGACCCTCGGCGGTCTCATCGACGGCGCGGACGACGACGAAGATCTCCTGACCGTTCTCCAGGTCCGGGATCACGACGCTGGTGATTCCTGGATTCGTCACATGACGAGGGGGACGATCGAACTTCGACTCGTCCTGACGGTGCGGAGAGATGTACACCCGGTACTGGATCCGTTCCCGAGGTGTGATGGCGTCTTCCGCGTGCTGCCAGGAGAGCCAGATCTCGCCATCCCCCGCGATGAACTGGGAGAGTCCGAGGAACCGAGGGGGATCGTCGGAGGGGCGACCGAGCGGCGGAAGTTGAATCGGAGGGCCGAGGTCGGGGGGGGGCGGAGGGCGATCGAAGGTCTCGGGTGAGGCGATGGACCCGCCGCCGTTCACCGGCGGGTCGGGGTCGTCGCCGCACCCGAGTGCAGCAGCGAAGAGGACCGCGAGCAATACCCATCGGACCATCGCCTCCACCGATCCGGGGCCTCCCGATCTCGGCCCCCCCTATCCCGAAGCTATTCTTCCGTATGGGGATACCACTCATGATCCGCCGCGACAACCGGGATCGGTCCAACGATCGAGGGGGTACATCGCGGATTCGGGGTCAGCGACCGTTTGTTCGTCCCCGCGATGGTGAACTATCCTCGTAGCACCGCGACCGTCACGGATTCCTGCCACTGGCGAATCCGATGCGGTTCACGGCGGCCGGGCCTCCGTTCTCGATGTCACCCGCATACCAGAGCAGGAATGCCCCATCCGCAGTCGGCGCGAGGTCGGTGTCGATCCAGGCCGAGGGTTGCCGGATGTCACCCGAGTCCCACTCGAAACTGAGTGTCGTGGGATCGAGATTGGAGTCGCCGGTCGGACGAAGAACTGGCAGCAGGTCGGGTGTGAGGGAGGCCTCGGGAATCCAGGTGAGACCGTTGGCGCTGGTGGCGTAACCGATGCTGTCCTCGGTGCCGAGAGCCGTCGAGACGTCTCCTCCGGTGTACCAGAGGTGGAATGCGATGTTCACGTCACTCGCATTCTCGACGAGCACCACGGTGGGGGAGCGGATCGAGAAGTCGGAGAAGACTCCACCGAACCCGGGGGCCATCACGTGGGTGGCACCGGGACCGACGCCGGCCCCTGCATCTCGAACCGTCCATGCCTTGCCGTCGGTAGAGTCGGCGTAGCCGAGTGATCCGTGGCCATCGCCGGAATCGACTGCCTCGAACCACATCCGGTACAGATCCCCGCCGACATCTTTGTCGAGCACCACCGTCGGATCGGCGACGCGGCCGCCGAATGAGACGTTGACCCCGGGCGTCAGCCCGGTGCAGATCTCGAAGTTGAACCAGTTCACTCCATCCGGCGAATCGCAGTACACGATCGAGCTGATCGCTCCACCGGCGCCACTTCTCCCCTCGAACCACATCTTGTAACGACGACTGGTCGCAAGGGGCGGCGATTGCTCTGCCGGCCGGCGGTCGAGGACCACCGTCGGATCGGTCGCGCCCTGGTTGAATCCGTTCGCCACCGCGGCGGCATCGCTCGGGAGGAGCACCGGTTGACGCGGGAGACAGAGACCGCACACGCTGTTGAAACTCTCGTCGTTCGACGTCAGGAGTCCGATTCCGAGTTCGCCGGAGCCATCGGTCGCCTCGTACCAGAGCATGAACTGGTCGCCGTTCGGGCGAGACTTGTCCACGACCACAGCGGGGCCATCGACCTCGACCGCGTCGAACCCGGTCGCATCGCCGGACAGGATCGGAGTGAGGTCCCCGGCGGGGAACACCGAGTGGTCTCGCCACTTGGAATAGACAAGGCTCGTGCTGGTGCTCGCCGGTGGTCCGGCGGGAGGTGGAGTCCCTCCGCCGCCTCCGCCCCCTCCACAGCCTGGAAGGAGGCCGACCGCGAGGACGGATGTGAGGACGACGTGGGCGAGACCCGTACGTCGACGAAGGGAACTGAGGGTTCGACAGAGGCGGATCGAAATTCGTGGATGGAGTGGGAGGGACATCGCGGGGCATCCTTTCCAGGCACGGAGCAAGAACAGTGTCCACTCGCTCCCCCTGTCGACCTCCTCCGCGAGCATCCAGCAGCCGAGGGGTGGAACTCAGCCGGATGGAGCAAGCGAGTGGCCAAAGGTGGCCATCTCGAGCATGAAGTGCAACGGTCGGCGGGGCCACCTCGATTCGTAAGTCCCGGCGAACAAAGGCCCCTTCGCGATCGCTCCGGCAGGTTCCAAATTTGCTCTTCCCGGGGGTCTTCGAACCCGAATTCGGTGCGTACGCACTCTGTCCGCTCGGCCGACGATGGCCACTGAAGGTGGGTGAGGAGCCACCGAAGAGCCACACACAGGTGACCTGTCTCGCCTGACTGATGGTAGTCGGGTGCCGACTCTCTGCATCTTCGGTGATAGGATCGCAGGCGAGGGTGATGGGGATCCGCGGCCGGCGCTATCGGCACGTGCACACAAGTCAGGGGAAACACCAGCCGGAACGAGCATGTGGTCGGTCGTTCGTCGGGGTATTGACGGTGCCCGAGGCGTCGGGTCTCTCGCTCCCATCGGTTTCGAAACTGTTGGGTCTCGGATGACAGGGCCCGAAATCAACTATGAGGATGGTCCGAGCGATGGCATCGACTCCGTTGCGTCAGTTCTCATTCCTGACACTCTGTGTACTCATCCTCGGAATTCCCCTGCTCGCGCGCGGGGAAGACGCCACTACCGAGCTCCAGAAGCACCGCTTCATCCTTCAGTTCGAAGGACGCACTGTCCCCTTTCGATGGGAGACCGGGCGCGTGGCGATTCTGCTCGAGGACGCCCCACTAGAAGTCCTGCCGGAATCCTTCCTCGACCGCTTCGAAGGAGATCCGCTCATCGACCTGAGCCGGGCCGAGCGCACTCTCTACCCCGGACTTTGGTGGGTCCCCACCTTGGGCGCACCGCTGGAGCGAGACCTCGAGGCCGCGCTCGAACGTCTCGACGGTGAGGCGGCGGTGAGGTTTGCCGCGCCCGTCCTGCTCCACGATCGCACGATCCAGGTCCCGAAGGACGAGCTGCTCATCACGCTCGACGAGGAGACCTCCATCGAGACGCTTCGTGCCCTCATCGCCACGCCGGATCTCGAGTGGCTCCGCGAGTTCCCCGGTCGCCGCCCCCTCCATCACTTCCGCGTGCATGGCAGGGTCGCCGATCTCTTCGAACGCGCCCGCGAGGTCGCCGCGCTCCCGGGAGTCGCCGCCGCGGATCCGAACTTCATCCAGCAGCATGCGCTTCGCGCGGTCCCGAGCGATCTCCTCTTCGGGAGCCAGTGGTACCACCGGAACACCGGCCAGGTCGGCGTCGCCGGTTCCGATGCCCACTCGACCGTCGCCTGGGATGTCGAGACCGGGAGCCCGACGATCACCATCGCGATCATCGATGAGGGAGTGGACTCCGCGCATCCGGACCTCGCCGCGCAGCTCGTCGCCGGTCACGAATCGACGAACCAGGCGTCTCCTTCGGGGATTCCAGGGAATCCTGCGAGTACCGAGGGGCACGGAACCGCGTGCGCCGGCATCGCCGCGGCGATCGGGAACAACGGGATCGGGGTCGCGGGGACCTGCTGGAACGTGTCGATCCAGTCCGTGCGCATCTTTTCGGGTGGATTCACCGAGAACGCCTGGATCATCGATGCGATCACCTGGGCGACCGACAATGGCGCCGACGTCCTCTCGAATTCCTGGGGTGGCGGGGCGCCGACCACCGCGGAGCAGAATACGATCCAGTACGCACTGACGATGGGCCGCGGTGGGCTCGGTTGTGTCCCGCTGTTCGCCTCCGGCAATGCGAACAGCAATGTCGATTACCCCGCCCAATACCCCCAGACGATCGCAGTCGGGGCGTCGAGCCCCTGCGACGAGCGGAAGACCCCGACCTCGTGCGACGGCGAGACCTGGTGGGGGAGCAACTTCGGGACGGCACAATCGATCGTTGCTCCCGGGGTGTTGATGATGACCACCGACATCACCGGCGCCGGCGGCTATGTCAGCGGAGACTACATCTCGAACTTCAACGGGACCTCGTCTGCAACCCCGCTCGCCGCGGGAGCTGCTGCGCTCCTCTTGTCAGCGGATCCGAGTCTGACCGCGACCCAAGTGCGGAGTTTTCTCGAAGGGAGCGCCGCCGACCTCGTCGGTCTTCCGAGTCAGGACGTCCCCGGTTGGGATCCGCACATGGGATTCGGTCGGCTCGACATCGGGAACATGATCGCGCTCCTCGGGGGTCCGGTCGGACCGACCGGCCTCACCTGCACGGAGCCCGCCCCGAATTCGATCTTGCTCTCGTGGACGAACGGCGACACGTACGACCAGGTCGAGATCTTCCTCGATGCCACGGTCATCGCTACCCTCCCGGGGACGGCGACGAGCCATACGGAGCCCGGGGTCGCGGTGGGTCTCGCGAGTTTCACGGTGCGGGGGGTGGTCGGGGGACTGCCGACGATCTCGGCACCGTGCGACCCCCTCGTCCTCGGAAACTCCACCGAACTGGTCTGGAACCCCGCGGCCGGGTTCGTCAACGGCGGTCTCGCGCTGGGCCAAGCGCTCGTCGCGAACGGCAGGAGCGGCATCCTGACCGACACGCTGTCTCTGATTCCCGACCTGAACGCGTTTCAGCGGATCTGGGTGTGCCTCGGGGTCTTCCCCTTCAACTTCGTTCTCGCAGACGCCGATGCCATCCGTCTCCTCGACTTCCTCACCGACGGGGTCGGTGGGGAATTCCTGTATCTCGAGGGAGGGGACACCTGGTTCTTCGATCCAGCGACTCCGGTCCATCCGCTGTTCCAGATCAACGGACTCTCCGACGGTGCGGCGGGGGGCAACCTGACCACAGTGGTCGGCACCGGCAGTGCGGGGTGCGATCTGACGGGGATCAATCTGGTCTACACCGGGGAGAACAACTTCATCGATCGCATCGCTCCGCTCGCGGGTGCAGAGGTGATCCAGAGCAACACCTCTGCCCCGTTCGACGTGGCGATCTTCAATGACGCGGGTACCCACCGGACGATCGGCGCGTCCTTCGAACTCGGTGGATTCTTCGATGGAGCTTCGACGCGGGCGGACCTCATCGGCGCGTACCTCGGTTGCTTCGGGGGCAGTTTCGTTCCGCCGGTCGGATCTCTCGTCTGCATCGAGGCGGGGAGCGACGTGACGCTCGTCTGGACCAATCCCGGTGGACTCGATGCAGTCGAGGTCGAGCGCGATGGTGGGGTGATCGCAACCCTCCCCGGCGCAGCGGTTTCGTTCGTGAACTCCGCCGTGCCCGTGGGCCCGCACTTCTACACGGTGCGTGGGATCGTCGGCGGCCTCCCCTCGAACGACGCTGCTTGTCTCGCCGATGTCCTGCCGCTCCCGGTCACTGGGCTCATCTGCGGGGAGAGCGGCGGCCAGGCTCAACTCTCGTGGCTGCTCGGTGGGAGCTACGACGCGATCGATCTCCGTCGGGACGGCGCCTTGCTCGCGACGATCGCCGGCGGTGCGACCTCGTTCACCGATCCTGCCCCGCCCGGTGGAGACCGAGGCTACGACGTGATCCCGAGCGCCAGTGGACTGTTCGCGACCGCGGCGAGCTGTGCGGTCTCGGTTCCGCCCGATCCGGTGACCGCCCTCGCCTGTGCCCCGATCGGCGGGTTGATCCAACTCACCTGGACCAACGCGGAACTCTACGGAGTGATCGACGTGCGCCGCGATGGTGCTCTGCTCACCACGATCGCCGGGAACTTGGCCTCGCATCTCGATTCGACCGCGAGCGTCGGACCGCACGACTACGAGGTGATCCCTCGGACCGACGGCATCCCGGCGGTCGCGACCGGCTGTTCGACAGCGCTAGCGCCCGGTGGCGTGACCGGGATCTCGTGTGTCGGCGGAGTTCAATCGGCGACCGTGAGCTGGACGAACGGTGACAGCTACGACACGGTGGAGGTGCGCCGGGACAGTGTGCTCGTCGCGTCGCTCCCAGGAACGTCGACGAACTTCCCCGATCCCTCCGTCCCCGTCGGCGGTCACAGCTACGAGGTGCGCGGGAGCGTCGCTGGCGTGCTCTCCCCTTCGAATTCCTGTTCCGCCACTTCTCTCCCACCCGCCGTCGGCGCTCTCTCGTGCGTCGGTGGGGTGGGGTCAGCGAGCCTGAGCTGGACCGATCCCGTGACGTACGCTTCGATCGAGGTGCGGCGCGGCGGGGTCTTGATCGCGAGCCTCCCCGGAACGGCGACCTCCCATGTCGATGGGGGCCCACCGATCGGACCGGTCTCCTACGGCGTGACCGGCAGTCTCGCGGGATTGGATGCACCGGAGTCGACGTGCGCGACCACAGTTGCGCTGCCGCCGATCGCAACCCTCTCCTGCACCGTTCTCGGAGCGGACGTCGGGTTGACCTGGACGCTCGGCGGAACGATCTACGACGCGATCGAGCTGCGTCGGGACGGGGCGGTCATCGCCAGTCTCTCCGGGACGGCCACGTCATTCGTCGATCTTGCGCCCCCCGGCGGGAGTCGCGTCTACTCGCTCACTCCGAGCCTCGGGGGGACGAGTGCGACCTCCACCGACTGTTCCGCCTCCGTTCCGCCCGCCGCGGTGGTGGGGATCGCGTGCGCGCTCGTCGATCCGTGCAGCTGCCTCGCCGAGGCGGCCTGGTCGAACGCCGAGCTCTACGACGCCATCGAGGTCCGGCTCGACGGTTCGCTCGTCGCCACGCTCCCGGGGAGCGCTACGATCGCGTCGATCGCGCTCCCCGGCAACGGGACATTCAACCTCTGCGTGCGTCCCATCATCGACGGCATCGACGGTGCCGATTCCTGCTGCGGCGCGACTTGCCCGACGGTGCCCGCGGATCCGATCGGAGCGTTGACTTGCGCGGTCGATGACCCGACGTGTACGGTGACGGTGGGTTGGGGCGCGAATGCCTCGGCCGCCATCATCGAGGTGCGGCTCGACGGAATCCTCGTCAACACCCTCCCCGGGACCGCGACCGCGACCACAGTGTCGCTCGGAGGACCGGCGAGTGGAGTCATCGAAGTCTCCGGCACCAACGGGTGCGGAAGTCCTCTGACCCCGTCCACCTGCGGAGCCAGTTGTCAGTCTCCTCTCCTCTTCATCCGGGGGACGCGAACACCGATGGTTCTCTCAACATTTCCGATCCGATCCTCTGCCTCGGCTGGCTCTTCAATTCGCAGAGCGTGCCTTGCATCCTCGCGCTCGATGCCAACGACAACGACACCGTCAATATCGCCGACGTGATCGCGTCGCTCGGAGGAATCTTCGGGCAGAGCCCGCTGCCGCCGCCGCCGTTCCCGGGGTGTGGCGGAGACCCGACTCCCGGAGGGTTGGGATGTGGGGGAGTGGCGAGTTGCCCGTGAATTCCAGGAGCAGAGACTGGGTCGGTCGGGGAGTCTGGATCGGACTCCGAATCCCCTTCTCTCCCGCCAATTGAATGCCCTCCGCCCTCGACAAACCCCCTTCCCATCGTGAGTTCACACCCCTCCCCAGCCAGACACCATCATCTCTGGTAAAATAGGGTCCTCAAAGGCCTTGCAGGGAAATGTGTCCGTGCAACGCCCCCGCCATCCCCGCATGGTTGTAAACATGTATTGCGACCGAGAGCTTCTCGGTTCGTAATGACTCGTTCGGAGCCATCCCGGCTCCGGGAGGTGTGCCGGTGCCCTTCATCGCTCTCTTTTGGACGATTCTCCTCGGCCTGGGTCTCGAACCCCCGCCCGAGGGGACCGGAGCGTCCATCGCCCTCCCGGCCCTCATCCAGATCGTCGAGTCTCAGGGGATCGAAGTGACACTGAGGGTCCGCCCTCTCTCCGGAGGTGACACGCTGGTCGCAGGGGAGGAGGCTGAGGTCTCGTTCTCGCTGCGCGACGCCCACACCGGTGAGCCGATCACGGGGCTTCACCCCCTCGCATGGATCCACCGCCGAGAAGGACCTCTGCCGCCGAGCGAACGGGAGCTCAAGGATCTGATCGCCACCTTCCTCGGTGGTCTGCTCAGCGTCCGCGCAGATATCGACCTGAACCGCTACTACATGCTCGTGCTCAACCACGATGCGTCGATCTCGGTGATCGATCCCCTGATCGAGTTCTCTCGTACGCGTCTCTTCCAACTGATCGGGCTCTCCGGCCCCGGGGATGAGTGGCGGATCGACGCGAAGGGGGAGCGGCTCTATGTCTCCGTACCCCGGACCGCACGTCTCGAAGTGATCGACCTCGCGACGTTCCGTTCGCTCGGCTTCGTCGATCTCGGGGAAGGGAACGAGCCGCGGGCTCTCGCGCTCGAACCATCGGGAGAGACCCTCTGGGTCGGCCTCGACTCCTCGAACACGGTCGCAGCGATCGAGACAGGGCCCCGCAAGCTCATCGACCGGATCCCGATCGGAGCAGGACTGCACCGCCTCGCCATCGATGACGAGGGAACCACGCTCGTCGCCACGAGTAGCGGCAGCGGTCGAGTGACGGTGATCGACCTCGCGACCCGTTCGGTGATCTCTCGACTCGACTCCGGCGAGGCGCCGTACGCGGTCGCCTACAGCCCCGCGAGCCGGCTCTTCTACGTCGGGCACGCTCGCGACGGACATCTCGTCGCCATCGATCCCGCGACGGGTGAGGAGAGGGCGAGGATCTCGATCGATCGGCCTGTCTTCGACCTCGCCATCGACCCCACTGGGCGATTCCTCTTCGCGATCAGCCAGGAGCCGGGGGCGGTGACCGTGATCGACCTCTCGACGCACGAGCAGATCGGTGTGGTCCTCGCGGTCCGGTCCCCGGACCAGGTGGTGTTCACCGAGCGCTTCGCCTACGTGCGAAACCTGGGGTCCCCTAGCGTCGCCCTCATCGAACTCTCCCGACTCGCGCGGGGAGAACTCATCGTCACCGACCTCTCCGTCTCCCGCCTCGCCCCGAGCGAGGCGCCCCGGAGCACCGCCACCGCTCGGATGATCGCGCCGACCCCGGAGGGGAACGCGGTGATGATCGCAAGTCCCGCCGATCGTCTCGTCTACTACTACGTCGAGGGGATGATGGCTTCGATGGGGAACTTCCAGACCTACTCGCGAATCCCGCGCGGAGTCCAGATCCTCGACCGCAGCCTGAGGGAGGTCTCCCCGGGGGTCTATTCGACCTACATTCGACCGGTCGAATCGGGTCGCTCCGACGTCCCGTTCATCCTCGACCAGCCTCGACTCCTCCACGGCTTCGAGCTCGAGATCCTCCCCGCTCCGAGGACGGATGCACTTCCGGTCGCCGCTCCCGTGACGGTGGAGTCGCTCTTTGCTGACCTGCGCATTCACCCGGGTGAGGCCCATTCGATTCGGGTGCGCATCGTCGACAGCGCCTCCGGCGAGGCGGTGAGTGGACTCGACGATGTCCAAGCGATGGTGATCCAGGGGACAGGGATCCGTCAAGATCGCCACACGACCCGGGAGGTCGAGCCGGGAGTCTACGAATTCGAGCAGAGTTTTCCCGATCGCGATCGATATCAAGTCCTGGTGCGCGTTCCGAGTCGAGGGAGCACCTTCCGCGATCTGCCGATGTTCACGATCTCGGTTCTCCTGAAGAACGAGGGCAAACCGTGGGAGCGTCCTGCTCCGCCGCTTCCGACCCAAAAGGGGCCGTCGACGCCGAAGGAGGGAGAGTGATCTCCGCTCCCCGCCTTGTCGCCGGTCTGATCATCTCGCTCGTCGCACTGCTCGCGAGTGTCGGCGGAAGGCCTGCCCTGGCTGACGGGGAGAAGGACGTTTCGCCGTCGAGCGCGCAGGAGCTCTCCCCCACGGCGGCGCACGGTCGCTCGATCTACCACCATGGGGTCGATCCAGCGCGTGGCCCGATCCGCCTCGCCCTTTCCAGCAGCGATCTGGAGTTGGACGCTGCATTCTTCCCGTGCGCCCACTGCCACGGGGCGGATGGGCTTGGGAGCCGAGAGGGGGGGATCGAGCCGCCGCCAGTACGGTGGCGGGACCTGACGGGCCCGGCGAGGTCACCCCTCACCGACCGGGAGAGACCTGGCCACGACCGGGACTCGCTCGAACGCGCGATCACCGCCGGCATCGACCCTTCGGGCGCGGCGCTCCACCCCGGGATGCCGCGCTACCGTCTCGCCCCGGAGCAAGTCGACGATCTCATCGCCTACCTCGAGGTACTCGGAACCGAGGCGGACCTCGACCCAGGGCTATCCCGGGAGGTGATACGGCTCGGGTGCTTCCTTCCGTTCTCGGGCGAGCGTCAGGCGATCGGGAATTCGGTTCGTCAGGCGCTCGAAGTGCTGGCCGCGGAGCAGAACGAGCGGGGTGGAGTCTACGGTCGACGAATCGAGATCGTGTACACCGATGCGGGCGCGGGGGATTCCGGAGCGGTCACCGCCGCCCAGCATCTCATCTCGGAAGAGCGGGTCTTCGCGCTCATCGCGTGTGCGACCCCCCTCGCCGCTCCTCGACTGGGTGCGTTGCTCGCGGAGCGACGTGTGCCGCTGATCGGTCCTCTCACGATCCCGTCCCGGCCGGATGTCCCGCCGAATCGCTACGTGTTCCATCTCCTCTCGAGCAGCTTCGACCAGGCGCGGGTCCTCGTCGAGTTCGTCGCCACCACGCCGGAACTGCCGCGAGTGGGGTGGTCGATCGTCACCCTCGACGACGAGGTCCACCAAGAGGCCCGTGCCGGGGCACTCCGGCAGATCGAGGTGTTCGGGGGCTCGGCTACGGTCGACCGGGTCTACGCACCCGGTGGTCTCGACGCGGTCGCGGCGGTCGTCGCGCTCCGCGAAGCGGGAACGCGCGGACTGATGGTGTTCGGAGCGCGAGGAGACATCGTCGCCATCGCCGAAGCGATGGAATCCGAGGGAATCGACTGGCCACTCCTGACGACCGGTCAGACGCTCGGTCGCGATGCGTTCCTACTGCCGACCGCGGTCGCGGGTCGGACGTTCATCACCTATCCGAGTTCACAGCCCGGACCGGAGGAGCTCACCTGGGCCCTCGAACTCGCACGCGACCGCGGCCTGCAATTCGATCGACCCGCCCAGCAAGGGCCCGCACTCGCAGCCCTGCGGCTCTTCATCGAAGGTGCGAGGCGGAGTGGACGACGGCTGGGACGCGAAAGATTGATCGAGTCCCTCGAAACGATCGAGCGGTTCGGGACCGGTCTCGTTCCGCCGCTGACCTTCGGACTGAACCAGCGCACTGGAGCACTCGGGGCCTACGTGATGCAGATCGACCTGGCCGAGCGGACGTTTCGCCCCGCGAGTCAGTGGATCACTCCTCGGCAGCCCCGATGAAGAGGAGACTCGCGGTGACACTCCCCGTTCGGAAAATACTGCGGATCGTTCCACCGATCGCGCTCTCGATCGCACTCTCGATCGCGATCTGCTCGCCACGCGTCATCGCCCAGACCGACAAGGGGTCCACTCCCTCAACGGTGGGAAAAGCGGGGGAGGACTGCCTCGATGCACGCCCTCCCGGAGTGATCGCGGAGGTCGGCACCGAGCAGATCCCCACGGAACAGATCGAGGCGATGGTCGGGCCTGCGCTCGCGAAGCTCGAGAAGGAGCGCACCCAGCTGCGCCACGGTCTCGTGGCGCGAGCGATCCAGGACCATCTCCTCGAGCGCGAGGCGGCTGCTCGCGGAGTCTCCGTCGAGGAGCTGCTCACCATCGAAGTGCACGCTCACGTCGAGGAACCGGGCGAGATCGAGGTGATCCAACGGGCGCGGAGTCTCCCCGATCGTTACGGTCCCGATCTCGAATCCGCCCGGCCGACGATCATCGCCGACTTGCGCCGTGAGAAGGCGGTCGAGATCGGGTCACAATTCGTCGAGGGTCTCTCCCAGCGGGTCCGGATCGAGTGGCGGATCGATGTTCTCGTCTCCGATCCGGGTCTCGAATTCGGTGACCCGATCGCGATCGTCGAAGGGGACGCGATTGCTTTCGCCCGGATCGCAGGGGAATGGGAGGACCAGGAGTACGACTTCGCGATGCGCGCGTACCTCGAGCGGCGGGCCCGACTCGATCTGTGGATCAATTCACGATTGCTCGAGAGGGCAGCGAGCGAGGCCGGGACGGACACCCGCACGCTCCTTGCGGAGCGGGTGGACGCCCGTCTCGTCCCGATCACCGATGTCGAGGTCGAGGCGTTCACCCGAGCCAACGAGTCCCGCATCGTCGCGCCTCCCGAAGAGGTCGGTGAGCAGGTGAGGGTGTACCTGACGGACTTGCGCCGGCGCGACCTCGAGCTTGCCTTGGCGGAGGAGCTCCGTGACACCGCGGTAGTACGGATTCACCTCGAGGAGCCCGCTCCCCCCATCCATTTCGTCGACACCCGCGATCGACCGAGCCTCGGTCGTGCGGATGCTCCGGTCACCCTAGTGAAGTTCACCGACTTCCAGTGTGCCCGCTGTCGCGAGGTGCACGGGATCGTCGAGGGCCTCCCGGAACTGTACCGGGATCGAGTGCGCCTCGTGCTCCGGAACAAGCCCCTCCTCGCGGTGCACCCACTCGCTCGATCTGCGGCGCTGGCGGCTGAGGCCGCGCGACGGCAGGGGCGGTTCTTCGAATATGTCGAGCTGCTCTATGCGCGGCAGGAGACCCTCTCGGAGGAGGTGTTGGGGGAGATCGCCGGTGAATTGGGTCTCGAACTCGATCGATTTCACGCGGACCGGAACACGGTCGAGAGCGCGGCGCGGCTCACCGAGGATCTCGAAGAGGCCGATCGACTCGGGATCCACCGCACCCCGGTGCTGTATCTCAACGGGCGTCGGATCGAGGACAAGTCGGTGGAAGGAATCCTTCGGGCACTCCACCGCGAGTTCCGGAGACTCGGTCTGGAGTAGGGGAC
>JAQBGV010000163.1:0-8933 GCA_032128395.1 Planctomycetota bacterium | reverse complement strand
TCGCCGTCGTGCTGCATCGCGCCCCTCTCCTCACCCCCCGCCTCGGGAGGGTCCCGTCATCATCACCATCATCATCATCATTCCGCCGCGACGGAAAGCGATGCGGAAGATCGGGGGAAGGTGTGCTCCGATCACCACTCGACGGCGGTGGTCTCTCCTGCGCGGACCTCCACTTCCGACGAGGCGAGCTCCTCACCAGGGGCCCGCTCGACCGTCACGCGGTATCGACCGACAGGAAGCGGGTGATCGAGATCTCCGCCCCGCCAGATACGCCGGGAGAGCGGGGCGGGAAGTGCGGGAAGGTCGAGACGATCCAACCGGAGCAGAAAAGTGCCATCTCCTCGGGCGTCGTCCCACGGAACCTGAATCCTGCCGCCGGGGAGGTCGGGAACTTCGATAGGATCTTCGGGGAGCTGAACTCCACCAGTCCAAACGACCGGAGCGCAGCCTCGGCAGTCGAGCACCAGAGTTCGTCCCTCTTCACCAATCGGGAGCCAGTACGCCGTCAATCCATCGACCGACTGCTCACGCGCCCAGGGGAGCCGATGAAACTCACCCTGTGCATCGACGCGATGAACGTCTCGACGCATTCCATCGGGAAAGCGAACACGAAGTACGCGTGAGGAGTGTACCCGGGCGGTGATGACGCCTCCGTCCGCGAGCTCAAGTGAAGTGTCGATGAGGACGAGACCGTCCGGCAGCTGACCGCGCATCGTGCATCGGCCCGGTGGGTGGTGCCGGATCGACGCGATCCCATCCGCTCCGAACGCGAGGTCGGTAGAAGCTCGGATCCCTCCGGGCAACGTCGTTCCGACTCGCAACTGCTCGACCGGGCCGACGGGCGCTCCCCGCTCGTCGATCAGGTGGATCTCGGCTGCGATGGCGGGATAGTCGAGCCGGATCTCTTCTCCTCGAACAGTCGGGACCTCTTCGAAGCGAATCGACTGTCCGTCCTGACCCGAAAAGCTAAACTCCGCCCGATCGGACTCGGGGACATCGCCCCGGAACCGACCGTTCGAATCGACCGCGAGATTACTCCCCGCACCGCCCGCGGAAACGCCGAGTCTTCCGCCCGGAACCGGATTGCCGTTCTCGAGGATCGTCCCTGACACCTCGATCGATCCGGGCAGTCGGACAGTCATCTCTAGAATCTCTTCGGGTGCGAGTTCGAAGGGGCCCGTGACGCCATTCTCGATGTTGTAGTTGTAGCGCAGGGGGGCCAAGCCTCGTACCAAGACGCGGCCATCGTCGTCGGTGACCAATCTGACCCGAGTCGTCGCATACGCGACCAGAGTGCGGATGTCGAGGAGCATGATCTGCACCGTGCGACCTGCAACTGCAGCGCCCCCGGAGTCGACCACGGTGAGATCGATTCCGGACTCGGTTCGAAGTTCGATCGGAACGGGCGCATTCGAGGGTGCAACCCCCATCTGCGCCGTCGGCGCGAACCCATCAGCCTCGATCAAGACGTCGAACCGTTTCCCAGGAGCCGCGATGTCCGAGCTGTGGACACCGTCTCCACAATGAGGCAGCACTTCGAGTGCCGAGGCCTGGAGCAGTGACAGGGAGAGATCCGCGTGGGTGGTGACGCGCACTCGCGCATTCGTCACAGCGTTCCCCCGCCCATCGAGGACTTGGATGGCGAACGACTCAGCGGGACCCTCCGGTTGGTAGAGCACTTCGGTCACCTCCCCCGCGAAGAGCTCGACCGTCTCGGTCATCCTGGGGTATCCCTCGGCAAGGACCTCGACCCTCGCGGATCCCGGAGCTCGACCCGGTACGCTGATCACGGGCATCCTGCGATCGAACTCGAAGCCCCACCCATTTCCTTCTTGGTCCACGTGGACGCTTCCCCGTCGAATCGGAGGGCCCCCGGGAGGAGGGAGGAGCCGGACGAGCACCGTAGCCGCGACCTCGAGCACCAACTCCTCCGGGAGCTGATCAGCGGACTGGCACTGTCCTCTTAGTGGGGCATGCTGATGCGAATCAACGGAATAGTGCAACGGTCCGCCGGAAATCCCCCCGAGCCCTGCTCGCCCCTCAGCATCGGTAGTGCCGTCGGAGGAGCCTGCCCCAACCGTCGAACTCACCATGACGTGCGCGCCGACCACGGGATTCCCATCCCTCTCCCGAACTCGGACATCCCACTGCGCCCCTGCGGCCATTGCACAATGAACCTCGCGATGGCCGCTTTGGAGTTCGATAGTCTCCTCGACCGCTCCGAACCCAGCTGCGCTCGCGATCACGGAATACGATCCACTAGCGAGCTGGACAATCTGCGCAACTCCACCGGTGTCGGTTCGGAGGACGATCCCTTCGTTCCCCGTCGTCGATGCGCTTCTGCGCACTTCGACGGCGGCTCCCACGATAGACCGCCCTGCGGTGTCCACCACGATCGCGGCCAAACTCGACGACTCCCCGATCGCAATCGACCCGAGATCTCGGATTTCACCCTCGACGAGCGCGTCGATTTCGAGACTCGTGGGCAGCGACTGGCCAGGACGAATCCAGAGCGACACCGGGACTCCAATCGGCACCTGCGGGATCCGGAACCGACCCCATTCATCTGTCAGGTCGGACTCGGTCGCAGACTGGGGGAGGTCCGGGAACGGAAGTCCCAGGTGCACCCCGCCGTATTGCGGATTGGCATGGACCCCCGCTCCCGCGATCGGCTGCCCCATGCTGTCGACGAGCACGCCGCGCAACCCCCCGGCTCGAAGGAGCGAGACCTCGTGGTTCGTCTCCGGCGCTCGAACCTCGAGCTCTGTCTTGGCGAGGACGAACCCGTCCGCCCACACTTCGAGATCGAGGAAACCTGGAGAAAGCCCCTCGATGGTGGAGTTCCCCGAGTCATCGGTGCGGACCATGCGCTCCGCGGCCACCGAGCTGTCGACACTCCGCACTCCGGCGTTCTCGACCGGCGAACCGTCGTGATCCGTCACCGAGACCGAGAGTGCGAGGCCCGGGTCGAGGATCAGTTCGCCGAGGTCGACCGCTTCGAGTCCGGGAATCCAGCTCAGAACGATGTCTCGGTAACCGGGGACGTGCAGGGTGCCCTCCGATGCTTCCGGGCTCACCTGGAAAAACTCGAACGAGTCCGCGGTGACGGAGCCTCGCACCACCTGCCCGATAGACAAGTAGGCAGTCACCTCAGGCGGGAGCGGGCCCCCGGCCGAGACGAGACGCCCACGCAGTGTTCGCGAACGAGAGAGCGTGATCGTCTTCTCGACTCCGGGCAGGAGTTCGTCGGCTGCTCCCCCGTAGTGAGGGAGATGCTCGGGATGTGAGATGCTGTAGGTCATCGGTACGCCAAGAGATGCGAAGTGGAACCGACCATCCCGATCTGTCTCGAGTTCGATACGACTCCATGGGTACGTCGGAATTCCCGGCAGCCTCGCCCCCCGGCCGGGAATGACGAGAAGGCGTGCCTCTGCGACCGGATGACTACTCTCGTCGATGACCCGTCCCGCGATCTGATGTTCTGCACTGATCACGACGTGGATCTCCGCAGGCGATCGTGCCGGGAGGGAGATCTCCACCGCTCCACCCCGCGCGCCGGTGCGAGCCGCGATCCATGCAGTTCCCGCCGGGAGAACGGCTCGAAAGGTCCCGTCATCGCGGCTTCTCTCGAGCTGGACGAATTGAGTCGCCGCATTTCGAAACGAAGTGGCGCTTCCCGATCTCACCATGTACGTCCCGGTCCAGGCGCAGAGGGTCGCACCCGCGACCGGTTCGCCCTGAGCATCGATCACCCGCCCGTGGACCGGAATTCCCTCGGTGAGCAGGAATGCGGGGAGCGGATCGGGCCAGAGGTGCGGCGCACGAGTGATCTGGCGATCGATCGGCACGTGTCGCTCGGAGGAGACCAGGACTCTCGCCCACGGTGCGACGGATCTCGGAGCGATGAGTTCGAAGCGTCCCTCCGCATCGGTCCGCGTCACGGCGGCTCCACGTTCGAGCCCTGCCCCCACCAGTTGCACGACCGCCCCTTCGAGCGGGGCATCCGAGTGTCGATCGAGCACCGTGCCATGCACGACCTGCGTCTGAGAGTGTTCCGCGATCGGAACCGAGTGAGCGATTTTCGACTCCGTCGCGAGCTGGACTGCGAGCTCCACCGATCGGCCCTGCGCACCTCCCCCCTCGAGAAACTCTTCCGTCCCCGTCCTCAGCAACAATCCACCGGATACGAGCAGTAGCAACACGGCTGGACTGCTTTCTTCGCGCCCACGATGAGACCTCCTTCGAACAATCGCGCAGAATCGGTGGAGAAAGGCACACCTCCGCAACTCTCTCCCAGCGCACCCTCCGCGAGCCCTGCTCCACCCGCCGACATTCCCACCCATGCGATCAACGGCACGGCCCACTTGCGGCGGTCCCCCCCCGATTGCCGATCCAGATCGATCCGGAGCTTCTCGAGCGCGCGCCGGAGACGTGAGCGCACTGTGCCTTCGGTCTCTCCGACGTCGCGCGCGATCTCGGTCGCGGGAACGTTGTGGAAGTAGCGGAGCAGAACCGTAGTCCGATATGGCTCGTCGAGGGTCTCGATCGCTGTGGTGAGTCGACGGTGTACTTCGAGCTGCTCAGCAAGTTCATCGGGAGTGGGGATGCGGCGCTCGACCGCTGCGGCGGATTCGCGCCGTCGGCGGCGGGATTGCTCCCGCCAGCGGTTCGTGATCAGCCGTCGGAGTACACCCGCCCGCCAACTGCGTTCCTCCGGAGCGAGCCTCGGCCACCTGCGGAGAGAGATCAGCGCGGTCTCTTGGGCGAGGTCATCCGCATGCTCGGGGTCTGTGACCAGACGGAGCGCGAGTGCGCGCAGCCAACGCAGTTCCTCGCGCCACTGGTCGCAGTCGTTCGCCATCGCCCCTTCTCCCGCTCAGGTTCCAGCTGTTCTGCCCGTCTCTCTAGACCCCATACTTCCACCGGAAGAGCGCGCGATGCATGAATTCTTTCTGGCTCCCGAGTGGAGTGGGCCGCGTCCAGAGATCTTCTCCGATCCCACCTCGACCTGGCGGTTCCCGAGGGGCTAGAATCGCCCTGACGAGGCTTTCTGCCGAGAAAGAGGTTGCGCCGTGCTCGACAACGCTCTGTTCCACAATTCTCCGTTCTCAGCCTTCGCCCGCGGTGCCCTGGGAGTCGCCGCGCTCGCCCTCTGCTGTTCCGCCACACTCGAGGCTCAGCACGGACTCGGGGGCGGGGAGAAGAAGTGGATCGCGATCGAATGGGACACCACCGAGACGAAGAACTACGCGATCGAGTTCGAGAAGACGATCGCGGGGGAGTCGGTGGACAAGATCGGCAAGGAGCTCGAGGATGCGCTCGAGCAGTACGTGCTCGTCTTCAAGGTGAAGCGGGGGAAAGAGAAGCTCAAGGTCCGATTCCTCGACACCCTGAATACCTTCGAGCAAGTCGGCGGGGATCCGAGCCACCCCGGATTCTTCCGGCCTAGCGACAAGTATCTGGTCCTCCTCAACACGCCCTTCTACCAGTTGATCCCCACCACCTACCACGAGGCGTTCCACCAGTACCTCGATGTGTTCATGGACGGCTCCGCCATCCCGACCTGGTTCAACGAGGGGATGGCGAGTTTCTTCGAGCAAATGGAGAGGACGAAGGGGAACAAGCAGCTGTCGCTCGAGTTGATCAACAACCGCTCGCTGCGGATGATCAAGGACGCGGTCGGGACCCGCACCGCGATTCCCCTCGCCGAGCTGGTCGACGCGCGGTACGAGCAGTTCCACGCCAAGGAGCGCGAGACCCTCTTCTACACCCAGTCGTTCGCGGTGATCTACTACTTCATGAAGGTGGCGAAGCCGGCATCCGTGATGCAATACATGGCGACACTGAAGAAGACGGGCGACGTGGAGAAGGCGAACGAGAAACTCTTCGGCAAGGAGCGGAAGAACCTGGAGCGCGTCGAGACGATGTGGAAGAAGTACATGCTCGACTTCGAGATCTCGGACAAATAGCCGGCTACCCCGAGTCCTTCTTCTTGCGGATCTTCGCGCCCTTGAAGAATTTCTGCACCGCGTCCGTGAATTTGTACGTTTCGAAGATGAACGGAAACTCTCCGCAAGTCGGGAACTTCACGACCTTGGCCTTGATGGCGGAGGCCACCCCGTTCATGTCCCCCTCCGGCGTCCAGGGGCTCTGCGTTCCCATGATCACCATCGCGGCGGAGTTGCATTTCTTCTTTTCGAAGATCTTGTGCACCGACCAACTGTCGTCGTTCATCACCTGTGTCCCACCCGGAATATCGTAGAGCGCTTCCAGCCACCCGATCTCGGGAGACGTCGCATCCGCAAATCGCAGATTCCCGAGCGCGCGGGAGAGGCCGCCCGCCTCATCGGCATCGGCGGGCTCGTAGGTCGGCTTCCCATCCTCGTCGAAGTAGGTCCACTCGACCCCCTTCATGATCTCCCGGCTGTTTCGCCGCCTTCCCTCCCGCTTCACATTTTCGAGTGCTTGGCCGTACTTGTCCCCCGCCGACCTCGGATTCATCAGGAGCAAGTGCGACACCATGTCAGGCTCCGCGGCCGCGACCATCATCGCGAGGGCCGAACCCCCCTGTCCGTGGCCGAGAACCCCGAACTGCGTGAGCCCGGCCTCCTTCATCATGGTGACGAGAGCGTCCGCGAGCACTTGGGTAGGATATTGGATCAGGTTCGAAGTCGTCTCCCGCGGGAGTCCCTTGAAGTCTGCGATGTCCGGAATAGTGACGTAGTAGACCTTGCAGACCTCTTCGATGCCGTGGAAGTACGGGCGGAAGTACTCCGGGTCGTAGCCGCGCCACGGCAGGACGAGGAGGGGATAGCCCTCTCCGACGATCTTGAAGATCAGCCGCACCTCGATACCGTTCTTGCCTCTGGCGACCGTGGTGCCGCCGGACTCAACTTCTTCGCTCGCGCCCTCCTTCTTCTTCACGCGCTCGACCACCGAGGCATCCTCCCCCGCGGTCTCCTGCCACTTCTTCCAGTCCTCGACAGAGTTTCCGAAGTTCTCCCCGGTGAGGGTCTCGAGCGCGAAGCGGTTCATCAACCACTCGTTGTAGATGTTCTTCTGCTTCTTCTCGGACTTCTCGAGCTTGCCGAGGAGCAGGTCGACGCTGTCATCGGATGGATAGAAGAGCATCGCACGGAGCGCCGAGAACCGGACGCGGGCGCTGTCATCATCGAGGCCGGTCTGGATCCAATGGAGCTTCTCCCGCTCGGGATCGACCTGATCGAGGATGGGCAACACCATCGCGTAGTAGTCGTCCCCCACCGACTTGCGGAGGATCTTCTTCGCCTGCTCGATCCTGCGGTCGTCGTTCCCCCCGTAGTGAAGCACGAATGCTTTTCGAATCTCGTGCACCACCGACTGGATCACCGCTTCCTTCGCGAGGGGGTTGCCCTTGCCGGCGAGGAGCTTCTCGATCTCCTCCATCGCCTCCGTGCCCTCGGCTCGCATGATCGCCTCGTACGCTCCTTCGCGGACGTACCAGTCGACTTTGTCGGGGTTGGTGTCGGCGAGGACGCTCCAGATCGCTCGCAGCCCTTTCGCGGTGGTGGTGTCGACCTGCTTCAAGCCATTGTGCCGAGTGTGGCTGTACTCGGACTCGAGCGAGCGCTGTAGGATCCCCGCCCACTCCTGGGACGGGAGATCGCTCGTGAGACAGAGGAACGCGAGGAGGATCCACATGTACTTCATCGGGGTCGATCCCTTCCTGGGGTCACGATCTCGACGGATCGGGTGGAGGGCGGGGGAAACGCGCCCCGATTCTGGCGGTTGGGGTGAGGGGATGCCAGGGGGGCAGCGCAGGCCTCCGTTGCTTCGATCCCCCACTCACGCGAGGATCCCGTCGCGGCAGGAAAGGGGAGATCATGCAATTCGTCCGGTTCGCCGACCGTGGGACGGGAGAACCCGTCGTCGGGGTGCTCCCCCAGGGCCACGAGGTCGTCCTCCCCCTCGTGGGCTTCCGCTCCCTCGCACTTCTCCTCGAAGAGCCGGACCCGGAGGGAGTCGCCGCCGCTTCCCTCTCGGGGGCGACGCTTCCCCTCGCCGAGCTGCGGCTCCTCGCTCCGATCGACCGGCAGGAAGTCTGGGCGGCGGGGGTGACCTACGAGCGCAGCCAGTCGGCGCGGCGGGAGGAATCGGATTCGGCGGCGTCGTTCTACGACCGGGTGTACACGGCGGAACGCCCCGAGTTGTTCTTCAAGGCGACCCCTCACCGCGTTTCTGGGCCCGGAGAGCCGCTGCGGATCCGGAGCGATGCGCGCTGGAACGTCCCCGAGCCGGAACTCGCACTCGTGGTGAGCTCTGCTGGCGTTATCGTCGGATTCACGATCGGCAACGACATGTCGTCGCGCGACATCGAGGGGGAGAACCCGCTCTACCTCCCGCAGGCGAAGGTCTACGACCGCTGCTGCGGGCTCGGGCCGTGCGTGACGCTCCCATCGGCGATGCCCGCGGCCGCTGAGATCGGCATCCAGCTCGCGATCCACCGCGGGGGAGAGGCGATCTATCGCGGGGAGACCTCGACCGCCCGGCTCGCCCGATCGTTCGATGAACTCGTCTCCTGGCTCTTCCGCGACCAGCGGTTTCCCGACGGCGTCATCCTGTTGACCGGCACCGGAATCGTCCCGGAAGGGGATTTCTCGCTGCTTCCGGGGGACGTCGTCGAGATCTCGATCGATGGGATCGGCACCCTCGAGAACCCGATCGTGCAGGGGGATCTGACCCTCTGACCACCGAAGCTGGGCCGATCTCGGCGCCGACACTTGTCGAATCCCCCATCGACCGGGATCATCGGGGTGAGGGGTGTGGGGTCGAACTCGAGGGTCACGAGAGGTGTCTGGTATGACTTCGAAGGTCCGCGCGCACCCCATCCTGGTGATACTCTGTCTGCTCGGGGGCGCGATCTCGGCGCAGGAGGACCACCCTACCCCAGGTGC
>JAQBGV010000162.1:0-22123 GCA_032128395.1 Planctomycetota bacterium | reverse complement strand
CCCTCCGGGGTATCCACCTGGAAGTGCTGCCGACTGGGACCAGGTGAGAATGGCTTGGTTGGGAGTTCCGATGAGGAGGAAGCAGCCGAGGTCTTCGGGAGGCGGCAGGACGCACTCGGCGACGATCTCGCCACTCCCTTTCGCTCCCTGCGAACCTGCGACTTGGATGAGGTACGACTGTCCCGCGGTCACCGGGAAGAGCGCTTGGGCCTGGAGGCCGCCACACCCCACGGTGCTACAGGCCACCTCCGGCCCGGGCGGGCAGGTGGTGCCCTCGAATACGGTGACGCTGTTGTCATAGTCGCTCCCGCAGGTGCGCACTGAGCCGAGTGCGCTGCACCCCGCAGTCCAGGTGTACCAGATGTCGTTGCTGGGGACGCCAACACAACCGGCAACGGGACCATCGGGGGTCGCGGTGAGTGTGCTGTAGCTCTCCGGGACACCATCGATGAGATCGTGGGCGAACGCACAGTTGTCGTTCGGGACCATCTCTGAGCAGAAAAACGTCAGGTTGCCGGGGCCGAACGATGTGGCATCCCACCCCGCGAGTTGGATCAGATAGGTGTTCCCTGCGGCACAGGGAAAGACGAGCTCCGACTGCAGGCCGCCGCACCCGAGATCACTGCAGGCGATCTGATCGGTGCTGGTGGGGGGACAGAGCGGACCGGGTGCGTAGGCGGCGAGGTTCGTGTCCCATGTCGTGCTGCACGTCGAGATCTCTGCGACCCCCGTGCAGTTCGCGGTCCAGAGGTACCAGATGTCGCGGCTCTGGCCCCCCTGGCAACTCGCGATGGGACCGTCCGGGGTGTCGTTCGTCGTGTTGAAGGGGAGGAACGCAGCGCCCGTCACCGCCGTGGCACTTGCGCAGTTGTTGTTCGTGGACTGCTGCCCAGCTACGACATCGGTGAAGAGAAGACAGAGGGCGGCCAATAGACCGGTGGCACAAGATGGCAATCGAGACATCGAGATGTTCCTTCGCTCCCAGGTCGCGCTCCTATCCGCTGCGCGACCGGTGCTCTCCTCGTTCGAAGGGGTGCAGCGTGACCCCTTCTCCCAGATGAACACTCCCCAAGTATGCCCACCGCGGAGACCGCTGCAAAGTGTGTCTGTCCGATGGAAGAGCGCCCGGGAGGCCGGTCGGCCTCCGGGCGCTTTCGTGACAGGTGTCTCGTTCGAGACCTACAGACAGGGGGCGATCCCCGCGATATCGATCACCCGGCGGATTCCGCTCCCGAGCGTGGGCCGGGGTGAGCACCAGGACGAGAAGAGCGGTGCAGAGAATCGAGTGTGAGCTCTCAGGACCCCACGTTCTTCACCGACTCGATCGAGAGCTCGATGATTCGGTTCGGGAAAATACCGAGGAGCAGGATCCCCAGAGAAGTGACCGTCAAGGTGAGGTGCAGCCCCCAGGCCGGTTCAGTCTTCTGGGCGGGCTCGCTCGCTTCGTGGAAGTACATCGCCACGACCGGGCGCAGGTAGTAATAGACACTGATGATCGAGGTGATGATTCCGATCAGCGCGAGATAGGTGTACCCGTTCTCGACCGCGTCCCTAAACACGAAGAGTTTGCCCATGAAGCCGACGGTGAGCGGAATCCCTGCGAGCGAGATCATCGAGAGGCTGAGTGCGACCGCGACCAGGGGGTGGCGGCGTGCGAGACCCTTGATCCCTTCGATCGTGTCGCAGTCGCGATCCCCTTGCCGGAGAGCGGCGAGCGCCGCGAAGGCGCCGATCGTCGTCAGCAGGTACCCGGCGAGATAGAAGAGCGCGCCGGCGCTCGCCTCGCGCATCCCTCCCTGGGGCAGGATCACCACCACGGGGATCAGGAGGTAGCCGGAGTGCGCGATCCCCGAGTAGGCGAGCATTCGCTTCAGGTTGGTCTGATTCAGGGCGGCGAGGTTCCCCAGGACCATGGTGACCACCGCGACCGCGGCGAGCATGCGAGCGAGCGAGTCGTTGGCGCCGAAGGCGAGGACGATTCGCAGCAGCGCCGCGAAGCTCGCGACCTTGACCGCGACCGCCATCCACCCCGCGGCGAGAGCGGGGGAGCCTTGGTAGACATCGGGCACCCACGAGTGGAACGGGACCGCGCCGACCTTGAACGCGAATCCGATCACCACGAGAAGGATGCCGACCGAGGAGAGAACCTCGTCCTTCAGCGGGTCCCCGAGGTCGGAAAGCTGGATCGATCCGCCGGTGGAGCCGTAGAGGAACGCCATTCCGAGGAGGAGGAAGCCGCTCGAGAACGCTCCCATCACGAAGTACTTGAACGCCCCCTCGGCGCTCTCGCGCCAGCTCCGCACGTATCCGGCAAGGATGTAGACCGCGAGCGACAACGTCTCGATGGCGACGAAGATCGAGATCAGGTTGGTGGACTGGGCGAGGAGTACCATCGCGCCGGCCCCGAAGAACAGGAGGCCGTGGAACTCACCGCGGTGCTTCCCGAGGGCGGCGAGATAGCCCCCCGCGGCCAGAGTGGTGAGCAGGGTCGCCAGAATGATCACCCCCGCGGCGAAGCGTCCGAACGCATCGTCACTCATCGCCCCGGCGAAGAGGCGAACCGAGATGTCTCCCGAGGCGGCGCCGAGGGCGGCGAATGCGAGCAGCGCCCCCGCGACCCCGGTCAGGACGAGGTGGGTCTTGGCGCCGCGGTCGCCATCGGGATCGCGATCGCCGATGGCGGCGTCGATCAGCAGCTGTAGGAGCCCGGTCGCAAAGAGGATCGCCGACGGCAGGACCGCGGCGAACTCAGCACGGGTAAAAACCAGCTCCGTGGGCATCGGCCGTCTTTCACTTCAACGCATCGAGGTACTGGAGCACGGTCGGCTCTACCAGACCGATGAAGCTCTTCGGGTAGAGACCGATCCAGACCATCAATGCGACGATCGGAACGAGGTAGACCATTTCGCGAGTGCTCACGTCTTTTATCGAGGCGTTCTCCTCGTGCACCAGTGGCCCGAAGAGGAATCGCTTCACCAGCGTGAGCATGTACACGGCGCCGAGCACCACGCCGGTGGAGGCGAGCACCGCGTACAGCATGTTCACCTTGAACGTGCCGACCAGGATCAAGAATTCGCCGACGAAGCCGTTCAGCCCCGGCAGCCCGATGCTCGACAGTGTGGCGATGATGAAGAACGTGCTGTAAATCGGCACGACCTTGGCCAGGCCCCCGTAGTTGGCGAGTTCTCGGGTATGTCGGCGCTCGTAGATGATCCCGATCAACAGGAATAGCATCCCGGTCGAAAGCCCGTGGTTCACCATTTGGAGGATCGCACCGGTGACCCCCTCGTCGGTCATCTTGCCGCTACCCATGCGAAACATGAATAGCCCGAGCACGACGAATCCGAGGTGACTCACCGACGAATAGGCGACCAGCTTCTTGATGTCCCCCTGCACGAGGGCCATGCACGCCCCGAAGATGATTCCGATGATCGCCAACCAACAGATGAGCGGTCCGAACGCCTCGGTCCCCGCGGGGAAGAGAGGGATCCCGAAGCGGATGAATCCGTAGGTCCCCATCTTGAGCAGCACCCCGGCGAGCACCACCGACCCTGCGGTGGGTGCTTCGACGTGGGCGTCGGGGAGCCATGTGTGCAGCGGAAAGAGCGGGACCTTGATCGCGAAGCTCAGAGCGAATGCGGCAAAGAGCCAGCACTGAGTCTCCGAGGCGAGTGGGTGGGTGGTGCGCAGTCGCTCCAGCACGAGCGGTAGGTCGAAGGTGCCGGTGTGCTTCCACAGATATAGGATCGCGAGGAACATCAGCAGCGATCCGATCATGGTGTAGATGAAGAACTTCACCGCTGCGTAAATCCGTTGCTTCCCGCCCCAGATGCCGATGATCAGGTACATCGGGACCAGCATCGCCTCCCAGAACAGGTAGAAGAGCACCAGGTCGAGAGCGAGGAACGCACCGAGCATGCCGCTCTGCAGGAGGAGCAGGCAGATCTGGTACTCCTTGACCCGGTCGGACACCGCGCGCCAGGTGGAGAGGAGCACGAGCGGCATGGTGAAGGTGGTCAGGAGCACCAGCAGAATGCTGATTCCATCGATCCCCAGGTGGTAGGCGAGTCCTAGCGCGGGCGCCCACGGGGTGTTCTCCTCGAGCTGATAGGTCCCGACGTTTCCATCGAAGAACCCGCCGATGACCATCGTCAACGAGAGGAGCAGGGTGATCATCGAGATCATCAATGCCCCCTGCTTGATCACCGCATCGTTCCTGCGATCGACGAACGCGAGCAACAGCGCTCCGAGCGCCGGGGTGAGGATGATCAGCGAGAGGATCGGCAGGCTGTTCATCGATTCAGGACCCCGACTCTTTCCAAAGCGACAGCATGATGAAGAGGAGCACCAGAGCGCCGCACCCGAAGGTCAGCAGATAGGCGGGGACGAAGCCCGACTGCATCCGCCGGAAGAAGTTTCCGAGCCCCCGAGTCGCGGAGGCCGAGCCCCGCACCAGGATCGTGTCGATGAGCAATCGGTCGATCAACATCCACATCAACATCGAGGAGAGCACCACCGGCTTCACGACGAAGAAGTCGTAGAGTTCATCGACGTAGAACTTGTCCTCGGACCATTGCCGCATGCGTGCGATGGTGCGGTTCTCCTCGACCAGCTTGCGGAGCAGCCCGCGCCCAGGGCCGTAGAGGTAGAACGCCGCGGCGAGTCCACCGAGGCCCACGAGCACCGACAGGATGAGTGAGGTCCATTCCATGCTGTGGAGTTTGTCCAGCTGCGCCTCGGGGAGGACGGAGTGGTCGGGGCTCAGGCGGGTGAAGTGGTCGAGCGCGTGGTGGCCTCCGAGAATTTCGGGGACCCCGATGAACCCGCCCACGAGCGAGAGAGCGGCGAGCACGAAGAGCGCGACACCGATCCATCTCCCTGGCTCGTGGACCTTGGGGGCGAGTTCGGGCGCCACCCGGCTCTCTCCCCAGAACGTCATCGCGACACTGCGGAGCATGTAGAACGCGGTGAGACCCGCGGTCAGCAGAGTGCCCGCCCAGAAGACTCCGGCGAGGGTCGAGGGATCGTGGCCGAACGCGCGCTCGTACCCTGCGAACAGGATCTCATCCTTCGAGAAGAACCCGGCGAAGAGAGGAACCCCGGCGATGGCGAGGGTCCCGATCAAGTAGGTCGCGTGGGTGAAGGGGAGCTGCCTGCGCAGTCCGCCCATTTTGCGCATGTCCTGCTCGTGGTGCATCGCGTGGATCACGGAGCCGGAGCCGAGGAAGAGGAGCGCCTTGAAGAAGGCGTGGGTGACCAAGTGGAAGAACGCGGCCCCGTACGCTCCCATGCCGATCGCGAAGAACATGTAGCCGAGTTGGCTGACGGTCGAGTACGCGAGCACCTTCTTGATGTCGTTCTGGCTGAGAGCGATGAGGGCGGCGAGTAGGGCAGTCGCCGCGCCGACCCCCGCGATCACCTCGAGAGCGAACGGCGCGGCCTCGAAGACCGGCATCATCCGGCAACAGAGGTACACGCCCGAAGTGACCATGGTGGCCGCGTGGATCAGCGCCGAGACCGGGGTCGGTCCCGCCATCGCGTCGGGGAGCCAGACGTAGAGCGGGATCTGTGCGCTCTTTCCGGCCGCCCCGAGGAACATCAGCAGGGCGATCCAGGTCCCCAGATTGAGTCCGAGGAATCCCCCGTCCGCTCCCAGCCCCTCCGCGCACTTGGCACCGATCTCGCGCGTGTCGATCGTCCCGAAGTACTTCTGACAGAGGAAGATCGCGAGCAGCATCCCGAAGTCACCGATGCGATTGACGATGAACGCTTTCCTCCCGGCGCTCGCGTTCGCGGAGTCTTCGAACCAGAACCCGATCAAGAGGTAGGAGCAGAGTCCCACCCCTTCCCATCCGACGAACAAGAGGAGCAGATTGTCCCCGAGAACGAGGATCAGCATGAACGCCATGAACAGGTTCAGATACGCGAAGTAGCGGTGGAAGCCGCGATCGCCGCGCATGTAGTCGATCGAGTAAAGATGGATCAACGAACCAACGCCGGTGATCACCAGGCACATCACCACGGAGATCGGATCGGCGAGGAGCCCGAACGGAGCGGAGAATCCGGAATGGATGACCAGATCGGGCACGGGTTCGAATGAGAGGGGAACTCCAGAGAGCTTGATCCAGTCGAAGACGTGCTGATGGAGCGCGCCCGTCTCCTTCACCTGCAAGAAGACCTTGAGTGCGACCAAGAATGCGGCGATCGGAGTGAGCGCGCCGACCCACGAGACGAATCGCGGACCGAACCGCTTTCCGAGCATTCCGTTCAACAGGAACCCCAGGAACGGTAGCAGCGGGATCCAGATCAGGTTCGCTTCCATCGGGATCCCCTTACCCGCTCATCCGGCACAGGTCGCGGACATCGATCGTGCGCCACTTTCGCCAGATCAAGAGCAGGATCGACAAGCCGATCGCGGCTTCCGCCGCCGCGACCGCGATGACCATCAGAGCGAAGATCTGCCCCCGGTGCTCTCCGACCGCGTCGACCACGGCGAAGTGGCGTCCGAAGGCGACAAACGCCAGATTGACTGCGTTGAGCATCAGCTCGAGCGACATCAAGATCACCAGAATGTTGCGGCGCGCGAGGACCCCGTATACCCCCACTGAGAAGAGGAACGCGGAGAGGTAGAGGCAGCTGGTCAGGCTAAACACGGGTGACGTCCTCCTGATTTCCGGATCCGCGAGGCGCGCGGTCGATGTCCTCGGCCCGGTCTTCTGCCCGGTCCTCGGACCTGTCGACGGGGCTCGAGTCGGAAGTCAGCTCCACGGAATCCTCCGGAGCGCTCTTGCGGGCGCGAATCGACAGGTGCACCGCCCCTACGATCCCGACGAGGATCAACACCGAAACGAGCTCGAAGACGAGCAGGTGCTCGTGGAAGAGCTCCAGGCCGAACGCCTCGGTGCTTCCGTGACTCCTCCCGAGCGAGGGGAGGGTGGGAAAGATCACCGGATCGTCCGTCAGCATCTTGGATTCGTGGATCGTGAACCAGAGCAGGCAGAAGACCAGCGCGGCGGTCCCTCCGGCGAACACTCGGTCCGAAGTGGCCCCCTCCTCGGGCAGATCCCCCTCCCGCGGGTTGATCAGCATGATCACGAAGAGGTAGAGCACCATGATCGCGCCGGCGTAGACGAGGAGCTGCATGAACCCCAGGAAGTCCGCCTCGAGGAGGAGGAAGATCGCCGACATCGAGCCGAACACGATGATGAGGAACAACGCCGAGTAGATCGGGTTCCGGCGCGTGACCACGAGCAGCGCAGCGATCACCGCGAGCGCGGCGACGACGGCGAAGATCGTGTGTTGCAGCCAGGGACTCATCGTTCGTTTCTTCCCATTCTCGGGGCGATCCAGCCCCTCATCCCGAAACGAGTCTTCAGCCGGGCTGACTCAGCGACCGTGAGGTCCGCTGCAGTCGGCCCGCCCATCATGGGCCCGCTCCGCGGGTCCCTTGAAGGGCTAGTTGGACAACAGGCGCTCCTTGTCGTAGATCTTCTCCTCCCGCGTGCGCGAGGGGATGTTGAACACCGGCGTCAACTCGATTGCGTCGCACGGGCACGCCTCTTCGCACATTCCGCAGTAGATGCAACGCAACATGTCGATGTTGAAGATGCGCGGCCGCTTCTCCCGATCGGACCACGGCGCCTCCTCGGCGACGATCTCGATGCAATGCGCGGGACAAGCAGTGGAGCAGAGGAAGCACGCGACGCACTTCTCTCGCCCGAGTTCGTCCCGCTTCAGCCGGTGCTCACCCCGGTACCCGGGGTAGGGAGCCCGACGCTCTTCGGGGTAGTGGATCGTATTCGGCTCGCGCTTCAGGAGGTGACGCAGCGTATTGCCGAGCCCCTTGGCAACCGGCAGGAAGAAGGTCCGCTCAGCCAAGCTGGGCTTCGGGTGCTCTTCCCCCGGATGCGAATCGTCGTGGTCGCGCGCGTCGTGAGCCATCACGTCTCCGGTCGTTGCTTCCCTACCAGGGGAGCGGGATCAGCCAGCTCCACTCGAGCACGCCAGCTAGGGCGGTCAGCCCCAGGTTGGCGAGTGACAGAGGAATCAGGACTTTCCATCCGAGGTGCATCAGCTGGTCGTACCGGAAGCGTGGCAGCGTCCAACGAACCCAGATGAAGAAGAACAGAAGAAGTGACAATTTGCCGCTGAAGATCAACACGCTGAGCATGACGCCCCAGGTCGAGGGGTCGGTGGTGTTGAACTCGATCCAAGGGAGGTGCCACCCCCCGAGGAAGAGGGTCACCATCAGCGCGGACATCGTCAGCATGGCGACGTACTCCCCGAGGAAGAACGTCGCGAACTTCAGACTGGAGTACTCGGTGTGGTAGCCGCCGACCAGCTCCGCCTCGCACTCGGGGAGGTCGAAGGGGAGTCGATTCGTCTCGGCGAAGCTCGCCACCAAGAAGATCATCGCCGCGAGCGGTTGCTGGAAGAGGTTCCACTGCAGGATCCCCTCGGTGCCCGCGCCCCATTGGCCGACGATGATGCGCTGCAGGTCGACCGACTCGGCCCTCATCAGGACGGCGACCACCGCGAGGCCGAGCGCGACCTCGTACGAGATCATCTGGGCCGAAGCGCGCAGCCCACCGATCAACGAGTACTTATTGTTCGAGGCCCAACCGCCGAACGCCAACCCGTACACGCCGAATCCGCTGATCGTCAGTAGGAAGATGATCCCGACGTCGAAGCGGGCGACCTCGAGCCCCATGCCGACCGGGATCACCGTGAACGCGAGGATCGCCGGGGCGTAGACCAGCATCGGAGCCAAGGTGTAGATCCACCGATCGGCCCCGTGGGGGGTGATGTCCTCCTTGAATGCGAGCTTGATCACGTCCGCGAGCGGCTGGAGGACTCCGACCGGACCGACTCGGTTCGGGCCGATGCGGTCCTGGATCCACGCGGCGATCCGTCGCTCGAAGTAGACGAGCGCGGGGACGATCTGCAACACCGCTGCGAAGATCAGGATCGCCTTGATCGCGGCGATGAAGTAGGCGTTCTGGAAGAACTCCATCATCCGGCGTTCCCCTCACTCCCGACGGCCACGCGGGAGAATCCCGGGAGCGGGGCTCCGTGCGGGGGGAGCGCGGTGTGGGAGAGTCCGGCGAAGGGGGTCTTCGATTCGGAGAGTTCGCGGAAGATCGCGGCGGGGGAGAGACTCTTCGACCGCAGCCCCGCCCCGCGCATCACCGCCTGGAGCCGTTGGAGATCGTGACCCCATTCCGTGGCGCCCGGGGCGATGTAACTGCGCACGCGCTGCAGGAATCCATCCTCGTTCACCCAGGTCCCTTCCTTCTCGAAGGGACTCGAGCCGGGGAGGACGAGAGCGGCGCCTTCGGTGGTCGGCCCCGAGCGCAGGGCAAATACCGCGCGGCGAGGCGCACTCGCGACCGCAGAGGTCCAACTGTCGTCGAGATCGGGGTGAGGGAAGCCGGCGAACACGAGCAGCGTCGCCACTTCCCCGCCGGCGAGGGCGGCGCGAAGGGCGGCGCCCTCGGAGCCGAAGACCTCGCGGCCGAGTACGGCCTCGACGCCGAGACGGTTCGGGGACTTCTCTCCCGAGATCGTGAAGTGTCCGGGGAAACTCTGGGCGAGTCCGTCCGCCGAGCGCCATCCCCCGAGGATCGTCCCGGGGAGCTTCGCCGCGATCTCTCCGACGAGGAACGCCTCCTCGCAGGTGAGGTACGGATCGACCAGGATCCCGAGCGTGCCCCCCGCTTTCCCCAGCCCCGACTCCCCGAGCCAAGAGGCCAGGGTCTCGTGGGCGGTGCGGTCGTCGACGGTCGTTCCGTCGAGCGAGCACTCGGTCACGCGATCGTTCGCGAGCAGATAGCGGTAGTCGTACCGACCCTCATCGCAGATCCACCACTGGTTCACTTGCGGGTTCTCGCGGGGGACGAGTCGCTTGACGAACCCATCGAGCGACTGCACCTCGACGTTGCATCCGCGCGCACAGCCGCCGCAGAGCGAGTCGGTCTTCTTCATGTTCCAGATGCGCGCCTCGAACTTGAAGTCGTTCGAGATCAGCGCGCCCACCGGGCAGATGTCGACGACGTTGCCCGCGAGCGGGTTGTCGATCGGCACGCCGGGGAAGATGTCGACCACCGAACGGTCCCCGCGCTCGACGACGCAAAGTTCGCTCGAGCCGGAGATTTCGTCGCAGAAGCGCACGCAGCGGGTGCAGACGATGCACCGGTTCCCCCAGATGTCGATCGTGGGGCCGAGTTCCTTGGTGTGACGGATGTTCTTGTCCTCGACGAACCGGCTGCGGTCGGGACCATGACTGAAGGAGTGATCCTGAAGCACGCACTCGCCGGCTTTGTCGCAGACCGGACAGTCGAGGGGGTGGTTGATCAGCTGGAACTCCATCACGGAATTCCGGGACGTGACCGCCATCTCGCTCTGGGTCTGGACCTCGAGCCCTTCCGAGATCCGCTCCGAGCAGCTGATCACGGGCTTCTTCGAACGGTTCGTCTCGACCATGCAAATCCGACAGTTGCCGGCGATGGTCAGGCCGGGGTGGTAGCAAAAGTTCGGGATCTCCACGTCGTGCGACCTCGCGGCCTCGTAGATCGTCATCCCCGCCGGGTTCTCGACCGGCTTCCCGTCGAGGAGCCAGTGGACGACCTTCTGCGGATCCGATGCTTGCGGATCAGACACGGAGCCCACCTCCCACCCGCTTGGGGTGACGCTTCTTCACCTCGGGGCTCCCGCCGTGCTCGATGCAGTGGACGAACTCGTCGCGGAACTTCTCGATGAACGACCAAGCGGGGAACGCCGCCGCATCGGCGAGGACGCAGATCGTCTTCCCGACCATCCGGTCGCAGACGCTGTCGATGAGGGCGAGATCCTCGAGTTGGCCGTGTCCGTACGCGATCCGGTGCACGATCTTCTCGAGCCAGCCGGTGCCCTCGCGACAGGGCGTGCACTGGCCGCACGACTCGTGGTGGTAGAAGCGCATGATGTTGAGCAGCGCATTCACCATGCAAGTCTGATCGTCCATCACGATCACCCCGGCCGAACCGAGCATGGTGCCCGCGGCGGCGAGGGACTCGATGTCCATCGCGACGTCGCACTCCCTCGCATGCAGCACGTGCGCGGAGGACCCCCCGGGGATCACCGCCTTCAGTTTGCGTCCCTTCCACACCCCGCCGCAGTGTTCGTTGATCAGGGTGAGGAGATTGACCCCCATCGGAGCTTCGATCGTGCCGGGGCGCTCGACGTGACCACTCACGCAGTACAGCTTGGGACCCGGGCTCGCTTCGGGGCCGATCTGCTTGTACGCCGCTGAGCCGATCTCCAGGATCAGCGGCAGGTTCGCGACGGTTTCGACGTTCTGCACCACGGTGGGGCAGTGCCAGAGCCCTTCGACCGCCGGGAACGGCGGCTTCAACTTCGGCAGCCCACGCTCCCCTTCGAGCGAGGTGAGCATGCCGGTCTCCTCGCCGCAGATGTACGCGCCCGCGCCGCGGTGCACCGTCACATCGAGGCGGAAGTCCTTGCCGAGCGTCTTCTCACCGAGGATTCCGTCCTGGTACGCCTCTTCGATCGCCCGCTCGAGGCGACGCGTCGCGAAGACGTACTCCCCCCGGATGTAGATGTACGCGTCGTGAATCCCGACCGCCCAAGAGTTGATGATGATCCCCTCGAGGAGCTGGTGCGGGTTCTTCTCCATGATCACCCGGTCCTTGAAGGTGCCGGGTTCCGATTCGTCGGCGTTGATCGCGAGGTACTTCGGCTTGTCGGTCTTCTTCGGGACGAAGCCCCACTTCACCCCGGTCGGGAACCCGGCGCCGCCGCGGCCGCGCAGGTTCGAGGCCTTCACCTCATCGATCAATGCGTCCGGCTCCCACTCGTGGAGCGCCTTGCGAGCGCCCTGGTATCCCTGGTAGTTCTTCTTGTAGAAGTCGAGGGTGTGGCAGTCCGGTTCATGCAGGTACTTTGTGAAGAACTTCTCGAAGCTCATGCCGAGCCCCCGTTCTTCCCGGAGGCACCGTTCTTCCCGGACCCGTTCCGGCAGTCATCGATGATCCGGTCGACGTCCTCGATGGTCAGGCTCTCGTGGTAGTCGTCGTTCAGCTGGAACATCGGAGCGGTGTCGCAGGAGCCGAGGCACTCGACCTTGGTCAGGGTGAACAGCCCATCCTCGGTGGTCTCACCGCACTCGATCCCGAGACGTCCGGCGATGTGATCGACCACATCTTGGGAGCCGCGGAGCGCGCAGGAGAGTGTGCTACACACCTGGATGTGGAACTTGCCGGTCCCCGCGCGACGGAAGTGGGTGTAGAAGGTCACCACACCGAACACGCGCGAGGGAGAGATCCCCAGCAGATTCGCGACGTACTTCATCTCGGGGAGTCCGAGCTCTCCGAACTCCTCCTCGGCGATCCGAAGCGCGGGCAGCAGCACCGCTTGCTTCTCCGGATACCGGGTGAGCAACCACTCGTATTTCTTCCTCCCCGATTCGGAGAACTTGAGATCGCTCATGGCTACCGGTCCAGCTCCCCTGCGATGATGTGGAAACTCGAGAGGATCGCCACCGAGTCCGAGAGCATGATCCCCTCGGCGATGCGCGGGAATATGGCGTAGTTGTAGAGCGAGGGGGGACGGATCCGGATCCGCCACGCCGTATCGCTGCCATCCGAGACGATGAAGAACCCGAGTTCCCCGCACGGGGCCTCGGTCGAGGAATAGAGCATCGCGTTCTCTTTGGGGCGGATCCCGTGGCCGAGCATCACCAGCTTGAAGTGATGGATCAGTGATTCCATGTCGGTGTGGACGTTGTGTTTCGTCGGGAGCGATGTCTTGAAGTCCTCGTGGACCACCGGGCCGGTGGGGAGGGTGGCCATCGCCTGTCGGATGATCTCGAGGGACTGTTCGATCTCCGCCATCCGCTGCAGATACCGCGCCCACGAGTCGCCGTCCGGGTGCACCGGCACTTCGAATCGGTATTGGTCGTAGCCGAGGTACGGTCGGTCACGCCGCACGTCCAGATCGAGGCCACTGGCGCGGGCGATCGGTCCCGAGATCCCCCAGCTCAGCGCCTGCTCCCGGCTCACCACGCCGACCCCCTGCACGCGGTCCTTGAAGATCCGGTTCCCCGACAGCATCAGGTGGATCTCCTTGTGGAGCTTCGGGAACTCGTCGAGGAATTGGTAGACCAGGTCGGGAAAGAACTCCGGGACATCTCGGATGATCCCGCCGATGCGGGTCCAGGAAGTGGTCAGACGCGCGCCGCAGACCGCCTCGATGATGTCGTACACCAACTCGCGCTTCTCGAAGGCCCAGAGCATCACGCTGAAGGCCCCGAGATCCATCCCCTGCAGGCCGACGCAGAGCACGTGGTCGGCGATGCGGGAGAGCTCGCAGAGGATCACGCGGAGGGCCTGGCACCGGGGAGGCACTTCGATCCCGAGGAGCTCCTCGACGGCGACCGCGTAGCCGACGTTGTTGTTCATCGCCGACAGGTAGTTCATCCGATCGGTGACGGTGACCCACTGCTGGTACGTCATCCCCTCGCCGAGCTTCTCGAAGCCGGTATGGAGGTAGCCGATCTCCACGTCCGCTTCGACGATCGTCTCGCCATCGAGCGTGAAGATATTCCTTAGGGTGCCGTGGGTCGCGGGGTGCTGCGGCCCGAAATTCATCACGAGGCGCTGAGACCCCTCATCTTCGACCTCGAAGATGTTCTGATGATGACCGGGCCGGGCACCGGCGGCGAACTCCCTCTCCAGAGTTGCGGCGCTCGGGACCGGGGTCCCGCCCGCGAATCTGAGGGAGCTACTCTTCCCGCGGCTTGGACTCACGCTTGACCTCCTCGATGTACTCGGGGGTGTGCATCCCCCGGCCGATCGAGACCGGGTAGGGGCCGGGTGCCTCTTCGACCATCTCAGCGCCACGCGGGCGCACGAGCGGGAACTGGCGGCGTTCCCCCTGTCCGGTGAGGGGGTAGTCCTTGAGCAGCGGGAACGCCGGGAAATCCTCCGGCATCAGCAGTCGGCGAAGATCGGGATTGCCGTCGAAGACGATCCCGAACATGTCGTGGGTCTCCCGCTCACCCCACCGGGCCGAGTCCCAGAGGTCGACGACACTCGGAACCGACTCGACCTCTTCCGGGAGCCAGGCGTGGAGGCGGATCGTGGTCTGATCGGTGATTCGACAGAGGACATAGACGACCTGGAAGCGCTCCAGGGCATCGCGGCCGAGGAGGTCGATCGCGGTCACGTCCTTGAGGAACTCGAACCCCTGAGCGAGCCGCAAGTGTTCGAGGATGGGGCGCTGGTCGGGGGTCCGGACGAACAGCCCGGTCTGATGCCCGTGGGTGACCTCGTCGATGATGCTGTCCGCAAGGGCGGGGGGGAGCGCGGCCCGAACCGGGTGCTGAGGCGCGTGGCCTTCGGCCGAGGAGTGCGGGGCGGACACGGTCACCTCCCGTGTTTCCCGCTGTCGAGCCGCTCGCCCTCGACGATCTTCTGAACCTCGAAGAGTGCGTCGAGCAAGGACTCGGGACGAGGCGGACACCCGGGGACGTAGACGTCGACCGGGATGAACTGGTCGACCCCCTGGATCATGGTGTAGGTATCGAAGACGCCGCCGCAGGAGGCACAGGCTCCCATCGAGATCACCCACTTCGGCTCGGGCATCTGGCGGTAGATCTTCTGGAGTACCGGCATCATCTTGATGCAGATCCTCCCGCTGACGATCAGCAAGTCGGACTGCCTCGGCGAGAAACGCACCACTTCCGCTCCGAAACGCGAGATGTCGTACCGGCCGGAAAAGGTGGCCATCATCTCGATCGCACAGCACGCGGTGCCGAAGGGCATCGGCCACAGCGCGCTCTTTCGGGCCCAGTTCACCAGGTCGTTGACCTTGGTGGTGAGGAACCCCTCACCTCCGAAGAGGGTCTCTAGTCCCATTCGAGCGCTCCTCTCCGCCAGCAGTACGCGAGACCACCGGCGAGCACGAGCAGGAAGACTGCCATCTCGAACAAACCGACCATGCCGAGTTGTTTGTAGATGACGGCGTACGGGATCAGGAAAACGGTTTCGATGTCGAACAGGATGAAGAGGATGGCGATCAGGTAGAACTTGATCGTGAACGGCTCTCGCGCGGAGTCGAAGAGGGGCACACCGCATTCGTAGGTGGTGAGTTTCTCGGGGTCGTGCCGACGGGGGCCGAGCAGTTCGCTGAGGACGAGCAGGACGACGCCGACCGCCAGAGCCGCGCCTGCGTAGAGCACGAACCCGAAGAGCTGGGGGCTCACCACCGCGCCAGTGACCTCGGCGAGACAGAACATCCGAATGGCTCCTCGCAGTCGCTGGGCCCTCGATGGAGTCGCACCAGGGGCGCGGGAGACTCGGCCCCGACGGGAGGCCGCGCAATCCCCCTTTCGGAGGCCCGGAATCACTCTCCGGGAAACCGTGTCCACACCCCTATGAACACGAAGATTCTAGAATGGGCTCGCATCGAGGGAAAGGTGATCTCGACCCGGATACCGAAGTTTGCAGCGTGTTTCGCCGCGGCAGATTGAGGGACCCTCGGATCCGGATCTCCGATCGTGGGAGATCGCTACTCCGATGGGATCTTGGCGAGTGAGCGAGCGAGCGAGATCGTCGCGCGGTGCGGCATCGGCCCGACTGGAGCGATGTTGAGCCCGAGGGGGAGTGCGATCCGTCGCTCGCGGGCGTGAGCACGAATTCGCTGCCAGATCCCGAGAAGGTGCTCGATCGAACGTTCGAGGACGTGTTCTCGGTCGACCGAGAGCCGCTCGGCGGTCCGCTGGTCCAGCTCGACGCCGAGCCACCGCAGGAAGGAGATACTCTCCTTGCTGCGGAGCGGGCAGAGGCTGATCAAGAGCGGGGTCTGGGACGCTCGCGGAGAGCGCTCGGCTAGGTCGTCGAGGAGCAACTGGCACGGGGTGGCGTGATACAGAATCTGGCTGGTGAAGAAATCTGCCCCGGAGACCGCCTTGGCCTCCATCCGTTCCGCCTCGTCGACTCCCCGCGCGTGCCGGCCGGGGATGCAGATGTTTCCGATCCGGACTCCGGCGGGGAGGCACTCCCGCGCGATCGCGTTCGCCTCGATCACGGACGGCCCTACCGGGCGATCATCGCTCGTGGAAGGGCCGACCAGGACGAAGTCCTCGATGCCGTAGTCCTCGGTCGCCTCGAGGAGCCACTCCGAGAGGTCATCGCGCGGTCGGGTGGCGACGACGTGGTTGACGATCGCCGGACACCCGAACCGCTCGCGAATTTCGCGGGCGATCGACCGAGGCGAGAACCGGGGCTCGAACGGTGTGTTTCGCTCCCCTTGCTCGCTCCGGGACGGCTCCTCGCGAATCTCGGGGAGGTTCACGGCGGCGAAGGGGAACTGCTCGAGGAGTAGGCCGAGACGCCGGAAGCGGCGTTCGAGACCGTCCTCCCCGAGCCGTCGTGGGGGCGGGACGAATTCGACCACCACCGGATTGTCCTCGAGCCAATTGCCCAAGAGTGTCCTCACTCTGCCCGCACTTCCCGGGATGTGCGATCCAGTCCTACTTCGCCTGTTGATAACGACCGGCTACCGCGTCCCAGTTTACAGTGTTCCACCAGGCGGAGACGTAGTCGGGGCGGCGATTCTGATAGTTCAGATAATACGCGTGCTCCCAGACGTCGATCCCCAGGAGCGGCTGGCCGGGGCGGTCGACGATCCCCTGCATCAGCGGGTTGTCCTGGTTCGGGGTCGAGCAGACGAACAGCTTTCCGCCGTCACCGACGCAGAGCCACGCCCAACCGCTTCCGAATCGTGTCGCCGCGGCCTTGGCGAACTCCTCGCGAAATTTGGTCGCGCCGCCGAGATCCCGGGCGATCGCCTCCGCGAGCTCGCCGGTGGGGTCCCCGCCGCCATTCGGGCTCATGACGGACCAGAACAGTGAGTGGTTGAAGTGTCCGCCGCCGTTGTTGCGCACCGCACCGCGAACCGACTCGGGAACTTCGCCGATCCGGCGGCAGAGGTCCGCGATGTCGAGCGAGCCGAGGTTCGCGTGCCCCTCGATCGCGGCGTTCACGTTCGTGATGTACGCGTTGTGGTGCTTGCCGTGGTGAATCTCCATCGTCCGCGCGTCGATGTGCGGCTCGAGGGCACCCGGATCGTAGGGAAGGTCGGGGAGTGTGTATGCCATCGCTGGCTCCTTTCGGATGAGGGCCGCCCTTGCTTCGGGGCCGAACCGGCAGCGACGACGGAGTGCGCCGGGGCGGCCGCACAGTATCGGCGCTCCGGGATGCGGTCAACCGAGGGGAGGGGGGCGTACGGGGCGGAGATCCGCTCAGAGACAGTCGATCGCGTCGCCCGTGGGATCGATCCCAGCGTCGGGGAAGGGGCTCGGCGGCAGCGGGCTTCCGGACTGGAAGAGGTACTGCAGGAGGAAGATCGGGTCGCTGATATCGAGGTGCCCGTCGTCGTTGGTGTCGGCGCTGTCGTTGCACGGAACCGCGGTCCCCTGCACGACGAGCCCGAGGATCAGCTGGGCGTCATTGATCTGGATTGCTCCGTCGAAGTCGACGTCCCCGCGGACGAAGAAGTCGGAGAGGAGGAGATTCCCGTCGATGAGGTTGTCGATGGGCGTGAAGTCGAGGGTGCAATCCGCTGGCACCAGCGTGATCGGGAACTCGCCCTGGAACGGCTCCGACCCGAGCAGCATCTCGATATGCCCGATGACCCCACCGGAGAAGCTCGGGAAGACCGCCCCGCCGGTCGCCTCGATCTGGATGACCGTGTGAGTGCCGACGTCGGTCACGGTCAGGGAAACGTTCGTACCGACCGCGGCTTCGATCACGCCCCCATCCAGACTGAACGAGCACAGCAGGAGGTCGTCGTAGTCGAGCCCCATCGCGAGAACCGTCGAAGGGCCGTCGGTCCAGAGCTGAACGGGAATCTGCACGATCCCGTCGTCGAGTACGTTCGGGTCTTGGAAGCTGGTCTGTAGCTCGCCGACCTGGAGGAGGGGCGCGCTGAGCAGAGTGATGGTCCCGTCGATCCCGATCGGGACGGTCGTCGTTCCGACCGTCCGTGTGAACAACACGGGGTGCGGTTCGGTGCCGATGATCCCCACGCCGGTGACCAGGCCTCCCCCGGGGGGAATCAGGCTCGGGTCGATGACCTGGAACCGCAGGAACGCGGCGAGGCGGTGAACTCCGGCTGGGAACGGAGTCGCGATGGGGTAGATCACTGCGAGGCTCGAGTAGGGGGGCGAGCCCGAATCCCACTGCACCGTCGGTGAGAGATCCTCGCTCTCGGTGCCGCCGAATTCGATTCCGATGAGGTGGATCAGCAGGTCGTCGTAGTCGAGTCCCATCTGCCAACTGAAGAGATCGTCCGTGCTCGTGATGAAAACCGGGACCAGGACTTCGAGTTGACCGGGGACCGCGATCACGTCCCCGAGTTCGATCACGTAGTCTTCGCTACTTTGGGCGTCGCAAGGTGTGGGGGAGCAGAGCAGGAGTGCGATGCAGAGCAGGATGGTCCCGACGGACGGGACGAAACGCCACCACCACCCGAAGCGGGTCTCGGCGTCTCGGCTCTCGTGCGATCGCACGAACATCTCCGGCGTTCTCCTCGCTCTGGGAAAAAGACGCCGCGGGACATCCTCCACAGGGGACCGAGTCCGATTTCGGACCCTGTGTGGACGGACTGCTCCCACCTCGAAGATTTTATCGGACCTGAGCGGGGTGTAAAGGTCGACGTGAACCGGAGTTCCCGCGCGAGCTCCCAGCCGCTCGCGGCGCTTGACAGGCTTCGACGCTGGACCTACCGTTTCGGGCCGACCGTGCGGTGAGATCGGAGGTCGGATTCCCGCCTCAATCCTCTTAAGTCGTTACGGAGAAACGCTTTGACCGATTGGGGCGCATCGTCGGGCCGGCCGGGTGAGGCTCCGGAGTGTCTTCGTGCGCCCCTCGCGAGCGCCCGGGAGCTCCTCGACGGTTTTCTTTCCGAAGTGCCCATCCAGGGGATCAGCCCGGGGCTCCGTCACCAGCTCTCGGGTGGGAAGGCCCTCCGCCCCGCGCTGTCCCTCTGGTGGGGGAACCTGCTCTCGGTGCCTTCGGAACTCAGCGCCTCGTGGGGTCTCGCCGTCGAATTCCTGCACAATTCCTTCTTGATCCACGATGACATCGAGGACGGCGATCGCTATCGGCGCGGCCGCCCCACGCTCTGGGTCGAAGAGGGGGTCTCGATCGCGCTGAACGTTGCGGACCACCTCATCGCCGAAGGCTATCGACGCGCCGCCACCATCCTCGCCGCTCCCGAGATCGTGGTGGCACTCGTCGAAGACTTCGCCTGCACCCACCTGACGACGGTAGCGGGTCAAGCGCTCGATCTGGAACATCGGGCGGACCCCACGTTCACACTCGAGCGATATGAGGCCATCATCCGGAGCAAGACCGGCCGTTACCTCGCCCTCGCCTGGATCGGTCCCGCGCGACTCGCGGGTTGGTCGGACGACCAGATCGAACTGCTCTGGCAAGTGGGGGACGAACTCGGCCCTGCGTTCCAGGTGCGGGATGACTTGCTCGATCTGACAGAGGGGAAGGGGCGCGGGGGAGAGATCGGTTGCGACATCCGAGAAGGAAAGCCGTCGATCCTGGTCGCGCATGCGCTCGGGTCTTCCGCGCTCGATGCGACGCGCCGCGATCGGTTGCTCGCCGTGCTCGCGCGAGATCGGGAAGAGACGACGCGCGAAGATGTCGATTGGACGGTCGGGCTCTTCGAGGAACTCGGTTCCGTCACCTTCGCGGAGTCGGAAGCGAGACGACGGACCGAAGCAGCGCGGGCGATTTACCCGCGTCTCCCGGGGAGCACTGCCAAACGGGTCGAAGAGTTCGAACGCATCGCCGCATACATCGTCGATCGAAAGGTCTGACCGGTGCAGAACGAGACGAAGTCGCGGGTGGTGCTGATCTACGGCGGCTGGTGGGACGAGCGCGACATCTCGATCGCCTCCGCGACTCCGATCGACGCCGCGCTGCGCAGCGTCGGGCTCGAAGTGGTTCGCGTCCGCTGGGACTCCTCCGGCTGGGTCGCACTCTCCGGAGACGAGCCGCTCGATGCCCCCGGCGTGGCGGAGCGACCACTCGCGTTGCTCGAGCGGCTCACCCAGGGTGGGATCGGCGTGGTCTTCAACGCCCTGCATGGCGGGCCGGGGGAAGATGGCAGCCTGTCGGCGCTCCTCGAGATCGCGGGGTTGCCGTACACCGGCGCCGGAGTGCACGCGTGTGCCATCACCCAGAACAAATGGACCTTTCGGATCATCGCTCGCGGGATGGGATACGAGGTCGCTCCGGGAGCGGTCATCACCTTCGGAGGATGGGCGGAGCACTCCGATCAGGTGCTGACGCACGTCGCGACCGAGATCGGCCTTCCCGCCGTGGTGAAGCCGACGAGCGGGGGATCTTCGATCGGAGCGGTCAAGGTCGACGATGCGGAACAACTCGCACAAGCGCTCGACGCGACGCTCGGCGGATACCCGGAGATGCTCGTCGAGCGCTACATCTCGGGACGAGAGCTGACCATCTCTTGCCTCGGCACTCGCCCGGGCGAGCCCCCTCAAGTCCTTCCCGCGATCGAGATCCAACCGTTGACCGACTCGGGGATCTTCGACATCAAGGCGAAATACGACGCGAAGCAGGTTCGGGAGATCGTGCCCGCGCCGCTCGAGCCGGAAGTCTGGCAGCACCTCTCCGAGCGCGCGATGCGTCTGCACGCCGAGCTCGATCTCGGAGGGATGAGCCGGACCGATGTGATCCTCTCGGCGGATGGACCGGTCTGGCTCGAGACGCAGACGATCCCAGGCTTCACCGAGACGAGCCTGCTCCCACAGGCGGCGGCCGCGGCGGGGATCGACTTCACCGCGCTCTGCCGGCGACTGATCGACTATGCGATCTCGGCGCACCTCCTGCGCAGCGCCGGGGCCGAGTCCTTCGATGATTGACGCGGATCCAGCGCTGCTGGAGAGAGTCATCGCGCTGGCGCGAGCCGCCGGGGCGATCCTCGCAGGTCGTTTCCCGGGGAGCCCCACCGTCCGCGGAGGGGACCTGGCGATCGCTTACAAGGGAGCTCGCGACCTCGTCACCGCGGCGGACCATGCGAGCGAGGCACATCTGGTCGATGGCCTCGAACGCCTCGCGCCCGGGACTCCGATCCTCAGCGAAGAGAGCCCCGATCCGGGGGTGCGCTCGGGTGATCTCTGGATCGTCGATCCGCTCGACGGCACGACCAACTTTGCCCACGGGCATCCCCTCTACTCGGTCTCGATCGCGCTCTGTCGCGACGGCGAGCCCCTGATCGGGGTCGTGCACGCGCCGGCGCTCCAGAACACCTGGTGGGGGACCCGGGGGGGAGGCGCCTTCCAGGACGGGCATCCGATTCAGGTTACCGAGGAGACCGATCTCTCGAAGGCGCTCCTCGCGACCGGCTTCAGCTACCAGCGGACCGAACTGGACCGCGGAGCCCTCGACGTCTTCGCGGGTCTCCTGCGCGATGCACGAGAGATCCGTCGGGGTGGTAGCGCCTGTCTCGATCTCGCCCACCTCGCGAGCGGGGTGTTCGCGGGAGTGTGGGAGGCCCATCTGAAACCCCACGACGTCGCGGCGGGCGCACTGTTGGTGCGCGAGGCGGGTGGCCTGGTGACCGACTTTGCCGGCGGAGATGACTGGCTCTTCGGCGAACGCCTCATCGCGGGGAACCGGGCGATCCACGCGGAACTCCGAGCACGCCTTTCACGCCCGGAGCGAGATCGGCCATCTGCCCGCTAGAGTCCGGACTTCTCTGGGACGATCGTTGAGTCCCCGGCCGTGGGCGGTTCGAATCTGCTGGGGACCAGCTCCGCAACGCGGGGCCTGTCCCATCTTCTACACGTCCTGTGGCTGGAGCGACGTGAGGTCGGCGCACGAACGGGGACCTGGTGAGCTCGCACATCGTCATCCGCGGGGCCGCGGAGCACAACCTGAAGGATGTCGACATCGACATCCCGCGCAACCGGCTCGTCGTGATCACCGGGATCTCCGGCTCTGGGAAGTCCACGCTCGCCGACGACGTCATCTGTCGCGAGGGACAGCGTCGCTTCGTCGAGAGCCTCTCCCCCTACGCGCGC
>JAQBGV010000161.1:0-3678 GCA_032128395.1 Planctomycetota bacterium | reverse complement strand
GCCTGTCCCGGACGTTCGCTCGCTGATACACCAATAATTCGACAAGGTAGTCGTGCTGTACCAATCGGAGTACCGGCGAGCGTCCGGGACAGGCATCACCTGCGGCGAGCCAGTCCCATCACCCGATTACCCGATTTGGAGGGCTTCGAGGAGGTACCGGAAGGCGCGGGGTCGAGGCCGACCGCAGGCGGGGCCTTCGCACCGTTGAGGGCAGGGCAATTTGTCCGCTATCGAATCTGTGGTTGCCGATGACCCTGCCAACCACGCTGACGTCTCGCCGCATCGAGAGTTCGACTACCGATCCCCAGGCTGCGGACCAGGAATCTTGTATAGCGTGTGGTGGAGGTCACCAAGGATCACCAGGGCGAACACTGTCGCGGTGAGCGTTGAATCGTAAGGGCCACCGAGCGGTGGCCAGGCTCCCGCACTCTCGCTCCCTCTTGGAAACTGGCGGCAAGCGAGAACGTTGATCCAGGCTCGTGAAGTCTCCAGATCATCGATACTGACGATCTTCGTGATTGCGAGAATCTCGAGCGGGTCGATCGATCGCGGGTCGGAAGCGAAGGCGGAAGGTGAGATCCTCTGCCGATCGGCCTCGATCGCACCCTCCCGCTCCTCAGTCCCCATGGAGAAGCGACTGATTTCCAAGGCCACTGCTGGGCGCAGGCAGGACTTCCGGAGATCCTTCCCGAGTTGCATCAGTCGCACACTCAGGAGACCGGTTGTTCTGTCGAATCGATCTCGGGCTGCGTCGTCGTAGTCCAATCGATACGGGAGTCTATTTGCATCGAACATGCCATCGCGCCACCAGAACGCTTCCTCCACCGTGAACTCGCGATTCGTTGCCTCACTCTGAATCAGGACAGCGAGATGTCCCGCAGCTTCGTCACTGATCTGCCCGACGCCAGCCCCGGACAGGAGCGCACTCATGGCCAAACAGTGGCCCTCCCATGCGCCCACCGCCTCCGGATCGCCGAAGAAACCCCTCAGCGGACCCTCGGCAATTTGCCGGCTCTCGAGCCACTGCTGGGCCTTCTGGAGCGCATCGTAGACTTGTGGATCGCGAAAGGCGGCCACGCTGTTCCCCTTGAAAGCCGTGAGTGCGAGCGCCGTCAATGAGAGATCACTGACCCCCTCGCTCCGTGGATCGGTGAACCGACCGTCGGGCTGCTGCTGCTGGACGAGCCAGTCGAGACCAATCGCGACGGCTCTGTCCTCTTGTTCTTTCGGATCCAACCCTTCGAGTGAGATCGTCGTCTGGGAGGGTGCGACCGCGAGCACGACCTGGAGCTCGCGAGTCTCATCCACGATCCGGTCGAGGTAGGTCTCGATCCGCAACCGTTGCACTGCGGTTCCGACACTACGGCAACCCTTCGTAAATCGCGCGACGAATGGAGCAGGGAGAGGTTTCGCCTCGCCCCCCCCAAGCGTCTCAACGGTTCCCTCACCATCGATCCAGTCAGCAAGCCCGCGAAAGGTCTGGGCGAGCAGGGGGAACGGGTCGATCATCGCGCTCGGGACATGGCCTGAGCCGGTGAGCAATGGTTCTCCTTCGCGACGCGAAGCCGCGAGTATCTTTCGACTCAGGTGGGGGCTCGTCGAAATCACCTGGACGTCGTCAACGCGGAAAACGTGAAGTGGGGTTGGTTGTCCTGCGACAGGGTCAGCCAGAGAGAACTCGAACTCGAGCCCGAATCGACGGGTGAGCATCGCTAGGTCGATCTCGATCGTTGGCACTTCGAGCCCAAGATCTGCAGGTCGTAGGAAGCCGGCTGGATCCTCCTCCCCACTCCCCACGGCGAGGGCGAGTTGTGCGATCAGCGCCTCGAGTTGAGCGCGATCTCGTTCGGGGTGATCGCATCGAAAGAGGAATGCCATCGGAGGCAGCGGAATCGCCTTCGCGGACACGCCGGATCCTTCTCCCATCACACCAAGATCGGTAGGCCTTGGCGAGTCGAAGACCCAACCGTACCCTTGCGGCATGTCGGAAGCGAGCTGCGCAAGGTGCTCCCGCGCTTCTCCAAACCGCTGGTAGGACTCCTCGAGCCTCTTCTCCAGTGCGACATCGGTAGTCGATCTCAACCCGAGTCGGCCCTCTGCATCGATCAGAGACGTGAACAACGCTTGCCCGAACGACTGACTCCCGTCGAGCCACCAGAAGACAGTGTCTGGTGGAGTGCAGCGGACCAAAGAGCTGTTGCGCAGGTCGAATCCACGATCAGCGCCCACATGCTGAAGCGTGCGCAGTGTGGTGCGCGCACCAAGATCGATGACGCCCGCCCCAATCGATCGCCAAGAGTCCATCTGGCGAATCTGGAACTTCACGGCCGAAAGAAAGCCCTCCGTGTCGATTGCGAGCGCGCGTTGCCACAGTTCGGTCCCATCCCACCGTTCTAGTATTTGTTCAATTTCACGGAACTCGGACTGCATCGGAGTGACGTCGTACTGAAACGCGATCTCAGGTGAAGCTACGTCAAGACGCGCCCGCCGCGCGGACACCTCCGACGATATCGGCACACTTGGCAGCTTCGGACCGAGGCGAACATCGCATCGAGCCCATGACCCTCGCCCCTCGATGCGAAGCTCTCCGCTGAGCCCCGTGGCCCACTCGCGGATCTTGCCCTGCTGCTCAGGTGTCGCTCCCCACTGTGAGGTAACGAATCCCAACATCGGCGCGAGCCCAATGGACTCACAAGCACTCCCGAGATCGACCACTACGGAGGAATCAGATACGTCTACTCCGACGGGCATCGATGAGCGGATTCCCGTCACGATGTCCTTGTGCATCTTTGCGTATTCGCCATCCGGCAATGCCTCGAGGACAAGGCTCAATCGGCCACGGGGCAGGCGGGGAAGGTCTTCCACGATCATCCCGATCAGGCCCTGCCGATCATCCGCGGAAATGAGATCGGTCGGCTTCGCTTGATCATCGAGGGAGGCCGTGAGAAGGCTGAAGGAAACAAACATCTTGCAGATCAGTGCAAGGGACTCAACGAAGCCTGCATCCATTCCGATGGCCACAGCCTCCGGGGTTCCTTTCGATCCAAACCTGAGTGTGGTGGCCATGCTCGCTTGAATCGCGCCGGCGGTCAGCTCGTGCAAAACCACCTCGACATCAGGATCTGCAGCAATTGTGCGGAGGTGCGGCAGGAGATGCTCGATCCGCAGAGCGGTCTCGAATTCGGCCAAAAGATCGGGGGGAGGGGTCGGTTCATCCTGCGCTTGAACCGCAGGAGGGGTTGAGGGCATGGTGAGAACGGCGATAAGGAAGGGCACGATGACGCGCATGTTGGCCTCCAGTTCGGAACTCTCCTCCGCCCTCGATAGATCCGCCTGCGGATACTGCTACGTCAAACTCCACGAGGACTGGTAGCGCGTCATTCGTCTCCGCGTAGTAGCGTAGGTCGGTCGACTCCGCTTCGTCGCATCGGAAGTCACTAGGCGGGTAGAGCTTAGAGTGGCGCGCCCGGGAGGATTCGAACCCCCAACCGTCTGATCCGAAGTCAGATGCTCTGTCCAATTGAGCTACGGGCGCACGCCGGACCGAGACACGATGCCGAGCGATCCCCACTCCCGCAAGCCCTGGGTAATGATGGGACTGGCTCGCCGAAGGTGATGCCTGTCCCGGACGTTCGCTCGCTGATCCACCCCTATTCAACAAGGCAGTCGTGCGGGACC
>JAQBGV010000160.1:0-11596 GCA_032128395.1 Planctomycetota bacterium | reverse complement strand
GCAAGAGGGGGCTGGGAGCCAGCCCCCAAGAAAGCGAGCGGAGCGAAGCCTCGTTGGGGTGAATCGCGAGCGGCTCTGCCGCGACCGAGAGGGGGCTGGGAGCCAGCCCCCTTTAGTAAACAGCCCCCCAAGAAAGCGAGCGGAGCGAAGCCTCGTTGGGGTGAATTGTGAGCGGCTCTGCCGCGAGCAAGAGGGGGGCTGGGAGCCAGCCCCCAAGAAAGCGAGCGGAGCGAAGCCTCGTTGGGGTGAATTGTGAGCGGCTTCGCCGCGAGCAAGAGGGGGCTGGGAGCCAGCCCCCTCAAGTACTCAGTAAACAGGCGCGGGCTTCGCGGTGCTGCGAAGCCCAACCCGATGCGCGACCTCGCGGACGAGGTCTTCGCGCTCGACCGGTTTCGACATGTAGTGGTCGCAGCCGGCGGCGAGGCACTTGTCGAGGTCGCCCTTCATCGCGTGGGCGGTCAGGGCGATCACCTGGCCCTGATAGCCCTCCTCGCGCAGCCAGCGGGTCGCCTCGTAGCCGTCGAGGACCGGCATTTCCATGTCCATCAGGATCACGTCGAACGGGCGGCGGGCACGGGACGCGGCGAGGGCGAGCTCGCCACCCTCTCGGCCGTTGCTCGCGAGCATCACCTCGGCCCCGGCTCGGCGCAGCATGTAGGAGATGATCGCCTGGTTGTCGGGGCCATCTTCGACCAGGAGGACTCGACCATCGATGTGGGCGAGCACCTCGGGACGGGGCTCCGGCTGGAAGCGCTCTTCGCCGAGTTCGCTCAGGTTCGCGACTCCATCCAGCGATCCAGTCGAGACCGTCAGGGAGAAGGTGCTCCCCTTCCCCGGCTCGCTCTGGACCACGATCTCGCCGTCGAGAAGCTCGGCGATGCTCCGCGTGATCGCCAGGCCGAGTCCCGTGCCGCCGAAGCGCCGCGTGGTCGAAGGCTCCGCCTGGGAGAATGGCTGGAAGATCCGTGCGACCTGGGCCGAGGTCATGCCGATCCCGTTGTCGATCACGTGGAACGTGATCTGCTCCGCGTCGCGGTCGCACTCGACCCGAACGCGAACGTCTCCCCCCTCGGTGAACTTGATGGCGTTCCCGATCAAGTTGACGAGGGCTTGCTTGAGTCGGGTCGGGTCGGTCTCGAACTGCTCCGGAATTTCACCCCTCAGCTCGGTATCGAGCGTGGTGTGGCGTGATTCGGCCCGGACCCGAAGGAGATCGACCATGTCGCGGACGATCGTCCGGGTCTTGACCGGAAGCCGCTCGATCTCGAGTCGCCCCGCTTCGATCTTCGACAGGTCGAGGATGTCGTTGATCAGATTGAGGAGGTGGCGCCCGTTGCGGCGAATCGTCTCGATCGCATCGTTCCGGCGTCCCTCCTCCGTTTCCGGATCGAGAAGGAGGTCGGTGAATCCGAGAATCGCGGACATCGGGGTGCGGATCTCGTGGCTCATCTTCGCGAGGAACACGCTCTTCGCCTCGGTCGCCGACTGGGCGAGCCGACTCGCCTCGTCGCACGCCTCGGTGCGCTCGCGGACCCGCTCATCGAGCTCGCGATTCTCCACTGTGAGCTTCAGGTGCTGACCCGTGAACTTCCTCAGAGTGAAGAGCAGGAACATGATTCCGCACCACAAGAAGAGGTGCGACGCGATCCCTGCGAAGCGTGCGAGTCGAACGTCGCTCCGGGCCCAGTACTCGGAATTCGGGGCACTCAGCCAGAGCGACCACTCGGGGTACTCATCCTGGATCGCGAGCGGGACCACCTCCGAGAAGATCCGCCTGGGGTCGGGCTCGCCGACGACCCAGTGCTCCCGTGACTCCTCCGCGGTTCCTGGCTCCTCGGAGAGGATCGAGACCGCGTAGTTCGGATGGACCACGACGAACTCGCCGACCGGTAGGAGTTGTTCCAGAGCGGTCCCGGGGATGACCGCCGAGGCGCACCCGCTCAGTTCACCGGACCAGCCGTAGATCGGGACCGAGTAGACGAGCTCTCTGCGGTTCGACCGCGCATCATCGCGGGAAGTCACCTGCGGTCCGCTGATCGCCGGATACGCGATCCCCTCGATCCCACTTTCGAGTGGGTGGAATTGTTGGAGCAGTTGGAGCTGCGTGAGGACCAGAGCGAACTTGTCGATCTCGGTCGCGCTGGTCGAGCTCCCCCGCCCCGGCACCCCTGGCCGCACGGCGGACTTCTCTCCGAAGGTGACGAGGGGCTCGCGTGGGAGCTTCCCGGTCGGATCGAGCCCGTTCGGGTCGAACGGAAAGGGGACGATCGTGAGCGCGGCGATGTTCTCCGAGGCCGCGAGGTTCTTGTAGATCTCCGCGACGATCTCGCGGGTCCCCGGGTCGAAGGCTCCGCTCCGCCGGGACTCGGGAGTCAGCGCCCGGACCCCGGGGAGATGGGCGACGGTGCGCAGTCCGCTGTAGATCGACCGGAAGCTGTTCTCGATCCGACCGCGGGCGAGGAGCGCCTCGCTCCGCACCTCACTCGCATGATTCAGCTCGGCTTCCCCGAGGTCCCGGCGGGTCTTCCAGTGGATGACCCCCGAAAGGGCGACCCCCAGGAGGATCAGCCAGACGACGGTTGCGCGACCAGCCAAGCGATCCTCTTTCCTGCGCCCAGTGCTCCGGACGAGCCCGGGGCGTACTCCGGGCCCGCTCCGTTCTCGTGATATCGGCAAGGAGGGAGGGGGGTCGCGAGAGAATCTGCAGAAGTGGGAGCCCGGCGTTGGGGCACTTCGGCGCTCTTCAGTGCTCTTCGGGGCTACTCGGGCCTATTCGTTGAGAGCGAGGGGGAGGGTGACGCGGAAGAGGCTCCCTTCCCCTTCCGTGCTCTCGACCTCGACGAGGCCCCCGTGGGCGAGGCAGACGTGCTTCACGATCGAGAGCCCGAGCCCGGTGCCTCCGAGAGCGCGGGAGCGAGCCTTGTCCACCCGGTAGAAGCGTTCGAAGATCCGCTGGCGATCTTTCGCCTCGATGCCGATGCCGTTGTCCTCGGTCTCGAAGACCGCCTGCCCGTCGCGCTCGAAGAGGCGGATGCGGATCCACCCGGACTCCGGGGTGTACTTGATCGCGTTGTCGAGGAGGTTGTTCGTCACCAACCGAAGCGCCTCGGGGTCGCCGCGCACGATCACCGGGGTCTCCGGGAGTTCGAACTCGATCCGCGTATTGCAGTCCTCGCTGCTCCGGCTGGTCCGAATCGAGGTCAGGATCGGGTCGCGCAGATCGAAGAAACCCGGTTCGTGGATCGCGTCCCGCGATTCGAGGCGCGCCAGGGTCAGAAGATCGGTGACCAAGGTGGAGAGTCTGAGCGCCTGGGAGTGGACCTTCGCAAGGAAGCGATGCCGGGTCGGGCCGGGCATCTCGCCGTCGGTGAGGATCGTTTCGATCAGGCCACGGATCGCGGTGATCGGGGTCTTCAACTCGTGCGAGACGTTCGCGACGAAGTCCTGCCGCACTTGCTCGAGGTGACGCAGCTCGGTGATGTCGTGAATCACCACGACTGCGCCCGCGATTCGTCCCACGGAGTCTCGCACCGGCGACGCTTCAAATTCGAGAACGCGGTCGCGCTCGTTCGCGGGCATCTCGACGACCGCCTCGGCGCTCGCTCCAGAGTGGGTCTCGAGCGCTCGACTGACGGTCGCCGAGAGCTGCTCGAGCTCACTCAGTCGGGAGAGAGGCTGCCCGAGGCTCTCCGCCCGTCGCACCCGGAGCAGCCGTCCGGCGGCCGAGTTGAGGTGGATCACCCGCTCGTCCAGATCGACCGCGACGACCCCTTCGACCAGGCCGTTGAGGATCATCTCGAGCGGACCGGACGTGCCTTCGGCGTGCAGATCACTCGCGCCGGTGCCGAGGTTGGGATCTGGGATCAGCGGCATCATGCGGTCACTCCGCGTCCAAGAAACGATAGCCGACCCCGCGGATCGTCTCCACCAGGTCGCGGTGGGCGCCGAGTTTCTTGCGGATCGACCTCACGTGCACATCGATGTTGCGATCATCGACGAAGGCGTGCTCGCCGATCGCGCGGCCGAGCAGGAGGTCGCGAGTGAAGACCCGCCCGGGATGGGAGGCGAGGAAATGGAGGAGGCGCAGCTCCGTGGCGGTGAACGGAACGCTCTCTCCATCGACCGTCACCTTGTGCTTGACGGTATCGATGACCACCCCCGAGCGTTCGATCCGCTCGCGGGCCAGGCCATCTTCGGTGACGGCGGCCCGGCGTAGCACCGCCCGAACGCGTGCGATCAGCTCGCTGGTGGAGAAGGGCTTGGTGACGTAGTCATCCGCGCCGACCCCGAGGCCGAGCACCACGTCGCTCTCCTCACCCTTCGCTGTGAGCATGATCACCGGGATCTCCCGGGTGACCGAGTCTTCGCGGAGGCGGCGGCAGATTTCGATGCCGTCGAGGCTCGGGAGCATCAGATCGAGCAGCACCAGATCGGGGCTCTCTTCGCGGACGAGTCGCAGACCCGATGCCCCGTCACGACAAGTCCGCACGCGGAACCCCTCGCGCTCGAGGTTGTACTGGAGGACCTCGAGGATGTCGCTCTCGTCCTCGATCACGACGATGCTCTTCTTCATGGTGCGTGCGTTTCTCTCCGGGTTCTTTCCCCCGATACCATAGCCCCGCATTGTGAAGCCCCCATGAAGATCTTGGGGGAGTTCAGAAGCGATCCGCCCGCTACGAATAGCGCTCCTCGAAGATCCGCTGGACGGTCCTGGTGTGGTAGCGAAGCTCCTCGAGCAGGGTCTCCTCCGGTGCGACTCCACCCTGGGAAATGTATCCGATCCGAATCGCCAGGTCGCGGAGCGTGTCGTCGTCGGTCGCCACGGTGCGGACGCTCGAGCGGTGCAACATCCCGAGGCGGTTCTCGACGAGTCGGAAGAAGAGGTACGCGGTCGAGAGGCTCGCCGCTTCGGCGCCGGTGAGCAACCCCTTTCGGGCGAGGAGCTGGATCGCGGCGGCGGTGTTCGGCTCCCAGAGGTCGGTGTGTTCCCGAGAGTGGAGGAGGATCAACGACTGCACGAGGAACTCGATGTCGAGGATCCCCCCCGGTCCGGTCTTGAGCTGGAACCCGGCGCGCCTCGGGCTCTCCCGACGACGGTGGTGCATCTCGAGGAGCTGCGCGACGATCTCATCCGCGGTGAGGTTGCGACCGAGGTTCTCACGGGCGAACGCGATCACCTCCTCCGCCAACTTCGCATCCCCCGCGGCGGGAGAACTGCGGGTCAGCGCTTGGTGCTCCCACACCTGCGAGTCCGGGCCGAGGAAGTACTCCCGGAACCCTCGGAAGGAGTGGACGAGCGTCCCGCTCGATCCGTGCGGGCGCAACCGCAGATCGACCGGGTAGAGCGCGCCTCCTCCGCCGGGGTTGCCGAGGTATGCGATCACTTGTTGCAGGAGTTGCGTGAAGAACTCGCGTTCGGCCACTCCCTCCGCGGTCTCCCCCCGGCCGTCGTAGACGAGGATCATGTCTATGTCCGACGCGTAGCCGATCTCGTTCCCCCCGAGACGTCCGAGGGCGAGGATCGCGTGCCGGGGGAGCGGTTCCCCTTCGATCGGGACCAGCGGCCCCAACCTCGCCTCGACCGCGGCGAACGCGCGCTCATCGAGAACGCGCAGCGTCGCCCGTGCGACCGCGGACAGTTGCCTGAGCACTCTGATCAGTGGGGCCCGCCCGCCGAGATCGAGAATCGCCACCTCGACGGTGTAGATCGCTCGAAACTCGTGCAGGGTCGAGCCCGCCCGTTCGGGGGGCACGGCCGCCAGACTCTCGCGCAACTCATCGACCAGACCTTCCTCGCGAATCCGGGAGCGGGTGCGCAATCGATCGATGATCTCGTCGAGCGCCCCTGGGTGGTCGAGCAGCAGTTCCGAGATGAAACGGCTCCGTCCGAAGAGATCGACGAAGAGGTGACAACTCTCCGGCCGCTCCGCGAGGAGCTGATAGAAGACCGCGGGTGCGCCGAGCGTCTCGACGCAGCTGGTGAACATCAGCGTCGCCTGATCCGGGTCCGGAGTACGCGCGATCGCATCGAGGAGCCTCGGGAACAGATGCGCGAGGTAGTGGCGAGCCCGGGGCGACCGGAGCTCCTTCCTGCGGGGGTAGGCGAGACGACGCAAGAGTGTGTACGCCTTCTGCGGGTCGCGAAAACGCAGCGGGGCGAAAACCTGGTCGATCACCTCGGCGCGTGGCCGGAACGCGAGCACCACGTGCACCTCTCCGAGACGCTCATCTCCGTAGCCGCGGAAGAGGTGATGGAACAGCCGTTCGAGGATCTTCCGAATCCCTCCGCGACGTCGGTCGAGCTCGGTGAGGAAGCGCCCCCACTCGCTCTGCCCCACCGCCCGCGCGAGGGCGGATTGCTCCGCCTCGACCTCGGGGAGTGTGAAGCTCTGACGTCGGTGGCGCAGCATCAAGTGGTGCTCGACCCTCCGGAGGAATCGGTACCCCTCGAGAAGGAACGCGGACTCGGTGGCGGTCAGCGCGCCGACCCGCCCGAGGCGCCGGAGTGCTTCGAAGACGTTGCCGCCGCGGATCGACCGGTACACCTGGCCATGGAGGAGCTGCATGAATTGCACGAGGTACTCGACGTCGCGGATCCCTCCCCAGCCGACCTTGAGCTCGCGGCGCTCCTCATCGCGGCGGACGGCGCTCGCCTCGAGGACCTCCTTGTACCCCTTGAGGGTGCGGATCTCGTCGAGGTCGAAAGGGCGCTCGTACACGAACTCCTCGATCGCGCGCACCAGCGAGGGGAGCGCGCGGGTGCGGTCGATCACGGGTCGCGCGCGGATGAAGACGATCCGTTCCCAGGTGGCGGCGACCTCGGCGGTGGTTGCCGCCGGCCCGGTCGCACTGTCGGAGATCGAAGGGTGCGCGCGGAACGCCGCCTTCGCCCGTTTCACCGATGGAACCAAGGGCCCGGTCGGCCCGCCGGGGCGGAGCCGGAGATCGGTGCGGTAGAGGTGCGGGAGCCCGCCGTAGCCGGCGAGGAGACGGAGCACCCCGCGCGCGACCGTCTCCGCCCGCTCGGTGTCCTCGTCGTCGTCGCGGATGAAGAAGAGATCGATGTCGGATGAGTAGTTGAGCTCGTTCCCTCCCCACTTCCCGAGGGCGATCACCGCCATATGGAGTTCGTTCCCCCCCGCGATCGCGAACGCCCCCTCCACGGTCCGGTCGGCGAGCGCGGTCAGCGCCTCGGCGGTCTGCTCGACATCGAGATACCCCTCGAGCTCGGCGAGGCAGATCCGGAGGAGCTCCCTCCGATGCCACCGAGCGAGCCCGCGGGCCCGAGTGTGCACTTTCCCGGACTGGGGAACGAAGACCGCGATCGCGGGACCCGCCCCGGCGGGAAAGTCCGGGTCCTCGAGATCTTCGAGGAACGGCACGACGTGTTCGGCGAACGGCTCTCCCGCACCGCAGAGGAGATAGAGCCGCGCTCGGAGAGCCGGATCGGCCAGCGCCGCCGCACGACCGAGATCGGCGAGCGTCGCAGAGATCCGCTCGAGACCGTTCAGCGCCAGGTCGGGGTCGGAAGTGCCCTCGATGTGCGCGAGGAGAGAACTCGGTTCGAGTGCCGCACCCGCCTTCGCGAGTCTCGCGAGGAGGGACCGAACGTTGTTGACGGCGCGCGCGCCGGGCTCGAGCCCACACTCGGTGAGCGCCAGAGCGATGTCGGCATCGCGATCCGCGGGGGGAGGGAGAGTCTCCATCACGTGCGCATCTTGGCACGAGCGGGGTGCGACGGCCATGGAACTGGTTCAGGGAGCGCACCCCGGCCCCGCACACGGCGGCCCTGTCGAGTCCCCATCGACCCCGCACCCCGGAAACGGAGGCGGGGGCGGGGGACCAGCGGCGAAGAGATGAGAGAGCAGTGCGATCGGATCCGCGAGGTCGAGGGAGCCGTCGTCGTTGATGTCGGCGGCAGCGGGGCAGGCCCCGCCCGGGGTCGTTCCGGGGGGAGAGAGCAGCCAGAACAGCGGGTCGCCGATGGTGAGTCCGCCGTCGAAGTCGAGATCTCCCCGGCGGAAGCGGCATCGGTCGAGCACCCCGTCTCCATCGAGGTCGAGCGTGGGGTCGGCGCGGCGTGCGCACGGATCGGGGATCGCGTCGCCGTCGCAGTCCGGCGAAGAACCGAGCACCAGCAGCGAACTCGATCCCGCGCCACAGCCGAAGACGCCGCCACACCGGTCAGGATCGCCCGGGGCACCGACGAGCAGGAAGCTCGCGGACGCGGCGAGGGCGCGACCGAACTCGCTCCCGGCCGAGGCGGGAGTGGGGTTCACCGTTTCGAGCTCGCGCCAACCGATCGGCCCCATCGGATCGCGGGCAAAGATGGTCACCGCGCCTGCGAGTGGCGCAGCCGCACCGTCGATCGGTGCGCCAGCGATCAGCAACTCGCCCGATGGAACGAGTGCCGCACCCAGACCGGCGGCGACGGTGCTCTCTCGACGGGCGAGAATGCGACCGGGACCGATCGGGAGACTCGCGGCGCCGACGGGGAGGTTCTCGAGTCGGTCCCGCGCGACGAATGCGATGACCCCCGCCCCGGGAACGGTGGCGGTGCGGAACGGGACCCCGATCGCGAGATCGCCGCCCGAGAAGGCGAGCGCCCCGCCGAATCCATCGTCCGCGAGGCCGTCGATCAGTTCGATCCGCACGAGCGGTGCGATCGCCCCACCGGTTCGCGCGAACGCGAACACGACGCCGGTCCCGGGGCGGGCACCATCTCCGTGCGGAGCGCTGATCGCGATGAAGCGCGACTCCGCGGCGACCGCTTCGCCGAAGCCCCCTTCGCTGCTTCCGTCGAAAGGGAGGAGTGGGGCGAGTGCGCTCCACGCCGCGCCCGTGCGCAGGAAGGGGAAGACCGCGCCGGTCTCGGCGCCGATGGGACCGTGGTTCGGCGCGCCGAGCAGGACGAGATCTCCGACCCATGCGATGGAGAGTGCCACGCGTGCCTCGAAAGTGGCCCCCGACGGGCGGAGCGTCGCCAGCGGCGCGCCGGTGCCGGGAGCGAAGGGATGGACGAAGGCAGCGCCGGCCGGGGCGGACCGAGGCGCACCGACGATGAGGAGCCCGCCATCGGCCGCGAGTGACGCCCCGAAGTCTGTGCCGGTCGGCCCGCGAAGTTCTCCATCGAGTCGAGGGGTGCCGGAACGGACGTCCACCGACCCGATCCAGACGACATCACGACCCGGAACTCCGATCGCGAAGCGGGTGTCGTCGAAGACGACTGCGGTGCCGGCGCGGGCGCCCGCGGAGTGCGGCTCGGGGAGAAATCGATCGGCGAGGCACGGCTCGGCGCCGGCGGCGGGGGCGGGGAAGAGTTGCGAGAGCACGAGGATCCCTGCGCAGATGATCGAAGCAGCGAAACGAGAAGCAGAAAAGTGCAACGGTCCTCCTTCCGGAGGATCGTCACGCCAGCGAGGGAAGGACGTAGGAGCGCCCCGGATCCCGCGCCCTGATGAAACTGGGACTGACGCACGGCAGCCTATAGCATGGGTCCTACCGGCCACTTCTCGATGTCACCGCCGTTGGTCGCACCGGGCAACGCGCTCGGGCCGACCGTACTTCCAGACTTACATCCCGGCCGGCGGGTCGCAGGGCGGCTCCGTGCTGTCGGTGTTCGACTTCTCCCCGTTCTCGGGTCCCGCGGTGATCACTCCCGGCGCGGGTCACGAGGTGGTTCTCCTCCACTACGACGTCCCTGCGTCGCCGACGACAACCGGGACAGCAATTTCGTTCTCGGATCGATTCGGCGCATCGCCGGTGGCGATCGAGGTGACGATCGACACGATGCCGGTCACCCCCCGGACGATTGCGGGCGAGTTGTCGCTGGGAGCGCTGTTCGTTCGTGGACAGTGCAACGACGATGCGCGGCTGAACATCGCCGACGCCGTCTCGCTCCTCGATTCCCTCTTCGGGGTCGGGAACCCACTCCCCGCTCCGACGATATGCGGTTCGGACCCGGCCCCAGGCGACCTGCTCGGATGCGGCTCGTCGAGTTGCCCGTAGTTCGAGGAGGGCCCCGCGAGGGGTTGCGGTCGCGAGGCGACTGCGAGTAGGGTCCCCCTCCACCCCCGGTGAGCCGTCCGGGGGGGCCCAGCGGGTGTGCGGGCCCAGGAGGAGTGGATGCCTCGGTGCTTGCAGTGTCGTTCGGAGCTCCCCGCGACGGCGACGAGCTGTCCCGCGTGTGGAACTCTCACCGAGGCGGACCCAGACCGTACCGTCGAGGTCTCCTCTCCTCGCCCTGAGGGCACTCCCCGCCAGATCCACTCGGATCGCTCGCCATCCTCCTCCGTCACGTCCACCCCACGCCCCTCTTCCGAAATCGCCCGCTTCGCCCCCGGCCAGGTCCTCGGGGACCGCTACCGCATCGTCGCCCTCCTCGGCCGAGGCGGCATGGGGGAGGTCTACCGGGCGGACGATCTGCGGCTCGAGGAATCGGTCGCGTTGAAGTTCCTTCCTTCGACCCTCGCCGAAGACCCAGACTCCCTGCGAAGACTCCAGGACGAAGTGCGCGTGACGCGTCAGGTCACCCATGCGAACGTCTGTCGGGTGCACGACCTGGTCGAGGCCGAGGGCGAGACGTGCATCTCGATGGAGTACATCGACGGCGAGGACCTCGCCTCGCTCCTGCGTCGGATCGGCCGCCTGCCGGAGGACAAGGGGATCGAGATCGCGCGGCAGCTCTGTGCGGGACTCGCCGCCGCCCACTCGCGAGGTGTGCTCCACCGCGACCTCAAGCCCGCGAACGTGATGATCGACGGGCGCGGACGGGTGAAGATCAACGACTTCGGCATCGCCGCCCTCGTCGAGCTCGCCACCGACCCGGGGAGTTTCGCTGGAACCCCGATCTACATGGCCCCCGAGGTGGTCCGGGGCGAGGCAGCGACACCGCGGAGCGACATCTATTCCCTCGGGTTGGTCCTCTTCGAGCTGTTCACCGGGCGGCGGGCGATCGACGCCGACTCCTTCTCCGCGATCCGTCGGTGGCACGAGTCGGGATCGCCCGACCCCATCTCCGACAGCGCAGAGCTTCTCCATCCCGAGGTCGCCGACGCGATCCGCAGGTGCCTCGAACCCGAACCTGAGATGCGTCCGTCGAGCGCACTCCTCGTCTCCTCGATGCTCCCCGGGGGAGATCCGCTCCTCGAAGCGCTCGCCGCCGGCGAAACGCCGTCTCCCGAGCTGGTCGCCGCGGCGGGGGAAGTGGGGACCATCTCTCGGAGATCGAGGATGTTGCTCCTCGGTGCGACGCTCCTCGGACTCGGCCTCGTCGCGTTCTTCGATCGACAAGTGCGCCTGACCGAGGTCGCTCCGATGGAGCACACTCCCGACGCGCTCGAGTTCATCGCGCGGACTTTCGTGCACGACCTCGGACACGACGATAAACCGCTCGACTCCGCGCGCGGCTTCTACCGGCGCGGATCGCTGGTGCAGTTCATCGAGGAGAACGATGTCTCCGCCGACCGATGGGAGCGTCTGCATCTCTCGGCGGCGGGCGCGGTGCAGTTCTGGTACCGACAGAGCCCCGAGCGACTCGTCCCCACGGAGCGGTTCACCGGTAGGAAGTCTCGACTCAAGATCGTGTGAGATCAAG
>JAQBGV010000159.1:0-10936 GCA_032128395.1 Planctomycetota bacterium | reverse complement strand
GATCGACCGGTCCGAACCGCGCAGCGCCGCGGCGACCTCCTCCTCGACGTCCGCGACCCGCTCGAGTTCGAGGCGGGACACGTCCCCGGCGCGGTGGACATTCCCCTCGGCCAGCTCCGGGGCCGCCTCGACGAGCTCCGCACCGATCGCGAGATCTGGACCTCCTGCGAGGTCGGCCAACGCGCCGACAACGCGACTCGCGCACGGATGCAGCTCGGCTGCACCGTCCGCAATCACTCCGGGGGGTGGGCGACGGCGCAGTGGGTCTTGGAGTGATCGAACGTCCCACCGATCGACGCGAGGCTCACTCGTCGCCGAAGTCCTTCACGCACCGAAACCCGATGTGGTTCGTCCCGGTGTCCGGTGCTCCCTTTCCCCGCCCGCCGGGCATGTAGCGCGTGCAGTACTGGTCGGTGCAGAGGAAGCTCCCCCCCTTCTGCACCCGCTTGGGCACGCCCGGCTCCGCGGGATCGAAGGACGCTGCCTCGGGCGGGCCGGTCGGGTTCTCGACTGGCGTTCCCCCGCGCACACGCTCCGCGTAGGTGTCGGGGCGGTACCAGTCGCGGGTCCACTCCCAGACGTTCCCCGCCATGCCGTAGAGTCCGAAGTCGTTCGGAGGGAAGGTGCGGACCGGGCACGTCGACGCGTAGCCGTCCTCGACCGTGTTGTCGTGGGGAAAGGTGCCCTGGAAGGTGTTCGCACGGATCGTACTGCCGGGGCGAAACTCGGTCCCCCAGACGTACGGCGCCTGGTCGAGCCCGCCGCGCGCGGCGTACTCCCACTCCGCTTCGGTCGGCAGCCGCTTCCCCGCCCACCGGGCGTACGCCTCGGCATCCTCGAACGCGACGTGTACGACCGGATGGTCATCGCGCCCGGCGAGGTCGCTCCCCGGCCCCTCGGGGTGACGCCAGTTCGCACCGGGGACGTAGCTCCACCAGCGGTAGTGGTCATCCAGGGGGACGCCGTGGGGGGGAGGCGCGAAGACGACCGATCCCGCGACGAGGTTCTCCGGCGGGGCGCCGGGGTACTGCTCCGCGGTCGGCGTGCGCTCCGCGACGGTGACGTAGCCGGTCGCCTCGACGAAGGCCCGGAAGTCGGCAGTCGTGACCTCGGTCTCATCGATCCAGAAGCCGTCGACCTGCACCGGGTGGACCGGTTGCGCATCGGGGAAGCGCGGATCGTCCGACCCCATGCGGAACGTGCCCCCCTCGATCGACACCATCCCTGGCGGGGACGCCGGGGATGGTGCGGGGGCGGAGCCCGTACAACCGAGGGGGGTGAGCACGCAGCAGAGAAGGAGCGCAGTCCAGCGAAGCACAGACAACTTCTCCGAATTCGTTGGACGGTGGTCGAACGGACACAGACGTGAGCCTTCGCTCGCTCCGGCCGTGGCTCCCGTCGAACATGCGAACTGCACCACGTTAGTCCGCACGCCGCTGGGACCCCGCATCACCCGCGGAACCGGCGCGCTCCTTCGGCGGACCCACCTCGCCGATCGGGCGCAGATCGACCGCGGGAGCTCCCTCGACCTCCTCGATCAATGCCGGGATCCCGAGCTTCTCGATCTCCTCCGGCTTCCACCGCTTCTCCCGGAGCTTCTCCGGCAGCTCTCGTAGCCGCGGGATCTCCGACTTCGCCGCGCCGCCGTAGAGGCGCAGCGCCGCGAGGCACGGGCGGACCCGTTCGCGCATCCCCCAACGGTCGGGGTCGATCAGGTCGAGGCACCACGGGAGCCCCTCCGCGATCCGGTGCTTCGCGAGGACCTCGAGCCCGCCGAGGCGCACCCCGTCCGCGAACATGATCCCGCTCGGGGCGGGCTCGCGCACCGCCCGAAGGATGTCGGGGAGGAGCGGCGCGAGTTCCTCGGTGCGGAGCAACCGGAAGACCGTGACGAGCGTCCCGCGTGCGCGCCCGTCCTCGTTGCCGAGACCCGCGCGCACCGCGCGATACAGCGCCTCGCGGTCGACCCCCTCGAGGGAGCGTCCGAACAACCCGTCGCGTCGATCGAAGAGCGCGAAGCAGAGGTAGCGCTGCACCATCGCGCGCGGGTCGCTCTCGTCGGGGGGAGCGGCGAGAAGCGCGAGGAGGTCGGGGATCGCGACCCTTCCCGCCTCCCCCGCGGCGGCGAGCGCCTCCGCCGCGCGCACGCGCAACCACAGGTCGTCGGTGCGCAGCAGCGCGCGCAGTCTCGCGACCGCGGCCTCGGAGCCCTGCCCCCTCTCGCGCAGAGCGAGGCAAGCGCCGAGCTTCGACTCCCGGTCCTTCGCCCCGAGGAGGGCGAGCAGCGCGTCGCCAACCTCTGCCTGCCGACGCGCGAGTTCCTTCGCCGCACGCTCGCGGATCACCGGGGACCAGCTGCGGAGAAGAGTGAGGACCTCGGCCGTACTGCGGTCGGCGTACACGACATCCTTGCGTGCGGAACTCCACCCGCGACCGACCGCGACGACCGACTCCGCTTCCTTCCGGCCGAGTTTCTCGACGATGCTCCCGTCGTGTCCGGCGAGGTGGATCTTCCCGACCGACTGCGCGTACGCGAGGAGGTAGAGGCCGGTCGCATCCCACCGCCGGTAGCTGTCGTGCCGCCACTGCGGGGGACCCTGGTGGATGAAGGTGCCATCCCAGCGGCGGGCGAGGTCGTAGGACCACCCGAACTCCTCCATCCACGCCCCGCTCGCCCGCGGGCCGGAGAGCGCGACCCCCGGCATCGCCCAGAGCATGTTGAAGAAGTTGCCGGTGTGGCCGTGGTCGCGCTCCGCACCGTGACTCGCGAGGCTCATCCGCGAGAAGTAGGTCGCCGCCTCGACGTCCCCGAGGAGATGGAAGAAGAGCGCGGCGATCCCGTTCTTGCCGTTGTCGTCGTGCGCCTCGATCCACGGATGGTGGTCGCCGTAGGGGACGCTCCCCTTGCCGACGTAGAAGCGGACGAGACGGGCGGTGCGCTCGATCGCGAGGTCGAGCGCGGTGCTCTCGACCCCCGCCTCGCGCGCGAGGACGAGAGAGGTGGCGAGCGGGAGCCCGGGTGCGTTCATCATCCCGTACCCCGCGAGGCGCCCGTTCTCCTGCACGAAGCGGTGCCCCCACGAACCGACGGTGCTCTGGCCGCGCACGATCTCCATCGTCACGCGCTCGAGGGCGGGGAGGTACGTCTCATCCCCGGTCGCGATCGTGTACTCCGCCAGCAGCAGGTTGATCGGACCGTAGAACCAGGAGTGGTAATCGCGCCGCTCGGGGTCGGTGTAACTCGAGACCGCTGCGACCTGCTGGCGCACGACCGGGAGGTATTCGGGGTTCCCGCTCGCGAGCAGCGCGAGCGCGTTGTACGACCGGACGATCCAGTTGCCGGCGTTCGGCTTCGCCTCCATGCGTCGCGCGAGCGCCGCGCACCCTTCGGCGAGGATCCGCTCCGACTTCTCGCAATTGAACGGGGCGGTCGATGCGTACTTCCCGAGCGGTGCGATCCGGACCGTCACCTTCTCCGTCTCACCATCGCGCCAGCGGATGAAGGTGAGCTTCCCGCGTCGCCCTTCCGCCTCGGTGATCGCGCGCCCGATCTCGAGGCGCGGGTCGACGGAGAACCGCTCCCCCGCGACCCCGAGGAGCACGTCCCCCACCGCGAACAGACCCTCGGCGGGGGAGCCGGGATCGACCTCGGTGACCGCGACCTGCCGCGCCGCGGTCGTCTCCATCCGCTCGCTGAACATCCACCCGCGCAGTCCGGTCGGCCCGAGGTTCCAGTCGTGGGTCGCGCCGTCGGGGATCGCATCCCCCGCGGTGAAGTCGGGGTTGCGCGGGGGGTCGGCGGCGAGGGCGAGGCTCGCGGTGAAGAGCAGGATGCCGAGAGCCCGGAAGCCGAGGCGCAGGCTCGCAGGGTTTCTGCTCACTGGGAGCTGTCTCGCTCGAACGGGGATCGCAGGGAACGAGACAGGTTCGCATCGGGACGTGCAGCTCATCGATCGGATCCTTCCGGACGAGGAACTCGGGTGGGACACCCTCGCTCCGCCTCGATGCGCAGCATACGCGGGGACGCGCCCCGGTGCGCGAAGGAATCGGCTCAGCGCCGAGGCGCTTTCTTGCGCCCCCGCACCGCCTCCCGCACCCGCTCGCGGAACGCCTCGTGGACCCGGCTGTGGAAGCGACGGTCGTCCCACACCATGCAGATCCGGCGGGTCGGACGGGTCGGGGCGAGGGAGCGGTAGACCCGCTTCTTCGACCGGTCGGTCTCCTTCACCATCGCCGGGATCATCGAGACTCCGTGCCCGAGCGAGACGAGCTCCTGGACCATCATCAGCTGACTCGTGCGCTCCATCACGAGGGGCTGCGTCGCGTCCTGGCGGCAGAAGGTGAGGATCGAGTCGGAGAGGCAGTGCTCCTCGTCGAGCATGATGAAGCGCTCCCCCTCGAGGTCCCCGGTCGCGATCCGCCGCCGGCTCTCGAGCGCGTGTCCCTTCGGGAGCACGAGGAAGAGCTCCTCGCACTCGAGAGCACCGTTCGCGATCGGGAGCGACCACCAACTCTGGCCTCCGGATTCGAAGACACTGCCGTCGAGTTCCTCGCCCATCTCGTCCCCCCACATCCAGCACCGCGACGAGTGCCGCATCCACACCTACGGGGCGCTCTCCACCTTGATCCGAAAGCGCTTCGGGTGGATCGGGAGGAGGCCGACGATCCGCCTCGTGGGCGAAGACGCGGAGGGCCGTGCGCTCGACACGTCGGCGACCACACGCGACGACCCACCCAACATCGACATCGAGGGTGGGACCCCCGGGGCGCACTCCCCCACCGCGACCACCCCGATCTTCGGCGCCAATCCGCCGTGCGGCTCGTCGCCGTGTCCTTCCTCGACTCGGGATGGAAACAGGGACAGCCCCCCCGACGACGAGCCCGATCCCTTCACGCAGGCGCGGAAGCGTCGCTGGGCCGAGCTGGTCCTCCACGTCTGGCTCGACGACCCCGAGATCTGCGAGCAGTGCGGCGGGCGGGTGCGCATCGCGGGAGTGTGTACCTCCCCGCGCGACGACGACGCGATCCGACAGGAACTCGAGGCGCGCGGGACCCGCCGTGGGCGCGCGCTCCGCCGACCCGCGAGGCGACGGTGGTCTCGGGAGATCCGGTCTATCCGGTCTCGGGAGATCCGAGCGATCCCTCGTCCCCGCACTTTCTTCCCGTGGAGTCGACCCCCCTCGAGCCCGACCCCTGGGACGACGAATGGGTCCCCGATCCGTGGTCCGACGCGGAGGGTGCCGAGGACGATCCCGACATCGCTCGGGCCGACGATCTCGACGACGGAGCGAGGAGTGCGGAAGTTCGGGCGGGAGCGCTTGCGGCGACGCGGCGCTCTCCCGTTCGGATGCGCACGAGGACTGCCCGCGCGGAGGTGTCTTCGCGGCGATGGGGTGGGTTCAGGGGCCGAGAGGGGTGTTGATCGCTGCTGCGCAGGCCCCTATCACCCCAGCCGGGGTAGTCGGGGGGCCCGCGCGCAAGCGAGTGGGCGATCCCCCGCTTCTCCGTGGCCCTCGCGAGCTCCCGTCGCTCACCTCAACTCTGAATCCCACCGCATCTTGGATCGAGAATGCCTACCGGTACAACGCAGGCCGAGGGGGGGCCTGCGGTGGCTCTGGGATCGGTCGGTCGGGTCGATCCTCCTCTCGATCCCTCCCCGCCCTCGACCTGGACGCGCCCGCCCTCTCACGCGACCCCGCCTCCGCGAGCGGCGCTGTTCCACCTCACCAGCGGCAGGGTTCTCGCCGCGCACACTTCCTCACCCTTGACGGGCCCCCCCGCGGAAGGAAGATCGAACCCTCATAGCCCCTGACGCACTCGGACTTCGCCCGGAACCGCGAGTGCGCTGCGTGAAGTCCGGAGCGCCGACATCGAAGACTCGGACCACGCCTCCCCGGCGGATCTCACGCGGTACCTCATCGAACTCAGCGCCGGCCAGGCCGATGCCGAGTCTCCCCTCCTCGGATACGTCTACGCGGAGCTCAAGAGGATCGCCGCGACCCATGCCCCCCTGCCCCGAGCGGGGGAGTCGCTCGCAGCGACCGCCCTCGTGCACGAGGCCTACCTCAAGCTCTTCCACAACCAGACCCTCGACCTGAAGAGCCGCGGTCACTTCTTCGCCCTCGCGGCGAAGGCGATGCGACAGCTCCTCGTCGATCACGTCCGCCACCGGCAGCGGCAGAAGCGGGGCGGCGGCCGGCAGCGGCAACCCCTCGACGACGCCGTCGCCGCGGTCGAGGCGATGAACATCGACCTGCTCGACCTGGAGGAAGCGCTCGGGGTCCTCGCGGAGGTCGACCCGAGGCAGGCGCAGATCGTCGAGATGCGGTTCTTCGCCGGCCTCGAGATGGAGCAGATCGGCGCGGCGCTGGGAATGTCCCGGTTCGCCATCGATCGCCAGTGGCGCGCCGCTCGCGCCTGGTTGGGTCATCGACTCGAGGGGGGAGCCCGTTGACGATCGAATTCCACAGAAGGTCTCAGGCGATCTTCCTCTCGGTCGTCGAGCTCCCCGAACCCGATCGCAGTGCGTTCCTCGATCACGCGTGCCCCGATGACCCCGAGCTCCGCGCCGCTGTCGAGAGAATGCTCGAGATCGATGCGTGCCCCCCCGAGTTCCTCGCACGCTCCCCGTTCTCGGTGTCGGAATCCTCGGAGAGTCGATGGAGCCGGATCCGGGGGCTGGTCCAGGGGTCGAACACCCTCGGACGCATCGTGGTCGAGGAGGAAATCGCGTGCGGCGGGATGGGCGCGATCCTCCGCGTTCGAGACGCCGTCCTCCGCCGCACCCTCGCCATGAAGGTGATCCGGGGACAGAAGGGCGCGAGTTCGACCGGCGAGGTGCCCGGAGTCGCTCCTGAGCTGGTCGACCGATTCCTCGCCGAGGCGGAGGTCACCGGTCGTCTCGAGCATCCCGGCGTCGTCCCCGTCCACGAACTCGGCGTCGACGCCGAGGGGCGTCTCTACTTCACGATGCCGCTCGTCGGCGGGCGCACCTTCGCCGAAGTCATCCGGCTCGTGCACGATCCCGAGTCGAGCTGGACCCGGACCCGGGCCCTCCTGGTGCTCCAGAAGGTCTGCGAGACGATGTCGTACGCCCACGATGCCGGATTCATCCATCGAGACCTCAAGCCCGCGAACGTGATGGTCGGCGAGTACGGCGAGGTCTACGTGATGGACTGGGGGCTCGCGCGAGAGCGGGGCGCGCCGAGTGAGGACGAGGGCAAAGGCGAGTCCCCCGACCGGACCCGCCCGATCGACGATGACAGCGCCTTCGTCACGCGCGAGGGGGCGATCCTCGGCACGCCGTTCTACATGCCCCCGGAGCAGGCCCGGGGGGAACGGGTCGACGCCGCATCCGACATCCACGCGGTCGGAGCGATGCTCTACCATCTGCTCGCCGGCGATGCTCCCTACAGCGTTCCGGGCAAGTCGCCGAGTTCCGAGCAGGTGCTCGCCGACCTCCGTCGTGGGCCACCCGCACCGATCGGGACACGCGCGAGCGACCTCGCGCCGGAACTCGCCGCCATCTGCGAAAAGGCGATGGCGCGGGAGGCGGAAGACCGCTACGCCGACATGGCGGACTTCGCGCGCGACCTGCAGGCGTTCCTCGAGGGACGTGTCGTGCGGGCGCACCGCACCGGGGCGTGGATCGAGTTGCGCAAGTGGGTCGGCCGCAATCGCGCGGTCGCGACCGCGACCGCCGCGGCCCTCATCGTCGTGCTGCTCGGCGCGTTCGGGGTCGCGGCGGCGGAGCGACGCTCCGCCGATCTCTCCCGGTCGTTCCTGATCTTCTACCTGGAGCAGGAAGAGAGCGCGCTCTGGCCCGCGGTCCCCGAGAAGGTCCCGGCGATGGAGACGTGGCTCGCCGACGCCGAGGACATGGGCAGTCGGATCGAGACGGCGATCGCGGGTCTCACAGGGGATCCCCGCGTCCTCGAGGCGCGCCGGGAGGGCATGCGCGACGCCCTGGCCCGGATCCACGAGCTCGAGGAGGACGTGCGACGCCGAATCGAGTTCGCGCGGACGGTCGAGGAACGGTCGATCACATCCGCCGGGGCGCGGGAAGCGTGGACCGAGGCGATCGCCGCGGTCGACGCCTCCGAGTTCTACCAGCGCTGCGGACCCTTCCACCTCGAGCCCCAACTCGGCCTGCTCCCCCTCGGTGAGAACCCCGCGACCGGCCTGTGGGAGTTCTGGCAGGTCGGGACCGGATCGCCCCCCGAGGAGGACCCCGACTGGAACCCCGATTGGGTCTCGTTCGGGTCGCCGGGGACGCCCAACCGCTTCCGGATCGTCGAGAGCCCAGACGAGGCCACGAGTGTCCCGACCGAGGGATCCGCCCTGGTCTTCGTCTTGCTCCCGCCCGCGAACGGGTTCCTCGTCGGTTCGCAGAAGGACGATCCGGCCGGCCCGAACTTCGAGCCGAGGCTGGCTGGTCAGGAGCTCGTGTTCCGACCTTACCCGGTGGACATCGAGCCGTTCTTCGTTTCGAAGTACGAATTCACGCAGGGGCAGTGGCAGAGGATCTTCGGCTCGAACCCGAGTGTCCTCAGCCCGAGCTTCCACGGGTACGGTGATCGGAGTGAGAATCCGATCGGTTGGACGCACCCGGTCAACTACACCGATGGCGTGCCGACGGTGGAACTCCTCGCGCGGATCCGCCTGCGTCTCCCGACCGAGGAAGAGTGGGAGTACGCGGCGCGCGCCGACACGCACACGACCTACTGGTTCGGGGATGATCCGGACAATCTCGAGGGGGTCGCGAACGTCTGGGGGGGGAAAGGAGATGTCGCGGCCACGTACGTCACCCCCGCACAAGGGGGGATCCGCGCACGGCCTGCGAACTTCGACGATCACTACCTCTCGAGCCACCCCGTCGGGGTGTTCCGGGCCAGCCCGTTCGGGCTCCACGACATCTACGGGAACATCCGGGAGACCTGCCTCACGCGGACCGCGGGGATCGAACGGCCGGGCGCCTCCGGGAGCCGGTTCGAGTTCCCCGTCTCGCTCAGCGACGCCGATGACCAACGGAAGACCTGGGAGAGGATCGAGGAGGCGCAGGCGCGGCTCCCCCGACCCCTCATGGCGATCCGCGGCGGGGGGTTCAGCACCCCTCCGGACTTCGCGACGAGCGGGCTCGCGGAGTTCCGGTTCCTGTTCCAGCGGCTCGAGGCCCTCGGGGTGCGACCGGTCCGCCCCCTCGATCCCCCGTCCGGAGATTAGCAGGCTGCCGGAAAGCCCCTCTGCGGGCGTGCAGCGGGTGGTTTTCCTCACTTCCTGGAGATCATCCGCACGTGAGGTCCGTCGATGACGTGCCCTCTCTGAGTCGCGCGCCCCATCCCGGGGCGGCCGCTCGAGAGGAGTGTCCATGTCCCCCCCCACCTCGTTCGCAACCCTGCCCGACTCGCTCCGACACCCGGCCCGCCTTCTCATCGCCCTCACCGCCGTCGGCCTCGCTGCGTCTCCCCTCCCCGCGACGGAGATCGCGGTCCCGAGCGACGTCGCGAGCATCCAGGGCGCGATCGACCTCGCAGCAGACGGCGACACGGTGGTCGTCCTGCCCGGGACCTACCTCGAGACGATCGACTTCCTCGGGAAGGCGATCGTCGTGCGCTCGTCCGCGGGGGCCGATGCGACGGTGATCGACGCCGGAGGGCTCCCCCCCTCGTGGTTCACGACGTCGCTGGGGATCGTGGTCCGATTCGAGAGCGGCGAGGGTCCCGAGAGCGTGCTCGAGGGGTTCACGATCCGCGGCGGGGCGGGCGCCTGGGGCGGGGGGATCACCTGTCATGCGTCCTCGCCGACGATCCGCGGGAACACGATCCGCGACAACTTCGCGGTCAGCTACGGCGGCGGGATCGACTGCATCGACTCCGAGGCGCGGATCGAGGGAAACACGTTCCTCGGGAACTCGGCCAGCAGCTCGGGCCAGTATCCGGCCGGCTGTTCGCTGTTCGACTGCACGACGCACTACTTCGGCGTCGGAGGCGGGATCTCGATCCGAGGAGGGTCGGTGACCGTCACGCGTTGCCGTTTCTCGGGCAACCACGCCGGAGCCCTCGGGGGTGGGATCTTCGTCGGTGGGGACGGGGGGGTCGTCCTCGACGCGTGCATCGTCGAGGAGAACTCCTCCATCGGCGGAGGAGCCATCGCTTGCATCGGGTCGGGGGACGTGACGATCGAGAACGTCCTCGTCCGAGCGAACATGGTCGGTTCGCATTTGGACATCTTCGGCATCGCGGTGACGCAAGCCGCCGCCGGAGCGTCTCTGTACGTCAACCCGGGAGACGGTGCGACCGTCTCGGTCTCGCACGCGACGATCATCGACGACCAGGCGGGGCTGTTCGTCTGGGACGAAACCGAGTCCATCACGTTCCTGGCGGGCGGCGGAGGCGCCATGACGCTCCGGAACTCGATCGTCCGAAGGATCAACCCGCTCGGTCTCGGTCCCGTTCTCTCCCCTGGAATCGACGTGTCCTACTCGAACGTGGTCGGCGGGTACCCCGGCGTCGGGAACTTCGACGCCGAACCCGGCTTTGTCACGGGCCCGTTCGGCGACTTCTACCTCTCCCAGGTCGCGGCGGGTCAGACCATCGACAGTCCGTGCGTCGACGCCGGGGATCCGTCGGACCTGCCGCCGTCGGACGCGACCACGCGCACCGACCACGCGGCGGACACCGGCGCGCCCGACCTCGGCTACCACTACCCCATCGTCGAAGCATTGTTCCAGCGCGGCGACTGCAACGGGGACGCCGCCGTCGACGTCGCGGACGCGGTCCACCTCCTCGTCACCCTGTTCCCGACGGACGGGGGAGCGAGCGCGTCCCTCCTCTGCCAGGACGCCTGCGATGCGAACGACGACGGCCTGCTCGACCTCGCCGATGCGATCACGGCGCTCGAAGCGCTCTTCGGGAACGTCCCGGTCCCGCTCCCGGGG
>JAQBGV010000158.1:0-39304 GCA_032128395.1 Planctomycetota bacterium | reverse complement strand
CGGCTCAGATCGAGGGTTCCCCCCCAGCCCCGACATGCCGCCCGCCACGCGCAGAGGGGGGAAATGGCGCCCTGGGGAGGACTCGAACCTCCAACCTGCCGCTTAGAAGGCGGCTGCTCTATCCGGCTGAGCTACCAGGGCGTGGAGGGAAACTAACTCCCGATCCACCCCGTGGGAAGGTGAGGAATCTCGCCGATTCGATCGGCCGGACATTCCTGCCTCACCGCACAGCCTGGCGCACCTCGGTCGATCGGTTGCGTATCAGACCCGCGGCAGAGGCGCCCCAAGCCTTGTCCCACACAAGCTTTACCACGACGAGGAGGGCTGCTTCCCCATTGGCTCCTCGATTGCGTTGATCCGTTGCCCCCCGAGGAGAAATGAGGGAGATCCACGATGAGCGGCCGACACACCACCGGTGTGATCCGAATCGTGGTGGGTCTCATCCTGTTTCACTGCACGTATCCCGCCCAGGCCCAGATCCCCACGGCACAGTTCACCGTCATCGGTGCCGTGGCGGATCTGGGATCGGAGGCGATCGCGAGTGTCACCGTGACGTGCAGCGTGCCCATCGACGGCTTCTCGCTCGGCATTTCGCATCCAGCCTCCGAATTGTCGGTCGTCGAATTCGCGCCGGGCAGCGCGGTCGATCCGGTGCGGGGCGGGGTCGACCCGGACTACCTCGCGATCGAGCCTGTGGCCAGCGGATTTTCCGGAGTGATCATCGGTTGTCTCATCGACTTCACACTCGTCGTGCAACTCTCCCCGGCGATGGTCCACTCCGTCGCCGAGATCACCTATCTGCTGTCCGCCTCGTCGGGGACAGGGAGCTCGCCGCTGATCCTCACCGATACCCTCGGTGCTCCTCCGATCACTCTCGAAGTGATCAGCGGCCTCACTCTGATCATGCCGGCGCTCGTCCATGGCTCGATCCAGCGCCTTGCGGCGCCCGGCGTGGATCTGTTCCGGGGTGACTGCAACGATGATGGTTCGATGTCGATCGCGGACCCGATTTTCCTCCTCGGATATCTCTTCGCGGGGGGCGATGGACCGATCTGTCCGGACAGTTGCGATGGGAACGATGACGGGATGGCGGATATCAGCGATGCCATCGCTTCTCTCGGTACTCTCTTCGCGGGTGGTCCTCCACCGGCACCACCGTTCCCTTTCTGCGGCAACGATTCGACTCCGGACGCACTCCCGTGTCCGTTCTTCAGCTCCTGCCCCTGACCGAACGAAAGCGAGGTCCCCCCGCCCTGCGCCCTTTGGTGGACCGCGGTGGGTCGTGGGGTGCGTCTGTGACGGGGACGGAACGCTCGACTCCTGCGAGATCGCTGCCGGGGCCGAGGATCTCGACGGGTCCCCCTCCGAGTGGTCGTTCTCTGGCGGTGGTGAGGCCTGCCTGATATCCTCCCCAACGACTGGTCCCTCCGAGACGTAGGTGACATGATGCGTGTCCGCTGCGTTGCAGGAAGCTGCGTTGCAGGAAGCTAGTGGGTCGCCCCGGGGTGGGCGTGGTGGCGGATTCTGGTGGGGTGAATCCCCAGGAGGTGGACCTTGCGAAGAAATTCCTTCTGGCTCGCTGCGCTGCTCGCGCCGGCGCTGATGTACTCGACCAGCGCCCTCCACGCCCAGTGCTGAGGTGGGTCCGCAGGCTCCGGTGGAGCCTCGATGGGTGGTGCGCCGACGGGCGGGGGTAGTGTTGCTGGCGGCGGTGGGGTGGCCGGGGCCGCCCCGTTCGTACCCGGCGAGAGCAGCCTCCTTCCCTGGCGGAAGAATGCGACGCTTCACGATGCGCTGCATCGGGAGCAGGGCGCGATCCAGCCGGTCCTGATCTACTTGTACTCCAGCTCGATGTCGGGGGACTGCTGCGCGGCGAACTTCGAGCGCGCGCTCTTCCGCTCCGAGAACGCCGTCGATCAGTTCCAGGGTTGGGCCTGCTACAAGATCGAAGTGTCGACCGTCCAGAACGTCGATGAGCTGGCGGGCTACGAGCTTCGGAAGGACAAGCCGGCGCTTCTCCTCCTCGATGCCGAAGGTGGACTTCTCCACAAGCAACAGCTCTGCGTCGACCCCAACAAGTTCCTTCGCGTCATCAAGAGCGCGAAGCGGCTCAGCGACCTGCGCTTCCGCATGAAGGATCGCTACCTCGCGAAGCGGAGCCAGGCTCAAGAGCAGATCGAAGCCGGCTCCTACGACCAGGCGCTGCGGATCCTAGATGACCTGCTCGATGACCGGGAAAAGCTCAGCGGCAAGGTGCTCACCTTGGTCGAGGGCGACCGCCTCGAGATCGCGACCACGGCTCGTGGAAAGCTCGCAGAAGCGAGCCGCCTGCGGGAGAACGACGAGCTCCTCACCTCGTACCGGCTCTTCCAAGAGGTCGAGAAGGAGTTCGCGCGGATCAGCGATCTCAGCCGCGAGGCGGAGGAGTGTCGCCGTGAAGTCGGCCAGGCCCTGAAGAAAATGGGGGTGCGGATCCGCTAGCGGTTCCGTTTTGAACCCGATCCGAACAAGATGACCCCGGAGCGCCCGCGCGGGCGAGCCGGGGTCTTTTCGTGCCGTGAAGGGCAGGCGGCTTGAGGCACCTCCATCCGATGGGTGACTCGCGCACGAGACAGCGCCTGTCCCGCGTCATCGGGCGGTGCGTCGTCGCCACCGGACCGATGGTACTCATCCTCCTGGCCGTCTCGGGTTGCCAGGTCCCGTATCTCGTCAGTCAGCTCGCTGGGGAGACCCGACTGCTCGCCGGAGCTCGCCCGGTCTCTGAAGTCCGTGAGGATCCCGGGACTCATCCCGAGCTCGCTGCGAGACTAGACGAGGCCGAGGATGTGGTCGCATTCGCGGCGGCCCAGGGATTCCGGGTGGGGGACGCGTACCGGACCTACGTCGATCCTCCGGATGGGGTGCCGGTCTGGATCGTCGCCGCCTGTCCCCCCGATCGCCTCGAGCCGGTTGCGTGGGCCTTTCCGATCGTCGGTACGTTTCCCTACAAGGGATTCTTCCGCCGCTCGATCGCCGAGGCGGAGGTCAGACGTCTCGAGCGCGAGGGGTTGGAGGTCGTGCTCCGCCCCGCCGCCGCGTTCAGCACGCTCGGATGGTTCTCCGATCCGCTCTTGCCGAGCCTCCTGGAAGGGGACTCCGGGCTTCGCGCCGGGGGGATCCTCCACGAACTCGCACACCGCACCGTGTTCGTCCCCGGGGACGCGCGACTGAACGAGAGCATCGCGACGTCGATCGAGGACCGGGGTGTCGATGTGTGGCTCGAGCGCCGAGGCGACATCGAGGGGCTCGAGGAGCATGGACGCCGGGTACGGGACCGGGCCCGGCTCCGTCGTGAGGTCGCCACCACTCTGGTCGAGCTGAGGATCGAGTTCGAGGCCTCCGACCGCGACGATCGCCTCGCGGCGCGGCGGCGAGTTTTCGCGGGGTTTCGCGAGCGGCTCGAGTCAGCCCATTTCGAGACCGAGAGGTACCGCAGCACGCAGACGGTGGACTGGACCCTCCCGGCCCTTCTTCTGCGCGATGTCTACGGCGGGGACGGACCGATCCTCGACGCGGTCTGGAGGGCTTCGGAGCGGCGCCTCCCCGTCTACCTGGAACTGCTCCGCCAGGCCGCCGGGAGCGGTGATCCCCGGGCGGAGCTGGATCGCATCGCCCGGTGGGGCCCAAATTCTGACAGTGGTGGGAACGCACCACTGCAGCCCTCCGTTTCCGGGGACGAACCCGAAGCCTACGGTGGAGAAGAATGAGCCATTTGCCGGCCGAGGTATCCGATCGAGCCATGTTCGAACAAGTCGCCCTCCCGTTCCTGGAGGACGTCCACCGCTTCGCTCTGAGTCTGGCGAGGAATCACGCCCAGGCGGAGGACCTGACCCAGGAGACCTTCCTCTCGGCGTTCCGGGCCTTCGGGCGGTTCCGGCCGGGGAGCAACTGCAAGGCGTGGCTCTTCCGGATCTGCAAGAACCTGTTCATCGACCGAATCCGTGAAGTGAAACGTCGGCCGCGCCACCAGACGGTGGTCGGCGATCTCCCGGACTTCGATCCGGAGCGATCGGTGAAAGCGTTCGAGGAGCGAGGGATCGACAACGAGGAGATCTTCCTCGACCTCTTCGGAGACGAAGTGAACGAACACCTGGATGAGATGCCTGAAGAATTTCGGCGGGCCGTGCTCCTCTGCGACGTCGAGGGGCTGCGCTACGATGAGATCGCGGCGATCCTCGAAGTGCCGATCGGCACCGTGCGATCGCGGATTTCGAGAGGACGAGCCTTCCTGCGCGACCGGCTGAGTGACTACGCACGCGAACTGGGCTACGGCCGGGTCGCGGGCAGCGAGGAGCAGGGACGATGAACGAGTGCCCACAGGTCCGCGAGCAGCTTCACGATTGGGTGGACCGCGAGCTCGACCACGAACCGGCCGCCCGGGTGGCCCACCACCTCGAGGCGTGCATGGGGTGTGCGGAGATCGCAAGATCGATCCAGAGCCTGAAGCTACTGGTGCGCGCGAAGGCGGGAAACGTACCGCTTCCCGTCGGACTCGAAACGAGAGTCCGCGAATCCGTCGCGCTCGAGTCGACCCGGAAGCCGCGGGCTCGTGTGCTCCGCATCCCGATTCCATCCGCTCGGTGGGTCGCCGCAGCGGCGGTACTCGTGATCGGTGCTTCCCTCAGCGTTCCGATTCTCTTCCCGGGCGATCTCCACGCCCAGGTCACCGAGCAGGCGCTCTACTCGCACATGAGAAGCATCGGCCAGGAGGATACTCCGCGGTTCCAGTGTATGTCGCGGGAAGAGGCCGAGGACAGCCTGCGGGAGCAGCTCAGACTTGCCGTGTCGCTCCCCGAATTTCCCATCGATCGGGCTTGCGTGAAGGGAGTCTCGGTCGAGGACTTCGGCGGGAAGAAGGTCGGCAAGGTCTTCTATACACTCGACGGCGAGGAGTTCTCCCTCTTCGTGGTGCCCGGCTCGATGCGGGGGGGGACCTCCCTCTGCTGCTGCCACTCCGGACAAAGGCTGCACGTCTATTGCACGAACGAAGGAAGCTACTGCTTCACCTTCGTCACCACGATCGATCGCGAGCCGTTCCGTGGCAATCTGCTCGAACCCGCCCTCCACAGAGCCATCCAGATCCACCGAGCGGAGACCCCGACGGGGGAGTAGCTCGGCGGTTCTACCCGTCGAGAAGAAGAGGCGCGGGGACTGGCTCCCAAAGGATGCCTGCCCCATCTTCTCTTCGATCCCGAGCAGTAAGAGTGGGCAAGGGGGGGATCGAACCCCCACTCCCGAATCCGGGAAAGGGATTTTAAGTCCCTCGCGTCTGCCAGTTCCGCCACTTGCCCTGGGCGAGGGATCGGATTTGCGATCGGAAGTGGCCCCCGAATGGTCCGCATCACTCACCTCACAGGGATTGTAACAGGCCGCGTCCTCCAACGTAGGCGGACCGCTGGCGGGTTCACCGGCACCGTATCTCTCCATGCTCACTGGCGAAGCGACTTCTATTCGGCATTCCCCCCCGTGGACAATTGGATTCTGCACTGGCCAGGAATCCAAGAGAGGGGAACCGGGGGGCGGAGGGATACGGGGCCCCGACCGCCGCGGCGGGCTGGGGATCCGGCCCTCAAGCGACCCTTCCGATCCACCGATGATGGGGAGATGGCCTCCCGACCGCGGGGAGGTGGTCTCGACCGCGCGGTCGAACACGGCCCGCCACCCGGGAGGAAGTGTATTCACCGATGTCTCTGCGCATGCGGATCTACTACCACACTCTGTTCGGGGCCACCGGGGGCTACCTCGGGTGGTTCCTGATCCACTCGTACTTCAACACCGAAACCGCGAGCCAGACCGGACTACTCGCTCGCGACGCCCAGTTCGGGGCCGTCGTCGGGGTCTGTCTCGGTGCTCTGCTCGGGTGTACCGAAGGAGTGCGCACCCGATCGATCCGAAAACTTGCGATGGGAGTCTCGGTCGGTGCTGTGGTCGGCGCGCTCGCCGGGACGATCGGTCTGACGGCGGGCGAATTGATCTACGGAGCGACCGACGGCGGGATGCTCTCTCGCGCCGCGGGATGGGCTCTCTTCGGAATGTTGGTCGGGACCGCCGAAGGGATCGCCCGGCGCGCTCCCCGTCGGTGCGCGTACGGTGCGTTCGGTGGGGTGCTCGGGGGCTTCGTCGGCGGTGCCACCTGCGACCGAACCACCGACCTGATGCTGCAGTTCACCGGGGACCGCGACCTGGCTCTGGCCCTGGGCGGGATGGTTGGACTGATGGTGCTCGGCGCCGCGATCGCGTCGTTGATCGCCCTCGTCGAAGTGGTGCTCGGTCGGGCGAAACTCCGCGTGATGAACGGGCGGCACGAGGGGAGCGAGTCGATCATCGATCGCAAGGAGAATCGGATCGGCGGGTCGGGCGGCTGCGAGATCGTCCTCTCCGGCGACACCTCGGTCGAGAAGATCCACGCGGTCATCCGCCAGGAGAACGGACGATTCCGGATCCAGAACCTCGATCCCGAGGGGCGCTGCTGGGTGAACCAGCAGAAGGTGGATGAGGCGGAGTTGCGGGGATCGGACCGGATCAAGGTGGGGAACACCATGCTGGTCTTCCTCGAGGAAGGGACACCGGCCCGATGAAGCGCACCCTAGGACTCTCGCTCTTGATCATGGCGTCGCTCGGGTGGGTCGCCCTCCTCGGTCAGCTCTCCGGAGGCGATGCATCCGCCGAAGAGAATGAGACGCTTCGCCACCAGGCGGAACTCCGCATCGACGGGCGTTCACAGTTCCCGGAGGTCCTCCTCCACGTGCTGATCGAGGACCAGGGCGGGCGACCGGTGGGGGGGCTTCCCACCCACGACTTCTCCGCGACCGAAGATGGGATCGCAGTCGAGCTTCGACAACCGGATGCCGGGGGCCCGGTCCGCGCGGTGCTCGTCATCGATCGCAGCAACAGCATGAGCATCCAGGGAAAGCTCACCGCCGCCCGAGAAGCGGCCGAGGTGTTCGTCCGCATGATGCGCGACGGAAATGATGTCACCGCGCTCGTGCTCTTCGCGGATGGCGTCGAACGCCTCGGCCCGCTGACCGGTGACCAGGATCAACTAGTCCAACAGATCCGATCGATCCTCCTCGCGGGCAACACGGCATTTCACGACGGCGTGCACGCGGCGCTCGACATCCTCGAGGGGGAGAGCGGTCGGAGGATCGTCGTCGCGCTCACCGATGGTGAAGACAACTCGAGTGTGCGCGGCTTCGAAGAAGTGATCGTTCGGGCCCAGGAATACGGGATCCCGATCCACGCGATCGGGCTCGGGAGCCAGGTCTCCGCCGTGGAACTCGAGCGGCTCGCGGCGGAAACGGGGGGACAGTTGCACGTGCGTCCCCCCCTTGCGTCGCTCGCCGAGATCTACCGGGGGCTGATGCGAAACGTGCAGAACGAACATCTGCTCGCTTACGACTCCCCGACCCCGCGCCTCGACGGGACTCGCCGCCGTGTCGCCCTCACCACGCAGGTCGCGGACGGGGCGCTCCTCCTCCGCGATTCCTACACGGTGGCGAGTCTTCTGACCCCGGGAGACCCCGGACCGCTCAAGGTGTTCCCACCGGTCCTGCTCGGGGTGCTGATCGTGGCTCCGTCCGTTCTCCGGCTCCTCCGGCGTCACCCGAGCGGGGACGATTCCACCTCCGCTCTCCCCTGAATACTACGGACAGCCGGGGAAGCTCGCGCAGTCGAGGAGGTCTGCGGTCGGGTCAACGCCGCAGCTCCCGTAAGGTGCCGACGGTGGAGGCCCCCCCGAGAAGAGTGTCGCCAGAGCGTAGACCGGATCACTGATGTCGTTCTGCCCACCGTCGTTCGCGTCGCACGCGTCGTCGCAGGTCGGGGTCGGGCCACCCGCGAACAGTGCGCCGAGGTGGAAGATCGGATCTCCGATATTGAAGCTGTCGTCGGTGTTGCAGTCGCCGCGTTCGAAGAGTCCGCCTCCGATCAATACTGTGACGGAGCTCGACGGGGCGGACAGAATCCCATCGGAGGGGGTGACCGTGCAGGTGAGAAGGCTCCCGAGGGGGGCGGTGGCCGAAGGGATCGCATCGGCGTGCCCGGCGGAGATGACATCGCGCACCACGACCCCGTCGACATCCCAAAGGTACTGGTATCGGACGATGTCATAGTCCGGATCATCGTAGAGTAGATCCGTGTCGATCTCGCAGAAGACCACATCGCCCGGCTCCGGATTCGCAGGCTCGAACGAGACGCTCACCGGCACCGGGGGGCCATTGAAGCCTGGGACGGCAGCGGCGAGGACCGTGAACGGTGCCTCGACGAGGACCTGCCCTGCCATCGTCAGCCGCACGGTCCAGGTCCCCGGAATCGAGTTCATCAGCGGCGAAAATCCCGTGAAGTACCACCAAGACCAGCGGTACGCCGGGTTGCCGATGTTCCCGTTCATGGTGGACGCGACCTGGCCGGTCGGACGGATGTACTGCACGACCCAAGAGGCGTTCGCCGGGAGGTTCCAGACTTCGACCCAGAGGACGAGTGGCTGGGTATTGAAGAGGTAGTATCCCTGTCGTGGCAGCTCGAAGGGCAGGACGACCGCCCCCCCCAACGGCTGGGTGGTCACTCCGCACTCGAACGCGTAGAAATCCGAACTCGTCGGGACCTGGTCGACCCAGTGGCTCGGCGCCAGGTCGCATGGCCCCTCCCACGGTTCCACCTGCAGACCGAACTCATAGGTCGCGAAGTGGAGATGCGGGCCGGTCGAGAATCCGCTCGACGCGGTGAGCCCGATCTGCTCCCCCGCGACAACCGTGTCCCCGACGCTGGGCGCGACGCTGCCGTTCCTCATGTGCCAGTAGAGGCAGACCCGCCCACCGCCGTGGTCGATGACGACCCCGTTGCCGTTGGTGGTGCAGTTGAATCCGCACGTGTTCATGTCGGGGTTGCCGTCCTGTGCGGTCAGGACGACGCCATCTTGCACCGCGAAGATCGGGACCCCGATCGCCTGCTCCCCGAAGCTCCGGAGCGCGACATCGCTCGCATCGTGACCATCGTAGCTGTGGTTGGTGCAGTCCCAACTCAGCACCCCGGGACTCGGATCGAGGTCGTTGTAGTTGATGATCGAGAGATCGCGCCAGAGCCGACCGCCCATCGGATAGAACTCGTACGGGGGGGATGGGCCGAAGGGGATCGGGCCGAGTTGTGCGGCGTGGGTCGCGATCACGCCGTGGATCATCTGCGCGTCGGCGGGGGAGAGACACGGTCCATCGAGCCCGAGGGGGCCGCCGCCGACGTTCCCAGTCAGTTGAGCGGAGACGGAATCCGGGACGAACCCCGCGATTCCGACCAGAACTCCGAGCAGGGTGATCCCCCGGAGTACGAGAACTCGAAGAACAGGGCGATGACGGGGATGTCTGGGATGACGCGGATGCCGTTCAGGCATGGAATGACCTCGATCCGGCGGAGCCGAGAGGCTTCGCGAGCAGCGTACGGACATCTTGTCATGTCCTCCAGTCGAGGGCCAGAACCGTGTCGCTTCTCCCCCGATACGCTATCCTCTGCGCCCACGGGCCCCTCGCTGCGGGACCGGCCAGAAGGAGAAGACAAATGCCTCTCGCAACGATGTCCCGATGCCGCGTCGCGTGGTCGCTGCCCGCTCTCGCCCTGCTCCTCGGTGGATGTGCCGCGCTCTCGGACGCGAAGCTCGTCACCCTGGGGGCCGAGTACTGGGACGCTCAGCCCGGAGGCTCGATCCAATCCTCCGACCTCGGGATGATCGGCGATCTCGTCGATGTGGATGACGCTCTCAGCCTCGACAAGGAGAGGGTCTGGGTCTACCACGCGGCGGCGACGGTCGGACCGACCGTTCTCGAAGCGAGCTTCCTCGACCTCGGGTTTTCTGGGCTCTCGACTCTCGCGAGCGGGTTCAGCTTCGGGGGGGGGAGCTTCGACCCTGCTGACATCGTCTCGAGCGACCTCGACACCTCGGTGCTCCAGATCCACACCGCGACCGGGTTCTTCAACTGGAACGTCATCCGGTTCGGCTTCATCGCTGGAATCGACCAGGTGGTGATCGACAGCAAGATCATCGAGCAGGGGGGGGATTTGGACGTCGGCGAGCAGGAGTTCGACGACTGGATTCCTGTGATCGGGCTCACGGCGGGGGCGAAAGTCCCGCTCTGGAAGGTCGAGCTCTTCGCGGACGGAGAGGTCAGCGGGATGCTCGAAGCCATCTCGTTCGACTCCTTCGACGGAGACTACATCTCCGCGATGATCCGCGGCGGGGTGAACATCGACGAAGGGTTCAAGATCGGGCTCGGATATCGCTCGATCGAATTCGACTTCGAAGACGGAGGAGACGACACCAAACTCGATCTCGGCGGAGCGTTCGTCTTCCTCGAGCTCAATTTCTAAGGAGGTCGTGCGAAAGCCCCTTCAAGAACAAGAGAGGCCCCACCCCCCTGAGACGGGGGGTGGGGCCGCTTCGCATCCGGAGCTCTTCCGAACGCTACGGGCAGGTCGGGTGATTCACGCAATCCACGACGTCGGCCGGCGTCGGGTCCACTCCACAACCGGGGTGCGGCGCAAACGGGTCGGGGCCGTTCCCGAAGAGGTAGTTCAGCAGGAAGATCGGGTCTCCGATGTCCATGTTGCCGTCGTCGTTGTTGTCGCAAGCGTCGAGGCAGGATGGGCCCGGGGTTCCGCCGAAGAGCACGTCGAGCGCGAAGACCGCGTCGCCGATGTCCTCACCACCGTCTTGGTTGCAGTCGCCGCGCGGGAAGTTCACCTCACACGCGTCCAGGACGCCATTTCCGTTCGTGTCTACTCCGGTGCCGTCGAGTAGAGCTTCCACGTCCCAAATGCCGTTGGAATCGCAGTCTTCCTGCGGGCCTTCGAATGCCTGCTCGAAGAAGGCGAAGTCGTCCAGGTCTACATCGCCATCCTGGTCGATGTCGGCGACCGCGCAGGGATCATCCGGAGTGATCGCCGCCCCAGGGCCCGTGAAGCAGCCGACGAACCCAGCGATGTCGTTCTGGTCGACGATCCCGTCGCCGTTCATGTCGAACTCGAGCTTGCCGAGTGAATCCAAGAACGCGATCAACTGGTCGTGCTGGACGGCGGAGAGCGCGGCATACGCGGTGGCGATGGTCGCCGCTTCCCCGCCGTGCCACCCGACCGCTTGATCGATCGTGGTCTCGAGGTCGATCGCGGTCACTCGACCGTCGTGGATCAGCGGACTCCGGATCCGAACTCCCCACAGAGCAGGGGTTCGGATCTGAAGCTCGCTCGCGGCGCCTTGGACGATCCCGTCCCCGAGGCTCCCCATGCTGTGGAGGAGGAAGTCGGAGTAGGGGTGAATCGTCTTGCCGGTGAGAGCGGTCTCGGGCGCTACTCCGGTGATGAAGATCGAGTAGTGGCAGTTCGCGCAGCCGACGGTGTTGAACACCTGCTCCCCCGTCATCCCGGACTTCGGGGTCTGTGGCGGCGCGGCGAGGAAGCGCTGGAAGTCGGTGATTCGCTCGATGAAGGTGAAGCCCTGCGGATCGGCGAAGTCTTCCGGATCGCTGACGGTATCGCAAGCCGCGAGCAGCACGGGGTCCCCGTTCGGAGCGTTCTCCGTGCCGACCAGGGCGTTCGTGATCCCCATCTCGTTCAAGGATGCATCCCCGGAGAAGGTGAGGATCGTCGCCACTTGAGCCTTCCACCCGAAGCGGCCGACCCGGAGGGGACCGAGGAGATCCTCGAGGGGCTGGACGAAGTGCGCCATCCCACCCCCAGGCGACTCGAGTGCCAGGATGTCCGCGTCGGGGATCGCCTCGACCAGTCCCGCTCCGAACGTCGATGGGGTGATGCGCAGCGTGGTCACGTTCGCGTTCGCCGGCACGAACTCCATGCACGGATCACTGATCGCGTTCGCCTGGAGTAGGCTGCCCCCCTGTGAAGCGAGGGGATCGAACGGCATCCCTTTGTCGGCGAAACCGAAACGTGTGACGTCCAACACCCCGGCCCCCCCGGTGGTCGGGAGCGCGTGACAGCTCGCGCAGCTGTCATCGTTGAAGCCCGGTCCGAGTCCTTCTGGTGCGGTGAAGACCTGCTCGAAGCGGATCTTCCCTTCATCGAACCGGAGCAGCTCCGAAGCGGTGAGACCGGGAACCGGTTCCCCCATCTTTGGTTGCAGAGTGACCTGTGCCGCGGCGGGAGCGCAGAATGCGACCACCACGAGGGTGAGTAGGGTGTGGAGCTGGGGACGGTGGCCGGTACACACGGCGATATCCTCCTTCAATCCTGGTCCGCTCGTTCCCGGAATTGGGCCGGGTCCCGTCCGTTCTCGGTTTCACTCACCCCGAACTGCCCAAAAGCGCCAGCCGGGAGAAGAAAGGGGGACGGGACCGACGCTTTGTCGGTTCCGTCCCCCCCCGGGTCTTGTTACCAGCCGACCGCTTCGCTACGGGCAGCTTCCGGTGTCGACGCAATCGAGCGCGTCGGCGGTCGGGTCAGAGCCGCAGGAGCCGCTCGGCGCGGAGAGCGGCGGTCCTCCTCCAAAGAGGGCCCCGAGCACTCTCACCGCATCCGCGATGTTCAGAGTACCGTCGTCGTTCGCATCGGCGCTGTCGTCGCAGCCGATGATGAAGGTGGCGCCGAAAAGGTTCGCGAGGAGCGCGACCGCGTCCGAGATGTCATTGGAGCCGTCCCCGTTGACATCGCCGCGGACGAAGGACGGGCCCCCGCCGCCGCAGCTGAGCAGCGTCACGGTGAAGTTGTCGACGCCGCCCTCGTAGATCGAATTGTTCGGGGTGTCGGCCGCGATGAATCGCACCCGAGTGGTCGCACTCGGGGTCACGAAGTTCGAGACCTGGAAGCCGTAATGGATCCACGCGGTGGTACCCACACCACCCGGGAGGACCATCGCCGGCACCCAGGTGGTCCCGTTCGAGGAGACTTCCACGACGAACTGATCGATCTCGGTCTGGTTCGGCTCGTCGTTGTAGAACCAGATGTCGGCCGAGATCAGCGCATCCGCTCCGGCCAAGTTGATCGTGGGAGAGGTCAGAGTTGTCGGTCCGCCATCGAGGTCTGAGTTCCCGGTGGCTCCTCCGACCAGGCCGTTCCCGGTCACCCAGCAGAGCACGTCGCCGCCGACCCCCGCGTCACTCTCCGGTGCGGCCGCGGTGCCGTTCGGATCGACGAGTTCCCATCCCCCGAAGGTGAGCGAGACGCCGTTCGCGACGGCCCACCCGGGAGCTCCACTCTCGAAGGTCTCGATTTGCTCGATCAGGGTGTCCGCGACGACGACCGAGTAGTTCGCGGCGGGGCCAGTCGACGGGTCGGACCAGGTCCCCCCGCCGGTCGAGGACGCACTGAAGTAGTAACGGATCGAGGAGCTCGCGCTGTTGCCGTCCAGGGTGACCCCGTAGAGATCGCCGCCGAGTTCGCTCACCGGATGCGGCAGGAAAGCACCGCCATCGACGGAGGCGAACATGTCGAGGCCTCCTGCAGCCGGGACTCCGCTGCCGAGACCGATGACCTGGACCTGGAAGCTCGTCGTCGAGGTGCACCCGACTTCGGTCGGACGGCCCTGGGGGTAGTCGAACGCGAGCGCTGCGGGCGGGTCGTTGATCCAGACCTGGGTCCCGCTGCACGTGCCGATCACCAGGTCCGGGTAGCCGTCCCCGTTGACATCGAAGACCGCCACGTCATGAGTCCCGATCGGTCGCCACGCCCCGCCGTCATTCTCCTGTCGGAGTGTGACGCTCGGGGGGTTCCCCAGGTTGTGGTAGATGTGCAGACGGCGGCCGCCACCGCACGGCGGGATGTCCACGTCGACATCCGCGATCAGGACGTCGTTCCAGCCGTCGAGATCGAGGTCCGCGATCACCGAATTGCTCGCGAAGCCGTCATCCGTACCCGCTCCCGCCGCGAAGGCGTAGGTGAGCCGGTTGAAGCTGGCCATGCCGTTGCCGTCGTTCCCCTGATTGAGCAGGTAGCTGTCGGAGTTGTCGTCGCTGATGACGATGTCCATTTTTCCGTCGTTGTTCAGGTCCCCGGTCGAGACGTGATAGGGGGCCATGTTCGGGAACGCTTCCTTGTGCGAGCCGAACGCACCGACGCTGGTCGAACTGTTGTAGGCGACCCCGACGTACTGCGGCGGGTTCAGGGCGGTGTCCTTGACGATGTCGAGGTGGCCGTCCCCGTTCATGTCCGCAAGCGAGACCGCCATGCCGAACGCGGACTGTTGGAAGGGGAAGAGATTTCCCTGGACCAAAATGGTTCCGCTGAAGACAGCGATCGTCCCGTCGGAGAAGAACCCGTTTCCATCGTTCAGAAGGAGTCGGTCGTTGAAGTCCAGCGTCTGGGCTCCCCCGGAGTCGTAGTCGCCGAAGTAGAGGTCGAGATCCCCGTCTTCGTCGATGTCTCCTGCTCCGACCGAACAGAACCGCGGGGCGTGCGGCACCCCGGGCGAAATGTCTGGGGCGAGCGCGGGCATCCGCGCGTTCTCGTGGATGAATCCACCCCAGCTGCCGGCCACCATCCCGAGGTTGCGGTAGATCCGCGGGTGCGAAATGTGCTTGGGAAATCCATCGGAGAGGGTGGTCGCGGTGATGATATCGAGCCAGCCATCGCCGGTCACGTCCGCAAGGATGACGTCACGGTCGTTCGTCGCGGTGAGAAAGCCGTTATCTCCAGCGACGTCGGAAGTGGCTGCGTACAAAGCGGTCTGGTCGGTGAGGACTCCCCCCACGTTCATGAAGAGCACATTCGTGCGGAATGCCCCGGCACCACCGCTGGTGAACGGCTGCTTCCGGACGCTGACCAGATCGATATCACCATCCTGGTCGACGTCGCCCCAGATGTAGTCCTTCTCCGCGGCGTCGTTGGCTGCGACCGTCGAGCCTCCGACGAGGCGGGACCCCGTTTCATTGTTGAAGGAGACCCAGTTCGGCTGGGCATCGAGGCTGCCCATCGCGAACAGAACAGCGGCGAGACCTAGTGCCATCGCCGAGATGATTCGCCCGCGTCCAGCGCTTCTCCGTGCGTTCCCGAGCAACACTCCGCACTCCTTCCCTCCCCGCGGGCGGGCTTCAGGTCCGGAGGCCGAAGGTCGGAATCCAGATGAGAAGAGCCCCGAGGTGACGGGTCGTGGAAATCGAGCCCTGAGGGTAGCTGCCAGCTCCCCATGCTTCGGCCATTATACGGCGGGATGTGGGCGCTTGTGGGCATCTCGCTTGGAAACGGCAGAAAAATGCCAGGCCGATCGCGGGGGGCCGAAAAGGTCGGGCGCCGCGCTCGCAGAGCGGGCGCGGCGCCGAGATTTTGGAGGCGGCACCCGGATTTGAACCGGGGGTGCGGGTTTTGCAAACCCGTGCCTTACCACTTGGCTATGCCGCCCGGATTCTTGTCGATCAGACGGGAAGTCTCTCCGGCAGGAACCGAGGCGTCGTGCGTCGCCGCCCGCTTCGGAAGTGCCCTAGCCGGCGGATCCTAGAGAAGCCCTCGGGGGTCGTCAACCGCTCCCGGGGGGGATGCAGTCGGGATGGGCGGTGCGAGCGACAGCCGCCTATTTCTGATCTCGGAGGGCGTTCAGCTTCGCCGCGGCGCCCCCGAGCTTCTTGCCCTTCTCCGGAGCGGGAGGTGGGGGAAGCGGGGCAAGATCCGGGGTACCCCCCGCGTGGCGGACACTCGGGGGACTCGCCTCGACGGGATCGACCGCGCCTGCTGCGGACAGAGTCGAAGGGGGCGGTGCGGGGTGAGCCGGGGCAGGGTGAGCCGGGGCAGGGGGAGCCGGATTCGCCGGAGCCGGGCCTGAGCCCGTGCTCTGGAGTCCGCGCAACTTCGCCAGGGCGCTCTGGACCCCTCCGCCGGCCTTCTCGGGTGGAGGAGGAGGGGGGAGTGGAGATGGTCCACTCCCACCGTCCGTCGAGGAGGTCAGCGGTGTGGGGCTCGGGCCGGTCGCGCTCGGGGCAGTCGCCGCCTGACCTCCACCGCCTCCCTGGAGCCCTTTCAATCGCTGCAGCGCCGCGTTGACCCCACCTCCCGCGGCCCTCGGGGCGGGGGGAGGAGGAAGGGGAGCCTGCCCCATCGTCTCGTGGAGTGGGCGACTCGGCTGGGTCGCCATCGGGGCCGGAGCCTCGGGCGCTGCGGGAGACTCGCCCCCCTGGAGGCCCCTGAGCCGGGCCAGCGCCGCGTGGACACCGCCTGCGGTGGGAGCCGGAGTGGGACGCGAGATCCCGGGGCCGGTGTCCTTGAGCCCTCGAAGCTTCTCGGTGATCCCGGCGACGGAGCCTTGCACCACTCTCGGCGAACGCCCCATCGAGGGGGCGTCTGGGGTGCGGAGTCGTTCCGCGGCCCCCCGGAGTTTGGTCAGATCGGGGTCGTCTGGGGAGACCGCTTCGAGGCGATCGAGCAGATCCGCGAGGAGACCCCTGTCCCCTCCCTCTGCTGCTTGCTGGGCCCCCCGGCGGAAGCACGTGGCCGCGTCGTCACCGACCTGCCGCTCCCCGCGCGAGAGAATTCCCGCACAGAGCTCGAGGACGGGTGCGAAGGGCGGCGGCGGCACCATTCGCGCGATGTGCGCCCGCGCTTCGTCGAGATTACCCGACGCGACCGCGAGGAGTGCGCACTCGAGAAGAAGCCGATCGCGGAGCGCCGCTTCCCCTTCGTCCGGGAGGATGCTCAGCCAGTGGCGGCGGGCGACGGAGGAGAGGGGCGCGACGCTCAAGAGTTCCTTGAGGAGCTCTCGCCACTGTGCGGGTGGGGGACACGATTCGCTCTCAGCGAGCCGTGTGACCAGTTCTTCGAGGACGATCCCCGCCCGCGCGGGGTGATCGCAGCGGCGCTCGAGATCGCTGAGTGTGCGAGCCGCCTCGATGTCATCGGGGCGCAGTCGACCGAGTTCGGCGGCCGCGAGGCGGGCGCCTTCGAAGTCGCCGGCCTCCCGGAGCAAGTCTCGGTGACGCTCGAGGTAGTGGGCGGAGTCCTCGCGACTCTCTTTCCCCCTCGCCGCCTCCGAGAGCCAGGCGGTGATCCGCGAGTCCTCGACCCCGAGATCGAGGAGATACCGATGGAACGTGATCGCTTCCTCGGTCGGATGGCTCGCTCTCCAACCGGAGAGTTCGACGAGCGCTTCGAGGTGCTCCGCCGCCTTCTCGGGTCGGTCGAGACGGAAGTGCAATTCGACCAGCCGCGCGCGGACCGTCGCGTTCTCCTGCTGCTGGAAGAAGAGCGACTGGTACTCCTCCAGAGCGGCCTCGAGGTCACCGCGCTCGAGCAGGAGTGTGCCGAGTCGATTGGACGCCTGCGACGCGCCGTCCGGATCCGCGGTGGCGACACACAGGTCGCGGTAGAGACGGAGGACCTCCTCGTTGCCATCCGCCTGTTCGACCACTTGTTCGAGGAGGCTGCGCGCCCGCCCCTCATCCCCGGACTCCTGAAGTCGCCGCGCGAGCGCCACACTGCTGGCGAGCGCCTCGTCGCTGCGACCGTAGCGGGCGAGCAGCGTCAGGTACTTCTCCTGGATTGCGAGATTCTCGGGGTCGAGCTCGAGGATGTGGGCGTAGGCCGCGATCGTGTCCTCGATGCGGAACTGCCCGACGCACTTCTCGGCGAAAGCCTGGAAATGTCCGAGTGCCTCGCGGGTACGACCGACTCTCTGGAGGACGCCGGCGAGACGGTAGCCGAGGTCGAAGTCGTCGAGGCCGAGCTCGTCCGAATGCTGGAAGAGGCGAAGTGCCTTCCCTAGAGCACCGAGTCGCTCCTCCTCGCAACCCATCTGGAAGAGTTGGACCGGATTCGTCACGGCGAGGAAGCCATCTTCGGCGAGCGAGCGGACCCGCGCGATCGTGGCCCAGGGCTCGAACTGGCCCGATTCGATCACCTCGGCGAGGTCGAACCGTCCGTCGAACTGCTCGAGGAGAGCCGCATCCTCAGGGTACTGCTCCGGCTGGCGGAACACCTCGAGAGCCTCCGGGGTGGCGTAGTAGACCTCGCGGAGCAGGGGGAGTTCTCGCGCGACGTCCCACCGGTCGGCGTGCGTCGCGCCGCGCAGGATCGCATCGCCCAGCGGCAGGCTGAGCTCGATGCAGCCGAGGAGCCCGTGGGCGAGCGGAGCATTCGCGGAAGTCTGGACGATTTCGGGGTTCTCGAACGAGAGCACCCGCGAGAATTCCTGGTCGAGTCCCTCGATGATGCACCGAGCGATCTCGTCCTCATCGAGGAATCCCGCTTCGATCGCTTTCTGGCCCGCGTCCCCGTGGCCGGCGGCCTGGTCCTTCTGGAGGCGGCGGCGGTCGCGATCACGAAGGGAAGGGCTGGCGAGGAGGGCTCGTCCCAGCAGGGAAGCTTCCCCCTCGGTCTCGAAGTCGGCGAGGAGTCCCTGCTCGAGCCGGAGGTGGAGCGTGGGCCCATCTCCGTCCCGAGGACGGATCGAGAGCAGACCATCGTGGCACTCCCGACCGGCCTTGAGGAGCCGGAGGATCACCTCGGTGGGTGCTGCAATCGTCGTTCGGCTGCTCGCTGCCTCGCCCATGCTCTTCCGCTCGCCGTCGGCGCGGAGGGACCCTCTTCCCGGTAAAGAGTAGCCTGCTCGGGTGGAAAGCGTCGAATCGTGAGGTGTCGCTCCCCCCGCTGGATCCTGTCCCGTCTTCGAGGATCAGGGTGGAGGATCTCGCTAGAGCCCTTCGAGGATCTGTTCGAAGCGGGGATCGTCCCGCAGCGCCTCGAGATCATCGTCCTCGCGGATATGGGTCCCATCGCGGTAACCGCCCTGAACGGAGAGCTCCAGCGCATCGAGAGCCTCGGCGAATCGACCCGCCAGGGCGAGGGCACAAGCGAGGTTGTAGCGGGTGCTCGGATCACGGGAATCGAGAGCGAGCGCTCTTTCGAAGTGGTCGATCGACAGCTCGAGTCTTCGAAGCTTGAGCGCGGTGAAACCGATCTCGTAGTGGAGCCGGAAGTCCCCGGGGAAGCGGAGGTCAAGCGCGAGGAGTGCCTCGAGTGCACCCTCTCCGTCGCCGGCATCTCGCCGTTGGAGGGCCTCGATCAGCAGTACTCGGCGAGAGATCTCCTCGAATTCCAACGCCTGCTGGAAGCCGAGCTCCCCGAGAAAACTCGCTCCGCGGGGATCACCGAGACGTGAGAGGACCGCCGCGGCCTCGACCTTGAGCGCGACGTCATCCTCCGCCTGGACGATTCCGAAGAGCACGGCGGGGGATTCCGCTCGGAGGACGAACTCGAGTCGGTGGATCAGCGCTTTTCTTTCCGCTCGTGGGATCGAGCCGTACCGGCCGAGGTCGATCGCCGTACGTCGCTCGAATCCGGGGGGGACGCGCAGGCGATTCCACTCGGCGACTCGCTCCCGCAGTTCGCGGGGGAGTGGACCGTCGCGTTCGACCCACGCGGCGATGCGCGGTGCCGCCGAGTCACCGAGCTCGAGAAGGAGCGCGCGTCCCTCGTCGACCGCCGTGGGAGCCAGGGACTCGATCCGCGCGAGCGCATCATCGATCACGGCGCGACGTCTGCGCTCCCATCCCACGGGGTCGCCATCCTCGAGAGAACCGATCAACGGCACCAGGGATCGGCTCTCGTGCGGGTTGATCGCGTCGTCGGCGGGTGCGTGGGGAAACAGGCGACGGGCTTCTTCCTCGAGTTCGATCCACAGTCGTTGGTGGAATCGTTCGACGAGGGGCGAGCCGACACCTCCCGCTTCCAGGTGGTGAAAGAGCACCGGCGCGAGAGCGAGGCCGAGGGAGTGCAACTCGCGTTGCCCCTCCTCGACACTCGATCGCGCTTGGTTGCGGCCCCGTCGGCGCACCGCGGTCTCTTCGGCGAGATCCGGATCCGGCACCTCCGCGGAGTCGAGTTCTGCCCCGAGCGTCCGGGCGAGAGCACGGGCCGCTTGGAAAGTCTCGATGGAATCTTCGACCTCGGCGAGTCGGGTCCGAGCGAGCTCGTGAAGGCGGACGAGGAGCGGACCGCGGACGCGGTCGGGAAGCTGCGACGCGAGGTACTCGTTCAGCGCCGCGATCGCTTCGAGGCCGATCCGATCCCCGAGTTCGCGCCGAGCCACCGCAGTCTGGTCGGGATTTCCGGATGCGAGCCACTCCTGGATGCGCTGGAGGTCGGGCCGAATTCCGTCGGATTCCTGGCCGCCGAGGAACCCCGTCTGGGCGACGAGGACTCCGATCGCTCCGAGCACCCCGAGCCTCACCCGTTCGGCAGTCGTGCGTTCTCTCTTCATCGGAGGTGGATCGGGCCGTCCGCATCGACGGTCCGCCCTTCGAGAGCTTCGACGAGGTCATCCGCGGAGTCGGCGACGAGAGGTGAAATCTCGATCGGGTGGACCGGGTCTCCCGACTCGTCGCGGGGAACCACCACCCCGGCGGCATCGAGCCACTCGGCCCACATGCGAGCGAGCGCGCGTCGTGAAGTCGCGGGGGAGTTCTCCCCTTCCGCGTTCTTCACCGGGGCGAACTCTCGGGCGCGGTCCGCCTCGAGGGTGACCGGGTTCCGAGCTCGCTTGAGGGTGTCGAAGATGAACGACTCGAACCGGATCGAGTTCGGCACCGACGCTTCGACAAGTTCTCCATCGCGGAAGTAGGGCACCGCCTTGCGCGCGAGGTGGTACGGCATCTGAAATGCATCGGCACCTTCATCGGGAGCGACGAAGTCGACCGAGATCACATGGGTGGCGATGTTCCCCGCCCGGAAGGAGAGCTTTCCGTCCGGGTCGCGGGCCTCTCGCTCTCGTTCCCCGAGTTCGGTGTACTCGACGACCCGAGTGTGACCGCCGTCGCGACAGAACACCCCGACGTGTTCTCCGGGCTTCTCCTTCGCGACCGCCTTCGATGAGAACTGCGAGTCGCGCAGGATGTGGAATCCGATGAACGCCGGGTCCGCCATCGTGATGACCGGGTTGTCGACCTGGTGGTAGAAGAGCACTCGGACGCCGATCCGATCCAACATCTCTCGAAGATCCTGGATCACCCGCACCGATCCGCCGTGACCGTTGGGACTCAGGAGCAGTTCGGAGCGGGAGGCGAGGAGGATCTTTCCCTGCCTAGGGTCGATCACCGGCAACATCGCTTGCGGATGGAAGTGGACCTCGTTCGCTTGGAGCCCGAAGTTCCGATGCTCTCGGAAGAACGCGCGGGTCTGTTCGTCGTTCGCCTGACTCGTCATGATGAACAAGTGCAGGCGTCGTTTCACCCGACGGCCGAGCGCGAGGATCTTTTCGGCGAAATGCTGGAAGAGCGACGCGCCGGAGATCGGGAGGAGAGGGAAACACCCCTTCGGCCCTTCGAATCCGAGACGGGTCCCCTGGCCCCCCGCGACGAGGAAGACCGCAACCTCACCCTGTTGGAGGAGTTCGAGGCCGGCGGCCCGGGCGCGCGCCCGCTCCTGCTCTTGAAGAGTGGTCGAGGGGAGAGGGATCATCTCCGCGGGGGTGAGTTCGGTGATCCGGCCAGCCTCCCCCGGCGCCTCTTCGATCCCCTGGCGGACGAGCCTGCCGAACTCCTGAAAGTCGATCGATGCGATCTGAGCGAGGAGGGAGCGTCGCTCCTCCTCTCCGAGGTCATCCCAATACTGGAAGACCTGCTCCTGTTTCGCCTCGTAAACCTTGGCCACGTTGACCTGGTCCGCGGCACTCTCGACGCGAATCATCGGAGCAAAGCCCTCCTTCCGTTCGCCAGAATCCTATCACGAACCCCCGGTGGGGCTCTTCCTCACAACCCATCGAAAAAGTCATCCCGTCTGGAGAATCGAGGTTTTCCGACAGCCTCCGAGGGGTCTATCCCGGCCGTCCAGCGGCTTCCCCGGGTTCCAGGGGCGACCCCAGGCGAACTTCGTGAATAATGCGGTCCCGTAGCGGAGGGCCCGGAGCGGAAGTCGAAATCGAACCTCGTACCTCGAGGGCGGGGTCATCTCGGAGGGAAGGGATCGTCGTGCTGGAGCCCGACTCGAGTTTCTGGGATCGCCCGGATGTCCGGGCGGTCCTGGATCGCCTCATCGACGCTGCTCTCGCCGAAGATCGTGCGCAAGAGGATGTCACCTCGCGCGCTCTGCTCGACGACGATGCCCGCCGGGCGCTCGCGACGATCACCGTCCGTGAATCCGGCGTGATGTGTGGGTCCCGAGCGGCCGAGGCGGTCTTCCGCCGACTCGATTCCACGGTCGATCTTCGGTGTGCGGCTCCCGATGGAGTCCATATCGAGGCGGGTGAGGTCGTGTTCGAGATCGCCGGCGCCGCGATTCCCCTCCTCGCAGGTGAGCGCACAGCGATGAATCTTCTCGGTCACCTGGGAGGGATCGCGACCCGCACCGCGGAATGGGTGGGGCGTGCGGGGGGGACTGCCGTCCTCGATACTCGGAAGACTTTTCCCGGGGCTCGCATCCTCCAGCGTCGGGCGGTCCACGCTGGCGGGGGAGTCAATCATCGCTTCGACCTCGCGGAGTTTCCCTTGGTCAAGGAGAACCACCGCGCCCTGTTCGGCACGGGCGGGGCGGAGGAGATCCCGCAGATCGTCGATCGGCTCCGCCGCGCGGCTCCTGGGGCTTCGATCGAGATCGAGGTCGAGGACGAGGAGTCGTTCCGGTCTGCTCTCTCCGCGGGTACGGAGCGGATCATGATCGACAATCGGACCCCCGAGGAGATCGCTCGCTGGATCGCGGCGGCGCACGCCGCCGGGATCTCCATCGACAAAGCAGCCCTCGAAGCGTCAGGAGGGATCACCGGAGCCACGATCGCCGCATATGCGAAGTCCGGCGTCGGTCGAGTGTCGATCGGTGCCCTGACCCACTCCGTTCGCGCGCTCGATCTCTCCATGCACTTGAAATGGGCCGAGCGGTAGTGGTCCGACTCGGACCGCCCGTTCTTGTGGCCGCCCCGCCCCGCTTCGGGGCGGGAGGAGTCGGAAGCGGGTGCACCCTGCCCTACGGCCCGTAGTCAGCCGAAGCGAACCCGAGTCGCGGCGTCCAGATTCGGGCGTTGGTCGCCCCTACTCGCCGATCGCTCGGGAGGCAGATAGACTCCTTTGGCGTCCGAGCGTCGGCCCGGACGCCCATGTGCCAGTCACGAGTACCCAGACGAGACTACGGAGCAGCATGGCGGGTGGCGACCCAGGCTTCCTCCAGCGGAAGCTCCGACTGATCCTCCAGATCAATGACACCCCGCACGCCATCGCCCTGGGGACAGCGATCGGCATGTTCCTCGCGATGACCCCGACCGTCGGAATTCAGATCATCCTCGCGGCAGTTGTCTGCACGGCGGTCCGGGCGAATCGGGTCGCGGCGGTCGTGATGGTGTTCATCTCGAATCCCCTGACCATGATCCCGATCTACTGGATCGACTACTGGCTGGGTTCGGTGATCACGGGGAACGAGATGATCTCTGAAGCTGCTTTCGATGCGAGCTGGCAACAGATCAAGGCTGCGGGCATGATCGGGGGGATCCGGGAGGCGTTGATCGTGCTGACCGGGGAGTTGTTCGTCCCGATGATGATCGGCGGCTCCCTGATCGGCATCGTTCTCGGCGTGCCGCTCTATCCGTTGACTCGGCGTGCGGTTCGATCGAACCGAACCCGCCACGAGGCAAGGATCGCGTACGAGCGGTTGCGAGAGCTCCGGGCCGAAACGTCGTCCGCCATCGGGTCTGTCCCGAGGGTCGCCGCCGTCGAGCCGCGGGCGCTCCCGGAGGTGGAGAGAGAGGAGCTGTTGCGATGAACTCCCTACCTCGATGGCCGGTGCCCCGATCGACCCTACTCTGCTGGATCGTCTTCGGCACGATCGCCCCGCTGCTCTTGATGGGGTCCAGCTGCGGAAGTGATCCCGGCCGGACGGTATCGGTCGGACTCCACCGGGTGCGGGTCGCCGGGCACGAGCTCGAGGTGGAGATCGCGGCAGATCCGGGGAGGCGGGAGACGGGATTGATGTATCGCACGACTCTCGCGGAGAACGGCGGGATGCTGTTCGTCTTCCCCCAACCGAAGCCACAGGGATTCTGGATGAAGAACTGCTTCATCGACCTCGACATCGCCTACCTAGATGACGAGGGGAAGATCGTCGATCTGCTGCGGATGACCTGTCTCCCCTCCGATTTCTCCGGGAGGCCGCCCAGCTACCGGTCGAGCCAGTCGGTGCGGTACGCGCTGGAGACGAACGCGGGCTGGTTCGAGGCTCACGGGATCGAAGCGGGCGCGAAGGTCGAAGGACTGGAGCTGCCGCGAAACATCCGAGTCCAGTAGGCGGCTGTGACGCGCCGCACTCGCTCGGCCCCCTCGCCGCTGGTCGGGCTCCCGCGGGGAGCTCTTCTCCTCCTCTGGATCGCCCTCGCACTCACGATCTCGGCGCGTCGGCCCGGTCCTGCCGACGGCGTTCGCCTCCCCGATCGACCGGTCCCTCCCGTCACGATCGATCTCAATCGCGACCCGTGGCCGCGCCTGCTCCTCATCGAGGGGATCGGCGAAGCCCTCGCGAAACGCATCGTCCGTGCGCGTGAAGAGCACGGCGGATTCTCCGACCTCGCCGAGGTGCAGGCGATTCCAGGGGTCCCAGACGGTGCGATCGAACGGGCGCGTCCCTGGCTCCGCCTCGGCCCAGTTTCGGAAGCCCCTGAATGGTCCGTTTCGGAGCAGCGCTGATGCCACGTTATTCCGTGGAGGGGTCCCCCTTCGTCGTCGTCTCCGACTACGAGCCCGCGGGAGACCAGCCGGAGGCGCTCGACCGGCTCTCGCGCGGTTTCGCCGAGGGACGGAGAGAGCAGGTCCTGCTCGGGGTCACGGGCTCGGGGAAGACCTACATGATGGCGCATCTCATCGCGCGCCGCGGGATCCCGACGCTGCTGATCAGTCACAACAAGACCCTCGCGGCCCAGCTGTACAGTGAGCTGAAGCGATTCCTCCCCGAGAACGCGGTCGAATACTTCGTCAGCTACTACGACTACTACCAACCCGAGGCGTACATCCCGCAGCGCGACATCTACATCGAGAAGGACGCCTCGATCAACGCGGACATCGACCGGCTTCGGTTGAGCGCGACTTCGAGTCTGATGAACCGCCCAGACGTGGTGATCGTCGCCAGCGTCTCCTGTATCTACGGCCTCGGTTCTCCGGAGGAGTACCGCAAGAAGACCATCCCCCTGCAGGTGGGGGGCACCATCGACCGCGACGATCTGCTCCGCCGCTTGATCGAAATTCAGTACCAGCGGGATGACCTCTCCCCCGATCGCGGGTCCTTCCGCGCGCGGGGAGATGTCGTCGAGATCCACCCCGCGTACGAGGAGGTCGGGTACCGCGTCGAGATGTTCGGGGACGAGATCGAACGGATCGACGAGTTTCACCGGCTGACCGGCGAGGTGCTGCGCGATCTCACCGAGGTCACGATCTACCCCGCGAAGCACTTCCTCGTCTCCGAGGACACGATCGACCGGGCGGTCGACGGGATCCAGAGCGAACTCGCCGAGCGTCTCGCAGTATTGCGTTCGGAGGGGAAGGACCTGGAAGCGCACCGACTCGCCACCCGCACCCGGTACGACCTCGAACTGATGCGCGAGGTCGGCTACTGCCCGGGGATCGAGAACTACTCGCGGCACATGTCCGGTCTCGCTCCTGGGGTACGACCCGCCAATCTGTATGACTACTTCCCCGACGAATTCCTCTGCCTCGTCGACGAGTCCCACGTCACCTTGCCGCAGATCGGTGGGATGCATGCGGGGGACCGCTCGCGCAAGTTGACCCTCGTCGAGCACGGGTTTCGCCTCCCTTCTGCGCTCGACAATCGACCGATGCGATTCGAGGAGTGGGAGCAGGCGAAAAGAGAGGTCCTGTACATTTCGGCGACCCCCGGACCGTACGAGCTCGGGCGCACCGCCGGCGAGGTGGTCGAGGTGATCAATCGCCCGACCGGTCTCCTCGACCCCGTGATCGAGGTGCGCCCGGCGACGGGACAGGTCGGCGACCTGATGGCTCAGATCGAGAAGACGGTCGCGATCGGGGACCGAGTGCTCGTCACCACTTTGACCAAGCGGATGTCGGAGGACCTCAGCGAGTACTTCCAAGAGGCGCGGATTCGCGCCCGTTACCTGCACTCGGAGATCAACACTCTCGAGCGCGTGGAGATCCTGCAGGACCTGCGCCGCGGCAAGTACGACGTCTGCGTCGGGGTGAACCTGCTCCGGGAGGGTCTCGACCTGCCGGAGGTCTCTCTGGTCGCGGTGATGGACGCGGACAAGGAGGGATTCCTCCGTTCGGAGACCTCCCTGGTCCAGACGATCGGCCGCGCGGCCCGGAACGTCCGGGCGCGGGTGATCCTCTATGCCGATCGGATGACCGGATCGATGGAACGCGCGATCGCCGAGACCACGCGCCGACGGAAGTTGCAGGAGGAACACAATCGCGCGCACGGGATCGTTCCGAAGAGTGTGATCCGCCAGATCGGCACCACCGTCGACGAAGAGGTCCGAGCGCGGGAGATCGAACGCGCGGTGGTACGCGAGACGCTGGACAGCTTCTCACGGAACGAGCGTATCGCCGTCCTCGAGAAGGAGATGCTCGACGCCGCCGACAGACTCGAGTTCGAGCGAGCGGCGGAGTTGCGCGATGCGATCGAGCGGCTGAAGGCCTAGAGCAGCCCGACTGGGTAGCCGCGGTTGCGGGACCTCGCCTCGATCCCGTGAGCAGAAACGGACGAGGACTCGGCCGCCTCGCACCCTTCGGAGGAAAGTTCCACTCTCCCCCGCGGTTGCAGGAGACGGGGCTGGAGCGGTAGCCTGGCGTGAACCGCGCGGATCATCCGCCGCGGTCCCGAGGGAGATTCGATGCCGCCCGATCTACCGCCTCCCGGCTCCGGACTCTCCGGCCCAGGGCCCTCGGCCCCGGCGGAGGGTGGGGTCACGATCCCCGGCTACCAGCCGGTAGAGATGCTCGGGAGCGCGCCGAGCTTCGGGGTGTGGGTGCGGGCGGTGCAGGTGCGGATGGACCGCCACGTCCTCCTCAAGGTGCTGGGACCCGGGCTCCCGGTCGCCCACGAGTATTTCGCACGCGAGATCGCCACCGTCGTCCGTTTCGACGGCGACGGGGCGCTCCGCGCGATCGACGAAGGGACGGTGCGAGGGTATCGATACCTCGTCGTCGATGAGGCGGAGGGAATCCCCCTCACCGTCGCCTCCGTCGGGGGCGAGGAGGGGTGGGGTGCGCTGACCCTCGTCGCGGTCGATCTGTGGAGCCGAGTCCTCGCCGAAGGTCTCCTCCTTCTCCCGATCCCCAACGCCGCGTGGCGTCGACTCCCGGCGGGTGAATTCGTCGTCGCCGATCTCGGTTGGCTGGTGCCGATCGGAAGTCCGATCCCCCAGCACTCGTCGTTGCCGAAGGAGATCCCCGGGAATCCGGCGCGGCCGAAAGATGCGGTGCAGACCTTCGAGCTCGCCGGGCGCGCGATGGCCGCGACGAACGGTGGTGCGGTCCCACCTCCCTGGCGTCGCGCACAGGCAGCCCTCACCGAGGTCCCCGATGATGCGACCGTCGAGGCGGTCATCGCGGCATTCTCGCGCGCGCGAGAGGCTCTCGCGCCGAAGAAACGCTCCCACGCAGTGCACTGGGCGATCGGTGCGATCCTCATCGCAGTGCTCGCGGTGTGGGGGACCGTGAGCTTCCTCGCCGAACCGGAAGGGACGACACCTTCCGGCCGGGGGTCCGGTGGATCGGGTGGAACCGTCGGCATGAACGGAGATCCGGGGGGAGGGGTGAGCATCGATCCGGTTCCCGCGCCGGTCGGCCCCGCCGAGATCGCGCGCCGCCAAGCCGAGGAACGGGGCTGGGTGGCGCTCGAGGGTGCCCTTCCCGGTGCGGCCGACGAAACCGAGAATCGGGAATTCTGGGTGCTTCTCGCCGAACCGGTGCGCCGTGCCCTTGCTGTCGTGGAAACGGATCACCCCGGCACCCGCGCCGCGGCGACCGCGCATCACGAACTCGAATGCGATGACCTGGTTCGCACGCTCGCCCTCGATGAGGAGTGGACCCAACTGCGCGGCGGATTCGAGGTCGAGCTCGCCGCCGGTCGCATCGCCGCGGCGGAGTCCCTCCTCGAGCCGTTCCGCAGCCGCTTCCTCGCGGAGGGTGGCCAGAGGTTGCTCCCCGAAGTGGACCCGGCGGTGGAGAACCTCCGCGAGAGGCTGTGGACCCGGGCCAAGAAGAATCGACGGACCCTCGACCAGGTCGCCACGATCTCGCGTATGGAACGTCGTTTTCGCAGCGGCGCGACCGAACTCGGGCGCGCACTCCACGGTCTTTTCGCAGAAGATCAGTTGTGGGCGGAACGAGAGCGGACCGCGCTCCTCGAGACCGCCACCCGGTACGAAGCGGTGCTGCGGACCGTCGATGCGGCCGTCACCCTGGCGCACGAGCGAGCCCGGGCCGGGGACTGGAGCGCCGCCGTTTCCGCTCTCGGGTCGCAACCGGGAGAGGGCGAGTTCCCCGAGCTCTTGGGTCGTCGCCAAGACTGGTCGGAGCGAGTCGGGAGGGCGCGTGGGTTCGCGATCGAGATTGCGGCGGCGCTCGCGGAACCGGTTCGGAACACGACCGCTCACGCGTACCGACTCCGCGATGGGGAGAGGTTGCGAGGGCGGATCGTGCGAGTCGCGGAGACCGAATTCGAGGTCAAGCTCGCGGGGCTCCGGGAGACACGCACTCTCTCACTGCTCGAACTCGCCGATGAGCAGCGCGCAGAATTCGTCGCCGAACCGGTGACCGCCGAGTCCCAACTTCTCCTGCGCTATCTCCTCGGAGATGCGGATGCGATCACCGAAGCGGAGACGATCGATCCCCTCCCCGGTTGGCTCGTCGACGCGAGGCTGCGTCGTGAACGAGAAGCGAACGCCGACCTCGGCGGTTGGCTCGCCGAAGGGCGGAATGCCCACGCCGATGGCGTGGCGGCGGATGCGCGCGCGGCCGCGCGGTCGATCGTGCGGGCGGTTCCGCCGCAACTCTGGGCATCGGAGCGCGCGGAGCTCGAGGAGTGGTGCCGGGCGTACTGGCTCGGAGTCGGACCTCTCGACGCTTTCCCCGGGGCGACCGGGGAATGGTCCCCGGATCGGAACATCACCCTCGTCTTCGACTTTTCCATGGAGGGTGCCCTCGACCCCTGGGTTCCCACCGGAGCGGGGCGCGGCCGTCGACGGCCGGTCGGGCGGGCGATGGAAGTTCGTGGGTCGGTGCATCTCACGGGAGCGGGGGAGGCAGACCTGTTCGAGGGTGAGCTCGAGGTCCGGACCGAGGTGGTCTCCCGCGTCCCGAGCGCTCCGAACGTGAACCTGGTCCTGTTCGCACGCGGCGACGGAGAGATCGCCCGGGGGGACCTCTTCGCGCTCGGGTTCCGCCCTCCGACGCAGCTCGTGGCCCGTATCGAGGGAGATATTCCCGTGTTTCTCCCCGCGAACATCTGCGGTCCGCTCGAGGCGGCGGAGGTCGGGGACGGAAGTCGGCTCTCGCTCGCTCGGGTCGAACCGAGAGTGCCGAAGAACGAGAAAGTCCTCCTGACGCTCCGGAGCTCCGCGCTCGCGCTCCGCTTCGCCTGGGAGGGGCAGTTCGACCAGGTCTTCCCCGTACCGGCGAGCAGGGCCCGCCTCGGAACCGTCGAGTTTCGGACGTACCACTCCGAGATTCTCGTCGGAGCGCTGGAGATCAGAGGCCGGATCTCCACGCGTTGGTGGGAGCGTTGGGCAGGTGAGCGGGTGGAGGAGGACCTGACCCCGTCTCCCTGATCCCGCCCTCCCGAGAGGGGCGATCGGGGTGGTCTCGAGACTCGGATGGCCTTGGCCCCGGTTGCACCGCCCGCGGCGAGTGAATAGACTCCGTCCGATCGCCCATCCCGGGCCCGCAACTCGACTTCACCGTGATTCCGCTCGGAGAGTCCCACGGTCATCCGAGCCCCACGGTGAACGAAACCATCTTCCGGAGCGCGCTCCGGACCGAAGGAGCTCTTCGATGCGTCGAGCGCTTTCCGAACGGCACAACTCTGGGCTTCTCCTCATCATCTTGCTCCTCGGGGCGGCGATCCTATCCATCGACCTCGCCGCGCAGGACTCCCAGAATCTCGCTGACCTGGCGGTCGGGACGAGGATCAAGGTCTTCCTCGAGGGGGACCGGGAGCTCGATGGTACGTTGGTCGAGGTCACCGAGTTCACCGTCAAGTTGAAGCACAAGTTCGGCGTCGCAGAGCTTCGCAAAGGTGAGATCCGCAAGTGGGAGCGCTTCCGCACCGTAGCGGAAGTCTTCGAGGAGCGCGCCGCCGGGTGCACCACCGCCGTAGCGTGGTGCAACTTGGGGGACTGGGCGGATGCCGAGTCCGAGGCCGACCTCGCCGCACGAGCCTACCGGGAGGCGATCCGTCTCGACTCCGACTTCGCGCGGGCCCATGAGGCGCTCGGAGAAGTGAAGGTCGATGGCGAGTGGCTCTCGCATGCGGATGCGATGCGGAAGCAGGGCAAGGAGTACTACAAGGGCGAGTGGCGGACCCCCGAGGAGATCGCCGCACTCGAGCTGAAGGAGGAGCAGGCGGCCCGGACCGAGAAGCTCAAGGGGCGGAAGGAACTCGAACTCGAGTACGCGGGTCGTCCCTGGGCCGCGATGGATCCGATCGAGACCGACCACTACTACATCCACTGCAACTCGACGCTGGAAGTGGCTCGAGAGTACGCCGACGTGATGGAAGCGCTGTACGAGAAGTACGACTCCGTCTTCACCGAGAAGAACTTCCCCCGCAACTCACGCACGAAGTCAACGATACGTATTCACGCGAACCACCAGCAGTTCATGGATTGGACCGGGAACGGCCCGGGGATCGGCGGCTTCTACCGGCCGGCGTTGCGAGACGTCACCGCCTACCACGGGTCGTTCGGGACCACGGGGAGCACCAGGGAAGTCCTTGCGCACGAGGGGACCCACCAGTTCGAGGGCCTGATCTTCAAGAACATGTGGGCGCTCCCCGCGTGGTTCATCGAGGGGCTCGCGGTGTACTTCGGGGACGGGTCGAAGATTTCCCCGCGCAAGGTCGAGATCAACGAGATCCCTCGCGACCGTCTCATCGGTCTGCAGGGCGCGATCGAGAATGGGAGCTACTGCGAACTGCGGAAGCTGCTCCGCATCCCCCAGCCCGCCTTCGGTGGATTCTTCTACGGGCACGGCTGGGGAGTGCTGTATTGGTGCCTGTACGGCAACAAGATGGGGGCATGGAAGGGCGATGTCGGCGAGAACATCATGACCGATTGGCTCATCCACTGTAAGCAGATCAGCAAGAACGAGGGGGTGGTCGACCTCGAGAAGGAAGCCCAGTACTTCGAAGAGCTGATCGTCCGACACACGAAGATGAGCATCGAGAAGTGGGAGGCGGAGTACAAGGAGTGGATCCTCGGGCTCCCCGTCGAGAAGATCGGTCGGTCGAGCGGCAACCGCTGGAGCTCGGAGGCGCTCAAACTCGAAGTCCAGCGACCGAGCGGATGGCAATGGATCAAGGAATCCGACCTCGCCAGTGACGAGGTGGTCGCGGCGAAGGGGGCGGGGAGCCAGGTGCGCCGCGTCTCCACGTACTGCTGGTCGAACTGGCAACACTCCGACATGAATCTCGAGTACGCGAGTCGTTTGGCGGGGAACATCTTCCAGGAGATCGTCGTCGACCAGGACTACGAAGCGGGTGAGGTGAGCCACTACCCGGCGATCCGGGCGACCTACTCGAGCGCGAAGCGGGTGCTCCGAGCCGAGACCAGCTTCGACGATCAAGGACGCCCGAGCACCAAGCTCGAAGCTGGGGATCCACAGAAGTACGAGGTCGTGTTCTACGGCTCGATCGACAAGGTCTACTGCAATGTCTTCGAGTGCCAGCCAGACGTCTGGGAAGCACAGTACTCGCAGTTCGAGAAGTACCTCGAGAGTTTCAAGATCGACAACTGATCCGCCCGTCCGTGTGCACCAGGAGGGGATCCATGCGCGCTCCGAGTTTCCTTCGTCTCCGTCCGTCCACCCGTCTCGCGCTCCTTGCCGCCGGTCTCGGCGTCGCCATTTCCGGGCTGCCACTCTCCGAAGAGGCCATCTCTGGTCTCTGCGTGAGCGCACCCGTCGCGTTCGCCGCGGAGGAGACGGTCGTCATCGTCCTGCTCGATGGGACCGAAATCTCCGGAGTGTTGGTGAGCGAGAGCGATGACGAGGTCGCGATCCGATCTACTTTCGGCGTCACCACGATCGCCCGGGTGAGGATCCGGGAGATCAAGCGCGGAGAGAACCCGTTCACCCGGGAGTACGAGGAGCGCCTCGCACGCGCCGAGCGGATCGGCAAGGCGGAGTACTTCGTCGACCTCGGGGCGTGGGCGCTGCTGAAAGGGCTCGAAGAGCAGAGCCGAGCTTCGTACCGACGCGCGATCGCGATCGATCCCGATGTCGAGGCGGCCCGGCGGGCCCTCGGTCACGCACGCCTCGACGGCAAGTGGGTCGACGCCGACCGCGTCGCGGCCCTCGAGGGCGAGGGGTACATCGTCCAAGGGCTCGACCTCGTCCGCCTCCCGAAGGGGGAGAAACCGCCGGTGGGCGCGACCCCTCCCGTCACTTCGGGAACTCCAGGAAAGGCCACTCCGAAGCCGGTTCCCCGCGCCCTGACCCCCGAACAAGAAAAGGAGCAGGCCAAGCAAGAGGCGCTCCGGGCGAAGCTGCTCGAGAAACGCCGGAAGCAGCGCGAGAACTTCGAGGAGCAGAAGAGGCGCGAGTACGACGGGGTCCCCTGGGGGAATGCGCACGAGATCAAGGCGAGGTTCTACGACATCAAGTGCAACTCGACCCGTGAGGTCGCAGAAACCTATGGGACGATCATGGATCTCCTCTACCTGGAGCTGAGTCGGCGCTTCAAGCAGAAGCACCTCCGCATGGGGCGCCTCCCGATCAATATCTACAAGACACAGGAAGAATTCATGCAGCGGACCGGGATGGGTCCGTACACCGGAGGCTTCTACCGGCCGGGCCAAGAGCAGGTCCACGCATTTCACGGAGTCTTCGGCCAGACCGCGACGACGTTCAGCGTCCTCGCTCACGAAGGCACGCACCAGTTCCAGGGTCGTGTGCTCCAGAGCATGGGCAATCTGAACAACTGGATGATCGAAGGATTCGCGGTCTACTTCGGAGATGGGACCAAACTCGACTACAAGCGGAAAAAGATCATCACGGGGCTCATCCCCCGCGACCGGCTGCTCCACGTGCAGGACAAGATGCGGGCCGGGACACACGAACCCCTCAACAAACTCGCAGGGCTTCCCCGCAATCGATTCGGCGGTAGCCAGTACGCCGATTCCTGGGCGATCCTGTACTTTCTGATCAATGGCCCGGACAAGGTCAAGGGCCAGGAGATGGTCAGCAAATACTGGTCGCTCGGGTGCGAGCAGAAGGTGGGCCAGGAGGAGTTCAACGTCCTCGCCGATCACTACTTCGGCGGCGTGGAGCCTCTCGAGGAGAAGTACAAGGAGTTCATCCTCGGGCTGACCCCGGAACCCGCCGGCGAGCTCGAAGAGGACGGCGCGGTGTTCGTCTCGCTCGACTTCATGTTCGAGATCCTGCGCCCCGATTCGAGCTGGAAGATCCTCATCGACGACCTGCGCCCTCAGGAACTCGTCGCCCTGGTCCAGGAGGGGAACAAGGATCGGATCTCGGTGAACATCCTCCCGAAGCCCGACGACCAGCAGAGCCCGCAGGAGTTCATCGACACGTTCGTCGTCCCCAGCCTCGAGAAGAAGTACGCAAAGGTGACCCACCGCCAGGCGAAGCTCGAAGAGAACGACGCCTACTTCTTCGAGTGGGTCGATCCCGATCCCGAGGAAGAGAAGGTCGCCGAGGGCGAGAAGGGGGGCACCGCGGGTACGGACCCGAAGCCCGGGACGCCTCCCGATCCGAAACCCGCTGGCCCGAAGCCCGGGGTGGAGGGGGACGAACCCCAGGAGCCGGTGGAGCGGAAGAAGTACCGCGCCTACGTGATCGTGGGGATCACGAATGCGTACGTGATCCGGGGGGAGTACCCCCTCGATACCTTCGAGGCCCGGGTGGACTCCTTCGAGCTGGTCGCGTCGAGCTTCCGCCGCATCTTCCGCAACCGATGGTAGTTCCGGTAGCCCACTCGGAGTCATGAGCTATTGCCTCGAGCCGCCGAGCCAGAGGCGAGCTCGTTGGGGAGCGGATGGGATTGGTTCGCCGCAGGTGATGCCTGTCCCGGACGCTCGCCCGCTGATCCACAGCTCTCCAACCGGGCGATCGTCCGGGTCAGGGATCACGGCTTCGCCGCGAGCCAGTCCCGTCATCCATTCGTCAGCGCAAGTTCTCGGTTCTGGCTCCCGTTTCCGAGGATTGTGGATAGATTGGGGTAGGCATCCGCGCGTCACCTGGCGCCGGCGCCGGAGGGAGTGCGCGTGCGCAAGGACTGGTTCCGCTTCGATCCCGCGACCTGGGTCGCGGTGACTCTTGCGGGGCTGCTGCCTACCGGCCTGCTGCTGGTCATCTCATCTCTCACCTTGACCGGGATGAGCATCTCTCTCTCCGACCTCCTCGAGGAGCCGCATCGGGAGCGAGTTCGTTCCCGAGCGCGGATCCTCTCGGCTGAAATCGATCACCGCATCGCCGAGCTCCGTTCATCGCTGCTCGGCGCCTTCGCACCCGGGGGCGACCCGAGCGGGCCCCTCCCGGATGCGGCGGCCGCCGTCGCAGGGCTCTCCTGGCGCCCTCTCCGCGAGCCGGGGGACGCCCCCGTGGTCTCCGATGACCGAGTCGAACTCGCGGATGCCGTGCTTCGGAACCTCGTCCACCTCGAGGACCCCGTCGACCGCGAGGCGGTGCTGCGAGACCTCGCCACGCTGCCCCCCGAACTCGAGGATGAACTGGGCTTCTCGTACGCTCTCGAAGCCTCACTGAGCGTCGGGGTCGATGTCCCCGACCCGGTGGCGGTGTTGCGCGCTCCCGCCCTTGACCGAGCGAGCCTCCGGGCATGGGCCGCCACGGGGGCCGTGGATGAAATGCTCCTCCCCGCGTGGCCGGTCCCGCTGCGCCATGATCTCGCCGGTCGGGGCCGAGCGGTTGAACGGATCGCCATCGATCCGGCGGACCCGTGGCACTTCTCCGTCGCCGTCGCTACTTCGGGGGCGGGAACGATCATCGCGACCCTGGCGGTCACGCCATTTCTCGACGACGCGCTTCGGGCGGCGATCGCGGCGGAAGCCCCGCCCGAGGGGATCTTCTTCGCCCTCCGGGAAGTCACGGTGAACGGGGACGGATCGGAGTCGGAGCGGGAGGGTGACGGAAGAGCGTGGGCGACCTGGCCGTTGCCGCCCCCCTTCGACCGCACCCACGAACTCGTGACCGGCACGTCGAGCGCGGAGCCGCCGGTACCTCTCGCGCTGCTGCGCCGCCTCGAGGGGATCCATCTTCTCTGGGGAGGTCTGCTCGTCGTCGGGGTGGCGCTCGGCGTCAGTCTGCTCCTCGCCGCGCTCGCGTCCCATCGCGTGCGTGTGTCGATGCAGAAGGACAACTTCCTCAGGCTCGTCTCCCACGAACTCCGCACGCCGATCGCCGCGATCAAGATCATCGCCGAGACCCTCAGCCTCGACCGGGTGCGCAGCGAAGAGGAGCGGGCGGAGTTCCTCAGCCAGCTCGAGACGGAGAGCGACCGTCTCGCCGATCTGGTCGAACGGGTCCTCGAGTTCGGCAGGCACGATGCGGGGGCGAGGGTTCGAGAAGTGGTCACCGACCCGGGCGAGCTCGTCCAGGGGGCGGTTCGGCGCTTCCTCGATCGCGAGGGGGAGCGAAGCGCGCAGGAGCGGCGAGCCGGGCATCCTCCCCTGGGAGCGGTCGAGATCCGTTCGAGCCAACTCTTCCACCCGGTGCTCCTCGATCGCGAAGCGGTGACCGGAGTGATCCACAATCTGCTCTCGAATGCTCGCAAGTACTCCCCGGAGGGCTCGCCGATCGAGGTGACGGTGGGGGAGGAGAGTCGCGAGCTGTTCGTTTCCGTGCGCGACCAGGGGCCAGGAATCCGGCGGCGGGATCAAAAGCGCATTTTCCGCAGTTTCTACCGGGGGAGGGACGGAGTGTCGAAGCCGGGGTTCGGGCTGGGACTCGCCTACTGCGCTCAAGTGGCTCTTGCCCACCGCGGACGGATCGCGCTCGCGAGCGCCCCCGGCCGCGGAAGTACGTTCACGCTCGCGGTTCCGATCGAGCCGGCCCGACCGGAGGGACAGGACGATGGCTAGGATCCTCGTTGTCGAAGACGATCCGGGAATCTTGCTCGGGCTGGTGCGCAACCTCGAGTTCGAAGGGCACCAGGTCATTTCGAGTCGCGATGGGGAGGAAGGACTCCGCCTCGCTCTCGATGAACGCCCCGACCTCCTCCTCCTCGACGTGATGCTCCCGAGTCTCGACGGACGCGAGATCTGTCGACTGGTGCGCAAGGAAGGGATCGAGACTCCGATCCTGTTCCTCAGCGCGCGGGGTGAAGAGACCGACAAGGTTCAGGGACTCCGCCTCGGGGCGGACGACTACATGACGAAGCCGGTCGGTGTGAAAGAGCTCGTCGCGCGGGTCGAAGCGGCGCTACGGCGCTCTCGCTTGCGCGAGGGGACCGAGCATCCTTTCGAGTTCGGAGTGTTCCGGGTCGATTTCGCAGCGCGACGGCTCTTTCGAGATCAGGCCGAGGTCGAACTCACCGAACGCGAGTTTCTCCTCCTGAGATTCCTGGTCCGCAACGCCGACCGCGCGCTCTCGCGCGATGCGATCCTGCGCGAAGTCTGGGGGTACGGCTACGAGGGTACGGCGCGCACGATCGACAACTTCATCACGCGCCTCCGCCGGAAGGTCGAGGATGATCCGCAGGAGCCGCGCCGGATCCTCACCGTCCGCGGGCACGGCTATCGGTTCGTTCCGGGAGGGATCGCATGATCCGGCCTTGGATCGCACTCTCGCTCTGCACGCTCTCGCTCTCGGTCGCGACACCGACTCTCGCACAGAATGTCACCGCATCCCCCGATGAGCGGCTGCGTCTGGCGTGGGTCGAACACCGACTCCGGGGAGAACTCGAAGACGCCAGAGCGGGGTATCGCGCCGTCGCCGAGGACGGCACGGCTTCCCCCGACCTCCGCGCGCGCGCGCATCTTGGCCTCGCAATCCTCTCGCGAGATTGCGGAGACCACTCCACGACCCGGGAGGAACTCTCCCGAGTCCTGGCGGTCCCCGGCGCCTCCCACCGATGGCGGCGGACCGCCCGACTCCTGCGAGCAGAACTCGAAGGACGTCCGAATCCCGCCGGCACCGAGGCTCCTCCGGACCTCCTTCGCGAACTCGAAGAACAGGTGGCGAGCCTTCAGGAGGACCTGGAACGGGTCCTGAAAATGGGGGCCGACCGCGAGGCCGAGCTCGAGCGGAAGGATCGGATGCTCCGCCGTCTCCAGGAGAGCAAGCGCGAGGAATTCTCGGCGCACACCATCGCGGATCGCCGTGAGGAGATGGAGCGGACCGATGCGAATTGGTGGCTCGAGGAGCTGGTGCGGGATGACGGACAGAAGAAGCGGCTCGAGCGCTCGCTGATCGGCAGCTATCTCAATCGCGGGCGCGAGGCGATTCGCGACGGGAGGATCAGCGAGGCACACAACGAGATGAAGAAAATCCTCTCCCTCGACCCCCTGCACCGCGAAGCGCTCGACCTCGCCGACCGGTGTCGTGAACTGCTCGCGGCGACCGCGGGGGTGAGTGGGTTCCCTTCCCCCGCGAAGGAGAAGTTCATCCCGCCCCCCGACCTCCTCGTAGAGTTGACCATCGACGCGATGCGCGCCTATCTCGCGGAAGCCCGCCGGCACCTCGCCGCGGGGCGTACCCACGCCGCGATCCGCTCCGCCTCCAAGGTCCTCGAGGAGCACTCCTGGTCCCCCGCGATACTCCCCGAGGATGTGGTGCGAGAAGTGGTGGTCGAGGCGGAACGACTTCTCGAGGAGTGCATGGGGGCGACGGCGACCGCGAAGGACTCCGCGGTAGCGAGGGAGCTGCGCGAGCGCCAGATCGCGCTGATCCACAAGCTACGCGAGCGCTTCGACCACTTGATCGCGACGCAATTCGCACTCGCCGAGGCGGACGAGAGCGCACTGCGGCTCGTCGGTCGAAACGATGGCGAAGGGAGCCGCTCCCTCACGAAGGAATTCGCGGAGAGGATGGAGGCGGCGGAGCAGGCTCTCGCCGCGAAGCGGCCGGACGAAGCTGCGCGCCACTACCGCGACCTCCTGCTGCTCCTCGAGTGGTTCCCCCGAGCTCGATCCGGAGGGGACGATCGCGCCGGATCTCGCCGGCCAACTCGCCATCATCGAGGGCACCACCACGCCGTAGGATGCGAATACGTGAGGAGGGGATTGGCTCGCCGAAGGGGCTGCTAGGCCCGCTCACTCCGGATCGAGCTGGATCTCGATCCTCGTGCCGTCGAATCGGAAGAGCTTCACGCGACCGAAGTTCGTCGATGCTTGTGAGTCGACCCGGCTCCCCTCGCGGATCTCCTCGACCCACTTGCGGGAGTTCGCTTCGTCGAGTTCGGAGAGGTCGAAGAAGTTCCCCAGCACGAGCGATTCGAGCTTCGCGTAGGTGACTTCCTCATCTTCGATGCGGAGGTCGCCGACAACAGTCAGATTCAGGTAGCGCCCCCCCAGCCAGCCATCCGGGAGTCGAAAGCTCATCCGAATATCGAGAAGACCGTCGGCGGTGGCGGCGCAGTGGAATCGACCTTCTGCAGTCTCCTTCCGGAGTTCCCGATCGAGCAGGATCGTCAGCTCCTCGGGGGTGAGGGTGACGACCTCGCCGGAGACGAGTCCGCTGCGTGCCCGCGACTCGACGTCGTTCCCCCGCTCCTCCGAGTACTCGACTCGCGGCACTTCGATCGGGGCCCTCGGAAGGACGGCATTCAGGCCCATGTTGACGGCGATGATCCCGCCGATGAGCAAGAACACGCCGATGATAGCCAGGCAACCGCAGCAGCGCCCGAAGGTGAAGAAGGAGCGCTGCTCCCCCGGAAGCGAGGCCTCCGCCGCGTCCGCTCCTCCCGCCTCGTCACCCCAGTCCGGACGCTCGTGTTCGTACGGCTCGCTCGCCATCGGGAGTCGCCTTTCCGCACTTCGTGTGACCGATGAGGCGGTATCGTACCGAGCCGGTTCGGTACGACAACCTGAGGCACCGGGCGGGTCGTGCGCTTTCTGGGGCAGCAAGCTTCTCATCCCGCGACGGACCCGCTACAACGCCGGTTCGGAGGTGGAGTGAGGTTCGGGCCGAACCGTGGTCTCCGGCCTCCTCGC
>JAQBGV010000157.1:0-17092 GCA_032128395.1 Planctomycetota bacterium | reverse complement strand
GCAAGAGGTCACTGGTTCAAGTCCAGTATCGCCCACCATGAAACTAGAGGCGGTTGGCTTCGGCCAACCGCCTTTTTTTCATCCAGGGGCGTGTCTCTGCTTCGAACCGTGGGCGATTCTGGACTGGAACCATTGGTGTTTTCTGGTCGGTCACATTGCGGTGACCTCCGGGGTTCAAGTCCAGTATCGGCCACCAGAACTAAGAGCCCCGTAGAGCATAGCTTACGGGGCTCGTATCATTTCACCTGTTGTAGTCCGCTAGCTGACACCCGTTCAACCACCTCGGCACGGTCACGGCGGTCACCCTGGACGGGAAGACCGTGACGATACTCCCACCTCCAATCGTGATCGGCGGCCGGCCCGGACCACGGCGGCGAAATGAGTAGTAGTGCTTGATCGCAATCAGTTTGCGATACCAGCCGAGAATTGTGTCAGGCCGAAACACGGTTGGAATCTCGAAGAGTCCCTTGCGGCCGACAGCCTTGCCCCTGACAGCGAGTCGACGTCGTTGATCGTCGGAGAGTCGAGGGCGTTTACCGTCGTGCAGCTCGAGGAGAATGCGGTTCTGCTCGATCAAGAACTCGATGACGTCTGCCTGTTGGCGGTTGAGCCAGCCCGCGGACGCTGCGATGATGACTTGGAGCGGTGTAAGGATTCCGTTCATGCCGGGGATGGTAACCGCTGGCGGCGCTGGAAGGGTGGATCGGATCTGGCTCTCAAGGCGTGGTCAGGACCTCAGTTGCGAGTCGCGACGAATTGATGGACAGTACGGGGTCGACTCGAGGAGCTTGAGAGGTCTGGCAAGCGGCTCAGCCCGCGCTGAACGGGGATGGGCAACGCAGTTTGTGTTGGACCGGGCTCACCTGCCCGATCGTCGAGTGCCTGGACTATCACCATTGATCTGAGCAGGTGAGACTCGGAGAATGCGTGGAGCCCGCAATTCGGACGAGCGCCGGACAGGAAGAATCGCCCCCGGAGAGGGGAGATCTCGCTGTCCCATCCCCGACTTGCTTGGAGTCTCACATGAGGCGAACCGCGGTTCTGACCCCACTCGCTCTCGCCGTTTTCCTTCTTCTACCGCCGACGATCAGTGCACCAGTACTGGGCCAATCCCAGGGCACTCTCGACGCCGCGGACAAGCTAATCGCGATGAAGCGGTTCCACGAGGGGATCGAGGCGATTCAGCAGGTCCTCAAGAAGGTACCGAACGACCCGGCTGCAAACGCCATCCTGGGAAAAGGGCAGTTTCATCTCGCCCGGTTCCAGGAGGCGAGAGCGACCTTCGAGAAGTGCCGCCGCCTCGATCCCGAGCGATACGAGACCTGGACCGCCCCGTGGCTCGCTCGTCTCGAGTTCTGGTATGGAAACGACGAGAAGGCTCGAGCCTACCTGGCGGAAACTTCCGCATCCGAATTCGTAGCACGAGGATTGCCGCTCCTTCTCGACCCTCCGGGTCTGAAGACGACGGTGTCGAAGCACTACATCGTCTACGTCGATGAACAGCTCGACGAGCGCGAGGCCGGCGAGTTCATAGGCAAGATCATGGACGTCATCCACAATACGTACTCGAAGGTGCTCCCTTTCGACTCCCAGGGCACCTACAACCGAGTGTACCTCTTCAGTGATGCCACGAAGTACCGTGAGTTCCTCTCGACCCTCCGCGATACGCCGATGAACTCTTCGGTGAGTTTCTACTCCGAGAACTATCGGGCGCTCCTCGTGAACGCGGATGCCCAGGGTGCACCGACGAACAAGTACGGCATCGGAGAGCAAGCGCTTGCCCGAATGTTCCGCACCGGCTTCTCTCAGTTTCGGCACTTGCACGCGCCAGCCCTCCCCGATTGGTACGAGAAGGGGATGGGCGGCTACTTTGCAGCGAGTCAGGTGAACGGAAAGAACGTCACCGTCGGCCACGTGATCCGGACCAATCCGCGGGGAGAAGGATTCCGCACCGAGTACTCGATCGTCAAGGAGGCAGTCGCCGATGCTTCGTACTTGCCCCTGTCGTCCTTCCTCACCTGCAGTGACGACGACTTCAATGACAAGACCAACAATCGCTCGATCGTCAACGCCGCTCAGGCTTGGAGCATGGTGCACTTCCTCTTGCACGACCGAGCGATGAAGAAGACGGGCCGAAAACTCCTCGCCGGGTACTTCAACATGATGTGTGCCGGGAAGTCCCGTGAGGAAGCGTTCAGCCAGACCTTCGGGAAGCTGGACCTCAAGGAGCTAAAAGAGAAGTGGTTGGAGTACGTCGGCGCGCTCTGAGGCGAGCGTTCGTTCTCGGCCCCGCCGCCCAGCATCGTTGCGGCGACACCGGCAACTACGAGGAGCGAGAGAGCCCATGAATCCCGAGAGTCGGATCGTCAGCGTGTTCTTGGTCGTGTTCTTCTTTTCCACGGTAGACGCGGGACCAGTCGTCTACGTCGATGCGACCGCACTCCCGGGAGGCGATGGGCAAGCATGGGGCACTGCCTTCCGGTTCCTCGCCGATGCGCTCGAATTTGCGGATGATGAATCGAACGGTGTCGAGGAGATTCGTGTCGCGGATGGTGTGTACTTCCCAGGTCAGACGAATGCCGATCCTACGGGCAGCACGGCCGGAGCCGCTACCTTCGCTCTCGTGAGCGACGTCGCGCTCCGAGGGGGGTACCCGGGTTCGGGGAGCGAAGATCCGGATGCGCGAGATCCCAGCGCGTTCGTGTCCGTACTCAGCGGCGACATCGGCGTGCCGGGAGAGATCTCGGACAACGTCTTCCACGTGCTCCGGTCGTTTTCCGGTACGACCAATGCGGTCGTGGACGGTTTCACGATCACGGGGGGAAACGCGAGGAATCCCTCCAACTCCAATGGCTACGGGGGTGGACTGGTCGCGGATACGGGCGCCAGCGTTTTTGCATTTCACTGTATCTTCATCGGGAATAGATCCCTCCAAGAGGGGGGCGGTGTGGGCTTCAGAAATTCCAGTGGAGGCGACGTCGCTGACTGCACTTTCGTGGGAAACGTCTCCGAAGGAGTTGGGGGTGGAGTCAGCACACGGAGTTTCCAGGCAACCTTCTCGCGATGCCGGTTCATCGAGAACTCCGCGGGCGTGCGCGGGGGTGGCCTCTTCGGAGAAGTGCAGATCTTCACAGTTTCGCACTGTGAGTTCGTTGGAAACTCAGCGGACATGGGTGGGGGATTCTGGTACACGGGCGGAAATCTGACCGTCGCGAACTGCGGGTTCTTCCAGAATTCTGCGACGAATGGAGCTGGCATCGGCACGGACCGAGATGCGGGGAGCCTGGAAGCAGTCGTTGCGAATTGCACGATCGCCGACAACGGGGCGACGCAACTGGGCGGCGGGCTGTTTCACGACGATTCCATCGACGCGCCGCAGCTGACGAGTTGCGTGGTCTGGGGGAATTCCGACGGTGTTGGCATGGCGGAGTCGGCTCAGTTGGCGGGAGACTCGGATGTACCTTCCATCAGTTTCTGCTGCATCCAGGGTCTCACGGGCCAACTCGGTGGATCGGGGAACATCGGCCTCGATCCGATGTTCCTCGAACCCAGTCCCGGAGAGTATCGATTGGCACCAGGATCGCCCTGCATCGATGCGGGACTGTTCTCCCCGCCGCTCGCGGGGATCCTGACCGATCTCGACGGGAATCCCCGCTTCATCGACGATCCCCAAAGCGCCGATTGCCCACAAGCTCCGGGGAGCTGCGGCGTGGCTCCGGTCGTGGACATGGGAGCCTACGAGTTTCAGGGAATCCCGGAGGGAGCGTTCATCCGTGGGGACGCGAACGGAGATGCGCTCATCGACATCGGGGATCCGGTCTATGGACTGAGTTATCTGATCGACAACGGTGCTGCCGCCTGCCTCGATGCAATCGACTTCAACGACGACGGAGCGGTCGACATGGCAGATCCGATCCATGGGTTGAGCTACTTGTTCTCGAACGGTCCGTCGACACCGCCCCCATCGTCCGTGTGCGCAGTAGATCCGACCTCGGATGGACTCGATTGCGGGGAGTACGTCTGCAACTAGTTCTGGAACAAGCAGATGACCGCGGGCGAGGCGGAGGCGAATCGTCGTAGAACCAAGAGCAACACAGGGATCGACCCCCTTTGGTCCTCCCGGATGCTGGTCGCCCGAGCCCCGCTGAGCATCTGCAGTTCGCCCGTCTGGAGAAGTCAATGGTCGTCGCGAATGTGAGCTTCGGCATACTCGCGTTCACTCCGCTTGGCTGGATCTTCATCTCGATCGTCATCGCCATCGAGGCCATCGTTCTCTCGAAGGTACTCCACAACACTCTGGTCGATGTGAAAGTTGGCCTGCTCTCCTTGGCATCCAATGGAATCAGCGCGGTCGCAGGAGTAGGTCTCTCCCTCCTGCACAACGGAGGTTGGTGGTTGGTCGTGTGGATCCCCTGGGTCAGCAGCAATGAAGTTTCACCGCAAGCGATGCCGAGATTCCGAGTCTATCTACTCGTGGCCTTCGTCCTCACCCTTGCCATCGAATCCGGATTCAACCTGCTCATCCTGCGGAAGCACCCGGTCAAGACCGTGCTGAAGGGGACACTCCTCGCGAACGCACTCACCGCGGTCGGGTTGGCCGCTGTTCTGTACAGCTTCGGTGGCCTTTGGCGATGAACCGCGATGACCCATGACCGCAACAGGCGCTCCCTAGGTTCGCTCAGAGTGCGCGCTTGCAACTCCACCCAGTACACGTGACTTCGAGTACCACAGTCATTCGGAGTCGTCCGAATTCGGACCATCTGCATTCTGAGCAGAGTACGCGGGGTGGTTGCCTCGAGCTGAACGCCGTCCGCTTCGCCAGGCGCAGTGACTTCGCGGATCAGCCGTTACGCGAGCAACGCTTCGACAACCTCTCCGTGGACATCGGTGAGTCGATATCGTCTGCCCTGAAATTTGTACGTGAGGCGCTCGTGGTCGATGCCGAGGATGTGGAGGATCGTCGCCTGAAGATCGTGCACGTCCACCGGGTTCTCGGTGATGTTGTAGCCGAGTTCATCGGTCGCCCCGTAGGTGAGGCCCTCCCGGACCCCTCCTCCGGCGAGCCAGATCGTGAAGCAGCGTGGATGGTGATCTCTTCCGAAACCCTCCGGAGTCAGTTTTCCCTGACAGTAGTTGGTCCGGCCGAATTCGCCGCCCCAAACGACGAGGGTGTCCTCGAGCAACCCGCGGCGTTCGAGGTCGATGACGAGCGCCGCGGAGGCCTGGTCGGTCTCGCGGCACTGAGTGCGCAGCGCGCCCGGGAGATTGCCGTGCTGGTCCCAACCCTGGTGGAAGAGCTGGGTGAAACGCACCCCTCGTTCGGCGAGGGGACGGGCCAGGATGCAGTTGGCGGCGAAGGTTCCGGGAGTGCGGGAGTCCTCCCCGTACAACTCGAACGTCCCTTCCGGTTCATCGGAGAGGTCGGCGACCTCGGGGAGGGAATCTTGCATCCGCCAGGCGAGCTCGTTGCGGGTGTTCACTTCGTGGATGGCGCGATCGTTCTCGGGGGCTTGGAGACGATGCAGGTCGAGGAGGGCATCGAGCATGCGACGGCGCATCGGGCGGGAGAGTCCGTCGGGATCGTTGAGGAAGAGTACTGGATCGCGTCCCGGTCGAAATTGGATTCCTTGGTGTTGCGATGGGATGAAACCCGCTCCCCAGAGGCGCGCGTAGAGCGGTTGTCCCCCCTTGTTCTGAGTCACCATCGCGATGCTCGCCGGCAGATCGGGGTTTCCCGCCCCCAGACCGTACGAGAGCCAAGCCCCGATCGACGGCCTCCCCGCGATCTCCGAACCGGTCTGCACGAAGGTGATCGCCGGATCGTGGTTGATCGCCCGGGTATGCATCGAAAGAACGATGCAGAGCTGATCGGCGATCTTCGCGGTGTGCGGCAAGAGCTCGCTGATCTGTGCGCCGCTCTCGCCGTGGGCCGCGAACTGGAAGGGGCTCCCCACCAGCGGCATCGAGGACTGATTTCCAGACATTCCTGTGAGACGCTGTCCCAGCCGGACCGAGGCGGGAAGCTCCTCGCCTTGTCGCACCGTCAGCGCTGCCTTTGGATCGAAGAGATCGAGCTGAGAGGGCCCCCCGCTCTGGAAGAGCCAGATGACTCGTCGCGCACGCGGCCGGAAGTGAGGTTGCGGCGTCTCGAGCGCTGCGCAGGGTGTCGGCAGACCACCCCACAACGCGCCACCCGCCGCGAGCCCGGCCGCTCTCGCCAGAAACTCTCTCCGGGTCGCCTCTCGATCAGGGTTCTTCTCTCGACTCATCCGTTCACCTCAGCCGCGTCGTCTCGTCATGGATGAAGAGCAGCGAACCGACCGCCGTCATCGAGGCCCAATCGATGGGGTCGAGCGCCGCATCGCAGGGACTCTCCCCGATGGAGAGGAGGCGCTTCGCCGCACCGGGGTCCTCGCGGAACCCCGCTCGGAGATCTTCGTAGAGGCCGAGCAAGATGTCCGCCTCCTCGGCTTCGGCACCTCGACCCGTGAGCAGGCGAAACGCGAGGGCGATCGCTTCTGCGGGGTCGTCCCCCACCTCTTGCATCACCCGCCTCGCGAGCATTCGCGCCGCCTCGACGAATTGCGGGTCGTTCATCAATACTAGCGATTGCATCGGCGTGCTGGTCCGGTGCCGGCGGGTCACGCAAACGTCTCGCTTGGAGGCGTCGAAGATCATCATCGTGGGAGGAGGCGAGGTCCTCTTCCAGAAAGTATAGAGGCTCCGGCGGTAGAGCCCATCCCCAGTGGAGGGCACGTATTTCTGACCACTCTTCTCCTCCCACAGTCCGGCGGGTTGATACGGCAGTACGCTCGGCCCTCCGATCGATTTCACCAACAAGCCGCTCGACTGAAGCGCTTGGTCGCGGACCATCTCCGCCGACATTCGCAAGGTGGGACCGCGGGCGAGCAGGCGATTGTCGGGGTCGCGCTCGACGAGCTCCGCGGAGGCGGCCGAGGATTGTCTCCACGTACTCGACATGAGGATCTGCCGGAGCATCTGCTTCACGTCCCACCCCGATGCGATGAATTCGCTCGCCAAATGGTCGAGGAGCTCCGGGTGAGTGGGGCGCGCCCCTTGGGTGCCGAAGTCCTCCGACGTCGCGACGATCCCCTCGCCGAAGGTGAGTTGCCAGAGCCGGTTGACCGCGACCCTCGCGGTCAGGGGGTGATCGGGGGAGACGAGCCACCGGGCCAGGATGAGGCGATCGGGGGGCCCCTTACCGGGAAGAGGAGGGAAAATCGCAGGGACACCGGGAGCGATCACTTCGCCGGGAGAGTCATACCGTCCGCGCCCGAGGATGTGCGTCGGTCGCTTCGATTCGAGTTCCGCCATCACCATGATCCTGGGCTGCGCGTCGGTGACCACGGCGAGCTGCTTCCGCGCCGCGGTGAGTTCGGCCCGGGCGCTGCGGCTCTCTTCGTCAATAGCCAAGAGCCACCATCGGTAGAGCGCCGCGAGTGCGTCGCCGACTTTCGCCTCAGCGCTCGAGGGCGATCCCTCCGAAAAGAGCCGGCGCACCTCCAGGCCGGAGATCTCCCGGTTCAGCACGAGCAGCTCGTCGACGCGGCCGCCGGCGAAGCCGCGATCTCGGAATCGTTCTCCGACGGCGAAGTACGGATCCCCGCCGGTGATCGGGGATCGAAGGTGATCGCGGACGACTCGAGCGGGAGCGGCGTTTCCGTTGACCCACAAGCAGAGTCCGCTCGCCCGGCTCGATCCGTCGTAGGAGAGAACCACGTGAGTCCAGCTCCTCGGCTCGAGACGATCGACGGTGGCGACCGCGATGGCGTCGCCGGGCCAGAAGTGAATCAACGCGGCCGTGAGATGTCCGTCCTCGATGAGAATCTGATAACCCTGGCTCCCGGCGTCGGTCCACGCACGCGAGCGGTGCAAGACTACCGCCCGCTCCATCACCTCCGGGGCCCAGATCCAAAGAGAGATAGTGAACGGGTCGCTCCGACTGAATGCGCCGAGTCCGTCGAGGAGCACCGCGTCGTCGCCAGTCAGCTCGATCGCCCGGCCGGAAGCCCCGTCGTTGAGGGTGATCGTGGCCGGGACCTTCGCTGGGTGGGAAGGATCCGCGGAATTGCTCGATTGGCCCTCGGTGATCTCCTCGAAGGAAAATCGCGCGGAGACGTCGACGGGGTGGGTCTCGAAGACCACGGCGAACTGTTCGAGGGTGACTTCGGGGAGATCTCCCCGCTGCAGGTCCAACCAGCGGTCGAATTCCCCTCGGCGCGATGTCTCGAGCGCGGCCACGCGCTGACGGGTACGCTCGACCTCTGCTTCTAGAGTGGAGATCTGTTGCGCAGCCCCAGGCTCAGGAATCGACATCGCCGGAGTCGGGACCGCCGCTGTGAAGTGTGAGTACAGCCCGCTCTCATCGATGTTGGAGAAGAACGCCGACAGTGCGTAATACTCGCGCTGCTCGATCGGGTCGAATTTGTGGTCGTGGCAGCGGGCGCACTCGAGGGTCAGACCAAGAAAACCAGTGGCGAAGGTCTGCGTCCGGTCCGCCACGTACTCGATGCGGAACTCCTCTTCGACGCTGCCTCCCTCGTTCGTCTGCCGATGCAGCCGTTGAAAAGCGGTCGCGAGCCGCTGATCAGGAGTGGCGTCGTCGATGAGGTCCCCCGCCACCTGCCAGGTGATGAACTGGTCGAAGCGGAGGTTCGCGTTGAATGCTTCGATCACCCAGTCGCGCCACTGCCACATCGGTCGGTGCACGTCCGATTGATACCCGTAGCTATCCGCGTAGCGGGCGACATCGAGCCAGTGGCTCGCCATCCGTTCTCCGTAGGCGGGAGAGTCGAGCAGAGCATCGACCCAGCGCTCCCACGCGTCCGGCGCTTCGTCGGCGAGGAACGAGTCGAGTTGCGGCAGCTCGGGGGCGAGCCCGGTCAGGAGGAACGACGACCGCCGCGCCAGGGTGGTCCGATCGGCCTCGGCGGCAGGGGCGAGCCCGGACTTCTCCAGCCGTGAGAGCACGAATCGATCGAGCGGGCGCTGCGGCCACGATTCGCCTTGGATCGAAGGAAGTGGCGGTGGCTTGGCGGCGACGAACGCCCAATGCCGATCGAAGGGGGCCCCCTCGGCGATCCAGTTCTCGATCTGCGCGATCTCCTCGGGCGAGACCTCGAGCTTCGACTCCGGGGGAGGCATCCGGTCGTCGAGGTCGGTCGAGCGAAGCCGCCGGATCATCTCGCTTCGCGACGGATCTCCCGCGACGATGGCGGCGCCCGAGGGTCGCTCTCCCAGAGCGCTCTCCTCCACATCGAATCGCAGGTTCTTCTTGCGAGCCGCCGCATCGGGGCCATGGCAGGGAAAGCAGCGATCGGAGAGGATCGGCCGAATCGAACGGTCGTAGTCGGCCGGCTGGTCGTCCGAGGTGTCGGCGTCGCTAGCGACCGCCCGATCCTCGGGCGGCATCCCAGGCAACCCCGCCGACATCAGGGGGCCGAGACCGATCACCACCAGCAGTGCGTTTCTGAATGGAATGAAACCGCGCATCACCTCTCCCCACTCGCGGTCGGATCGTAGCACGATCCTGGCGGGACGGGACGCGAACGCGCGGCGAGCCCGGGCCTGCCCTGCCGTCCGCAGAAGGACAGTACGGCTCGGAGGCGAGTCTGCCGTTCCCCCGCGCATCGTAGCCGCTACTGTCCACTGATGATGAAGTCGTCGTGGATCTGCAGGATCGGGCTCGGGAGGGATTGGAGAGCGCTGTCCAGCTCGAGGAGGTGGGAGAAGTCGAGTGCGAGAGTGTGCTCCGCCGGTTGGTAGTTCGACCCATAGGGATACGCGATACCCGGTTGGTTCGACATCTCGATGTGGGTACCGAGGACGTGCGAGATCGGGCGCGTGAGCGTGAAGTCGACCAGGCGCGCGATGCTCGCCTTGTAGCTGTTCCAGTTGTTCTGGCCGAAGACGAAGAGAAAGCCCGGATAGAGGGAGTCCCCGGTGAGTAGGATTCCCGTGTTTCGGTCGTAGACTGCGATATGGCGCGATTCGTGGCCCGGGATCGGGACGATGTCGAGGATTCGGCCGCCGAGGTCGTAACAGACGATCTGCTCCGGCCAATTCGTGATCCCGAAGAAGCTCGTCACCGCAGCGAGGCTCGTCCCGACCACGGTCGTGTTCGGCTGTCCGATGAACTGCCCATCCCCCGCGACGTGGTCGCCGTGGCTGTGCGAGTGTGTGACTACCAACTCGATGGACGCCTGGCCGTGATCGATCAGCCACTGGTCGATGATCCCCCCAACCGTCGCCCGGATCGGCGAAGCGGCGGCGCTGGCGGTCGCTCCCGTGTCTTGCAGCAGGACCTTGTCGTCACCGAAGAGGAGATACTGGAACGGACCCTCGAAGTGGACGCACATGTTCTGCCGCAGGATGAACGTGTTCTCGTCGTAGGCCTGCACCTGGAACGGAGGGTCGGGGTTCGTTGCGCAGTTGGCGGACCCGTGGATCCACCCCTCGGGGACCGGCCCCGTGGCGAGACCCGAGCACGGCAGGTAGGCGTCGCATCCGAGCGGGGAACCCAGGTCATCGCCGCAGACGCGGAAGGGAGCGGGCAGGGGCCCGGTCGCCGAGAAGAGGAAGTCGAGCAACATCACGGGGTCCGCGATGGTCACGGTGTCGTCGTCGTTCGCATCCGCAGCGTCGAGGCAGTCGAGCGGGTACTGGGTCGCCGACGCGAAGAGATACAGGAGAACCCGCACCGGATCGGAGATGTCGATCGAGCTGTCGGCGTTCACATCTCCTCGCTGGAAGAGGTTGCCGCCGGTCGGGCACTGGCCTTGGACGACCGAGGTGAATCCGAGCGCGATGACGATCAGCACCCACCGCAACATTCAGATCCTCCTCCTTTTCGGGACGCTACCAGCGTTCCTCGACCTGTTCCGCGACGACGCGGTAGATACTCTCGACGTAGCCGAACTCGCTCTTCTTCTCGCCGACTTCGAGCCAACCGGTGACCGTCACCGGTTGTCCGGAGAGGAAATACGAGACTTCGAGCTTTCCGGGGATCGTGACGTCGATCACCTCGTTCATGTTCAACACATCGCCGAAGCAGCAGGTGATGTAGCTGCGGGTCAGCAGGAACTGCATCACCCGACCGCTCTCGAAGATCGTCGGCATCAGGTAGCCGTCGACCTTCACGCGCTCTCCCGAGAGGGCCAGGATCGATTCTGGGATCGTGTCCGCCGGCTTCGGGAGCTTCTTCGTGAGTGACGCGAGAGGATCGTCCACCACGTACTCGAAGCCCGCGAGCTCGGCAAAGCTGATGGCGCGCGCGTCGACGTCGTGGCTAGGTACTGCTGCGGGGTTCGCGGTGGTCTCCACGGCGGTGGGCGCGGTCACCGACGGAGTCGACGGGGCGCTCGGATCCGGCGGGAGCACGACGGGGTCCACCTCGGTCACGGTCGGGGCCACCACGAGAGCGCCGGGCTCGGCCGGCGTAGCGTCGAAGGCGATCCCCTGGGGGGGGAGCGCGCTCGCGACCGCGGGTCCGGTGTTCGTGTCGCAACCGGCGAGGGTCACGACGAACATCGTCGTGCAACCGACGACGAGCGCAACAACAGGTCTCCGCTCAGTGCTCATCCTGTTCTTCCTCATGTTTCTCGCCCAGATCGACGGGGTCGTGCTCCCCCACCTCTCTGGGCTCCTCGTTCCCCTCAGGAAACCCGAACACAATCTCGCGAAACTCGATTCCGCGCACCGTGATCAATGCGAGTGTCGCTCTGAACTGCTCATCCTCGATCAGATCGGTCCAGTGACCCCCGAACCTCGAGCTGCTCCCGGGGCTCTCCCCGGTGAGCGCACTGGAGCGCGCCTCGAGAACCATTGGAGTCGCGATCCCTTCGACCGTGAACCGCAGCTCGCGATCGGCGATCGCCACCCCCGATTCGGCCGCGCCGTCGAGGATGTAGGCCTCCACGGTACCGGTCCTGGGGTCGAAGACCAGCTCCAGATGGGCGAACTCCTCCCCGAGGACCACGAGGGTGCCGCCGTGCGGGGCGCGGTGGGTGTGCGCGTGCTCCGCGGGATCACCCTCGATTCTATCGTCGCCCCCCGTACACCCCATGATGAGTACGAGAGCCCCGAGCCGCGCTCTCTTACGGAACAGCACCAGGGCACCACTTTCAAGCGTTCAAGTTCGTCGCGACATCGGTCGAATAGGCGGACCTCGCAGGGATGAGCCCCGCCAACGCCCCGAGCAACGTCACTCCGACCGGCACCGCGATGAGCACCGGGTGGAAGCGGGCGAGCGTGAGGACGACCCCGGTCTGTTCCCGAACGCTCCATGCGGCTCCGAGCACGATCGCGGCGTGCACGGCGAGACCGATGATCGCGCCGACGAAGGCAAGGCTCGAGGACTCGAGGACGATCGCCGCGAAGACCGTGCGCCGTCGTGCCCCGAGCGCCCGCAGAATCGCAAACTCCTTTCGCCGCTCGCGCATCGTGTTGGTGATGCTCGCGAGGATCGTCCCCGCTGCCACCAGGACCACGAGCACCGCCACCAATTCGAGCACGCGGGTGATCCAGCCGATCTTGCGGAAGAGTTCCGCCATCGAGGCCCCGATCGGCCAGGCGAGGGTCGCGACCTTCCCCTGCTTGTTCACCATCTGGTCGAGCTGGAACCCCGCCTTCTTGTCCGCGAAGCTCAACATCACCGCGCTGATCTCTTTGTGCTCATCCGGGATCGACGCTCCCGGCTCCGCGCGGAACGACTCGCCTCCCCCACGCAGGACGTGCCCTCCCATCCGGAACACCCCTTCGAGGGGGATCCAGATCACGCGGTCGGACGGGGAATTGGTCGCCTCGAGCACGCCGACCACCGTGTAGGTCTCTTCATGGCGGGTGTCCTCGATGAACTGAACCCCATGGTAGGGGTGAAACGTCGAGCCCACTCCGAGGCCGGTCTCGCGAGCGACGATGCTGCCGATCACCGCCTCTGGGTACTCCGGGTAGAAGATTCGGCCACCGGGCGCGGCGCGGTACCGTTCTCCCTTCCGAAACTCGAGCTCGGTAAAGAGTTCGGGCGTAGTGCCGACGATCCGGAATCCGCGGTGGTTGTCCCCCACCGCATACGGAACGGCGAGCGCGACCCGCGGGTCCGCTGCGAGTTCTTGGTACATCGACCAGGGGATGTTCCCCGGCGAGGTCTCGAGGTGGAACACCGTGTTGAGGACGAGCTGAAGCGCGCTCCCTCGCGCGCCGAGCACCGCATCGAACCCGACCTCGCCGCCGGTGAACGCCTCTTCCGCTTGATCGGTCACGGTGTAGACCGCCATCGTCAACCCACTGCCGAGAGCGATCGAAACGATGGTCACCCCGGAGGAGAGCAGGTGCTCCCTCAGGCTCTTCGAGACGAGGAGCAGGAGCCCGCGGATCATGAAGCTCCCTTTTCGGCGAACGCTCGGTTCACCGTCCCCCACTCTTCGACCCGATCGAACGCCGAGAGCAGTTCCAGATCGTGACTCACGAGGACGAGCGCGGCTCCCTCTTCGCGACACGCCTCGCGGATTTTCGCCAACGCGCTTGCGGCGTGTCCTGGATCGAGGTTCCCGGTCGGCTCGTCGGCGAGGATCAGCCGCGGACGATTGGCGAGCGCCCGCGCGAGCGCGACGCGTTGCTGCTGTCCCACCGAGAGCTGACGCGGCCGGAAGTCGAGCCGGTCCCCGAGCCCCACCGACTCGAGGAGCGAACGCCCGCGAGTCCGGTCGACCCCGGGACCGAACATCATCCCGAGCAGAACGTTCTCGAGCGCCGTGTAGCCGGGGAGGAGGTGGAACGTCTGGTAGACGTAACCGAGGTTTCGTGCGCGAAAGACATCCCGTCGCGCCTCCGACCACGCACTGACTTCTTCCCCTGCGATCCGAATCACCCCGGCATCCGGTCGGAGGATCCCGGCGATGAGATGCAGAAGGGTAGTCTTGCCCGAACCGCTCGTGCCGCGCAGGCCGACTTGCTCCCCATCGGCGAGGGAAAGTTCGGGCACGTCGATCACCTCTAGGGTTCCCCCTTCGGGATCGCGGAAGGACTTCCGTAGGTCTCTGAGCTCGAGGAGCACCTGGCGCTACCCCTCCGCGATGCTGACCGCGTCGCGGCCCCCGCGTTTGCTCTGATAGAGCGCCTCATCCGCGCGGGCGAGGAGTGTGTCCGTGTCGCGGCCATCCTTCGGGAAGCTCGCCATCCCGATCGAGACCGAAGTCTTGACCTTGCCCCCCTCGTCATCGATTTCGATCGGCTCTCCGGAGATCTGTCGTCGGATCCGGTCGGCGAGGGGAAATGCGTCCTCCCCCTGGGTCTCGGGGAGAACGACGAGCAGCTCGTCCCCGCCGGTCCGACCGATCCAGTCGGTATCGCGACAGGTTGCCACGAGCCGGTGGGCGACCGCGACGAGCACTCGGTCCCCCGCGGAGTGTCCGAAGGTATCGTTGATCTCCTTGAAGCGGTCGAGATCGATCGCGAGCAGCGTGAGGTCCTTCTGGTAGCGACGGGCCCTCTGCAGTTCTCGCTCGTATCGCTCCAGGATGTGTCGGCGATTCGACAGTCCGGTCAACGGGTCGACGGCGACGTGGCGCAGCACTTCGTCGAAGTCCTCGCGGCCGACCACCCGAGGCCGTTCGATCGTCGGCCGGATGTTCGTCAGGTAGTCCGCCGCGGCGACCCGCACCCCGGGATTGCGCCCGAGTTGCTGCTCGAGTTTCTCTCGGTGCCGGAGGATCCCTCTCCAGAGCGAGGCGGCGGTGGCGGGGGGAAATCGGCGGTGCGTCAGGAGCTGGAGGAGGTCGGAATAGAGGTCGTCCCCCGCCCGATCGATCCGGTTGACGAGCTCGAGGAACTCGCTCGACCCGAGGGATCGATCGCCTGCGAGCAACTCGACGATGTCGACCCCGCGCCCCTCGAGTTCGCGGAACGGCTCGACGTTCGACATCTACCCTCCCGGCCGCCCATGGGACCCCGGCCGAGCTCTCAGGGGCCGCCTCGACGCAGCCGGTGAGGAGAGCTCGGAGCGGACCGCTCCGAGGAGGGCGCATTGTAGCGGGAAGGGAGGGCCCCGACACGGGGTCCGAGAGAGTCTCTGAGAAAGGACGGTGGACTGCCCGTTCTGCGTGCGGCGCTAGCAGCCCGTCGACGTAGTCAAACCGTCCGGGGAATCACTAATTCGCTGGACCGCTGGGGGAGGAGACGGAGAGGCGCTCGCCGACGAACTCGATCAGCTGGAACCCGTTGGCATCGACGTAGTCGACGCGGATCCCCTGTTTCGATCGGATCCGTCGGCGGACCCCGGTCGACTCCCCACCGACTAGGACGATGGGGACCTCGAGACCGTGATCGAGCTGGAAGTCCACCAGATCGAACTCCGAGTCGAGGCAGACCGAGGCGTCCATGATGATCAGATCGACGTGTCGCTCACGGAGGACATCCTTTGCGACGTCCAGTTGCATCGTGACTTCAAGCTCCCAGGGCGCGGTCTCGAAGACGTTGCGCAGTGCGTACGCAGCATCTCGATTGTGCCCGATGATCAGCAGTCGACCCTTGCGCATCTTCGTCGCGCCCCGTCACCCTCACCGGCCTCGGTGTCGGCCGCCTCCCCGGCGACCCACGACCCGGACGTCCCGGGGGAGGCCCGGGGTGGGAGGCTAGTGGACCGCTGGTCCTATACCTCGTACCACGCGCCGTCGCGACCGAGCTCCGCCCGGTCACGCACATCCCCGTCGAGCTGCCCGACGAGATCGACCTCATCACACTCGGGGTTCAGGTGGCAGAGGACGACTCGGCGTGCGCCGGAGTCGCGGATCACCGCCGAAGCGGACGCGGGACCGAGGTGTCCGATCACCTCTTGGCCGCGCGGCGCCGAGCACTCCAGGAAGAGGAGCGCTGCGTCGCGGGCTGCCCGCACCACCCCTGGACACACCTCCGTGTCCCCCGAGAAGGCAAAGGTCGCTCCTCCATTGTCGGTGATCCGGAAGGCAAGACTTGAGGGGAGATGCTGCACGAACTCCCCCCGGAGGCAGAATCTGCCGCTTCTGAGTTCATCCCCGCCGAGTTCGATGATCTCGAGCGAGTCACCGGGTTCGGGCAACCACGGCGCGAACGGTCCTCGAAGAGCGCGATAGAACTCGGTCAGACCGGGCGGACCGATCAGCCGCGGGAGCTTCGGAGAGTGATAACGAGGATTCCTCAGGCAGAACAGGAAGGGGACGAGGTCGGTCACGTGATCCGGATGGAAGTGGGTGATGAGAATGTCGTCGACCTCGGTCGGCTCGATCCCCGCGCGACCGAGTCGGTGGGTCGCCCCCGGACCGGGGTCGATCAGGAAGGCGTCTTGCTCCCCCTGCACGAGAATCCCAGGCGCCAGGCGACTCCCGGGAACCGACGTACCCGAGCCGAGTAGAAGGACCCTCACTCGGCCCCACCGCGCACACGAACCCGGACGGTGACTTCGCGCCCTCCTTCGGCGATCACCAGCTGCTCCGCGTACCCATCGAGGATCGCGAGACCCCGTCCCCGATCGCCGTAGGGCTCGGCGACAGGATCGGTCAGGTCCTCGGCGCGGAATCCTGGCCCGGAGTCCCGGACCCGGAAGACCCAACATGGGGCGAGCGCCCTCAGCTCGAAGTGGATTGGGTCGCCCTCGGGGTTCGCGCCGTGTTCGCAGGCGTTCGTGAGCGCCTCGTCGAGACAGAGCCTCGCGACGAACCGATCTCGCTCATCGAGCGCGAGCGCCTCCTCCAGCATCGACAAGGCAGACTCGATCACCCGGACACGCGAGTCCGAGGAGGAGAGCTCCCACCGGGAGAGGAGCGGTTCCTCGAGTTCGGGGGAGTGTGCGACGAAATCCACCGGGCCCTCAACTCTGCGGACAGAGGTGGGCGAGCAGGCGCATCAACGTCTCGCGCAGGTCCTGCCGGTCCACGATCCGATCGATGAACCCGTGCGCAAGGTTGAATTCCGATGACTGGAAACCGGAGGGCAGATCCGCGTTGATCGTCTGCTTGATCACGTTCGGCCCCGCGAACCCGACCAATGCCTTTGGTTCCGCGAGGATGACGTCCCCGAGCGCCGCGAAGCTCGCCATCGC
>JAQBGV010000156.1:0-31764 GCA_032128395.1 Planctomycetota bacterium | reverse complement strand
GGGCCTTCAGCGAGCCCCCTGAAGAAACCACCAGAGATAAACCCTCAAAGGGTTCATCTCTGGTGGGCGATACTGGACTCGAACCAGTGACATCTACCTTGTAAGGGTAGCGCTCTAGCCAACTGAGCTAATCGCCCGGAGGAGTCGGGATCGTATCCTTGGACCCGCTCTCGGTCGATCGGATCCTTCGCGGATGCGGCCCATCCCCATCCGATGCCACGGATGCGCCCCGTAGCACCTCAGACCCTAGTTCGTAGCCTTGGCCCACGAACGCGGAAAGGCGAAGGGTCTGCCTCGAGTCCGCAGATTCAATACCTCGAGCGCGGTGGACATCGCCGATTCGATCGCACTCTTTCAACACCTGTTCGCTGCGGGGCCCCCGCCGGGTCCCCCCGTTTCCCGCGTGCGGCGCGATCCCGGGAGGGGCGACGCTTGGGTGCGAGACCAACCAGTGCGACTGAGCCGGCAACGAGAAAAGCGGTCAGCGATCCGCGGAACCTCCGCTGACCGCTGACCGCTTCTCGCTGACCGCTGCTCGCTGATCGCTCCCCGTCTTCACGCGAAGGTTCGGGACCGCTTCCGACGCTTGCTGTCCGAGTAGTAGTAGTAGTACTCGCCGCCGCGCTGCTTCGAGAACTTGTTCAGGAAGACGCCGAGGACGTTCGCCTGGACGTTCGAGAGCAGGTGCTTCGCCCAGGCGACATCCTGCTGCTCCGCCTGGCCGGAACCGACGACGAAGACGCTGCCGTCGACCACCGAGGAGATCGTCAGCGCGTCGCCGACCTTGTTGATCGGCGGCGTGTCGAAGATCACGAAGTCGTACTGCTGCTTCAGCTCGGCGACGACTCGTTGGAGACGTCCCGACTCGAGGAGCAGTACCGGGTCGACGGTCGCCGGACCGCTCGTGATCACATCGAGGTTCGGCACGCGCGTCCGCTGCACCACACCCATCGCCGAGGGGGCACGACCGGCGTAGTCGTCGTCGCTCATGACACCCTCGATCATCCGCTCGGAGCTCACGCGTCCGTCGAGCAGGTTCGAGAGGCCCGTATGGTTCGCCACGCCGAGGATGTTGTGCACCTGGCTCAGACGGAGGTCGCCGTCGAGGAGCACCACCTTCGCCCCCTTGCGGGCGAGCGCGACCGCGAGGTTGACCGAGACCGTGGTCTTTCCCTCCCGGGCGATCGCGCTGCAGACCATCAGGCTTCGCAGGTTCAGCTCGCGGGAGGCGCTCATGATCAGCGTCGCGGCGGTATTGAACTTCTCCGAGATCTCGCTCTGGGGCGGTGCATCCGTGAGGACCCGGCTCGGGCCGGACTCCTTCGGAATGATGCCGAGGAGCGGCAGGTTCAGGTAGCGGCGGATGTCGTGCTCGCTCTTCACCCGGGTGTCGACGTACTCGACCACGTAGACGATTCCGAGCGCAAAGATGAACGCCATCAGCATGGTGAGGCTCAAGGGACCGAGGCCATTGCCACCGCGCATCAGCGGACTCACCCGCATCGCCGGATCGTGGACCAGCACGGTCCCCAGCTGTCCCGCGGCGATCCATTGCGCTTGCTTCTCGGTCGACCGCAAGTCTTGAAGGTGCTGCTTGCTCTGCCCGAACGCAAACTCGACCGGCGCATACTCCTGACGCTGCCCGTTCAGATCGATCAGTTGCTGATTCAGCTCGGCGGTCCGCTCTGCGAACACCTGGCGATCGAGAGAGTGCAGGGTGTTCTCTTTGATCAGATCGTTCGTCTGGTAGGTGAAGTCTTGATAGCGATCGGCGAGGATTCGATCCTGCGACTCTCCGAGCAGCTTCTCGAGCCCCGCCACGACGGCCTGCGACCGGATGACCACGGGATTGACCTTCGAGAGAGTCCCGAGCTTGGTGTCGAGGTCGATCTTGGCTTCGATCAGCTTGGCGCGAATTCGCCCGACTTCGGGGTCCTCCACCATGCGGGAGGGGTTCGGAGCCTCGGCACGTCCCCCGAACGCCTGTTGTTGGAGGCGGTATTGAATGAGACGGTCGTTCTTTCGGATATTCGCCTGCAGGCGCGAGTCCTGCTCCTCGATGCGGTAGATCGAGTCGAGGATCACCCGCTGCTTGTCGTCGAAGTTCGCGATCCCCGTCTCTTGCTGGGCGGCGGCGAGTTCGATCTGGCTCGCCTCGAAGTCGGCCTCGGCGGAGACGATCCGGACCTCGAGCTCGCTGAGGTAGCGGGAGACGTTCTCGCGCGCTTTCTCGTTGTGGAATTGGCTCGCAGCCTCCGAGACCGCCCACGAGAAGACGAGAGGCTTGACCGGGTCCGTGCCCTCGCAGGTGATCGCGACGATCTGGCCGTCGGAGAGGGCCTTGAGGTCGAGTTGCCCGTGGATGTCGGTGATCAGCTGCTCGAGCGACTCCTCACCGTCCCCGTAGATGGCGCGGATCTGATCGACCCCTTCATCGACTCGGGAGCTCAATTTCCCGTCGATGAACTGGGGGCTCAGGAACGGCAGATCCCCGCGGGCGAGTTCGGCCGCTCGGCGTAGGACGGGGTAGTCGCCGAGGGTGGCTTCCTTGGTGTTCCGAGAGAGACCCTTCCACGGGCTCGTCGGAAAACTCTCGATGCCACTGACCATCGGCGCGTCTTCGTTCCCGATCACCACTTTGCTGGTGGCGACGAACCGGTTCTTCTGGAGGTACGAGGCCCAGGTCATGTGGGCCCCGACAATCAGCAGGAAGATGGGGAAGAACAGGAGCCACCGCCTGCGGATGATCGCGAGATACTCCTTGAACTCCATCGCGAGCCTTTCCCTGGCGAGCGCATCTGGACGCGGGGTCGCCGGCTCCCTTCGTTCGAGAGCCACCCCGCGCTCCGGTCCACCCAATATCCGGTAGTCCCGGCCGGGGTGGTCTTTGTCGCTATCGGAATCGATTCGCGGGAACTTGAAGAGATTTCGAACGGCCGGGGGCCGATGGGGCGAGCAGAGCGGTCCGAAGACGCTACATGCGCTGCTGAAGCCGCGGCAGGAGCGCCAGTGCAGTATCGTCCGGGTGGGTCAAACAAGGCCGAGCATCGTGATCACCGCGTAGGCGAAGAGTCCGACCGAGATCGCACCTTTGACCAGAATGCCGATCAGGCGACCGATCATCGCTCCCGTCCCGACCCGAGCAGCTCTTTCCCGATGCTTCTCGATCGAGTACTCGGCGAGCGCGGCCCCGAGGAAAGACCCGAGAAGAGTTCCGGCGAGGCTTCCGACGATCGGAATCGGGATCGTGAGGGTCCCGATGATCGCCCCCGCGAAGCCACCGAAGAAAGCGCCCCAGGCGGCGCGACGGCTCCCTCCCGCCTTTTGCCCCCCCACGATCCCGGAGATCGTCTCGACCACATCGGCGAGGACCCCGACGATCGCCATTCCGATCACCTGGTTGATGGTGAACGGATCGGCGCTCGGATCGACGGGGAGGAGCAGCCACAATCCGGCCACCACCGGGAGGAAGTACTGCCCCGGGAGTCCGAACGGAACGGCGAGCATCCCCAGAGCACCCGCGATCAACGCCAGGGCCCAGGCCAGGATCTCCATCTCGCCCCTTTCTCGACCCGACGCGGGCTCAACTCTCCAGACCGCGGATGCTACACTGCGCACCTTGCAGTCCGTCGAGAAAGTGTTTCCCCGCGATCCCCTTCGCGAGGGTCGTCGCGCATACAGACCGCAACCGTCCGCCCGAAAGGCAGTTCCTCGTGGAGATGACTGGATTCCTTCACCCCTCCTGGTCCTCCCGCACTTCGAGCCCGACCATCGTGGGGCGTGCGGTCCTGCTGATCGCCCTCGCCTCCCTGTTTGCCGGTTGCGCCGGGGCTCCGCCTCACGAACCCACCCAGCCGCTCCCCCCCATCGAAACGCCGCAGCTCTACTCCAAGGTGTTCATCGATACCCCCGGTCGCCCCGGCCACGGCGATCTCGTCGCGATCCTCGGTGAGGCCGCCATCGGCAACCCCGGAGAGGACGTCAGTTTGGTCCGGGTCTACGACCGGAACTTGCAGACGATCGGATTCTTCGCCAGCGGCGGTGCGACCTTCCGAATCGAAACGACCCGGGACGGCAGGGAGATCGAGGAGTTCCTCGGGAACCACGACACCGCCGGGAGCATCGAGCAGATCTGCGGTGTCAGCGGACCCTTTCGGCTCGAGAAGGGACTGTAGGCGGAGAGCGGGGGCGCAGTGTTGAGCGCTTCGGGCGAAAGGGAACCCACGCCTGACGACGGTCCCCCCCTCGGAGACGATCTCCCCGACAGCGTGACCCCGGACTCGATCTCGGCCGGCCTGCCGTCGCACCCTGCTCGGATCGGGCTCTCTGCCAGGACCGCCGCCGTGATCTTCCTCGGCGCACTCCTCCTCAGAGCCGTCGTTCTCGCCGATCTCTCGCACAACGATCCCTGGTTCGCGAACCCGGTCGTCGACGAACGCACCAACGTCGAGGACGCGCGAAAAATCGTTCGCGTGGGGATCCCCAACGAGAAGCCGTACTGGAAGCCGCCGCTCTACCCCCATCTCTTGAGCATCGGCATCGCGCTCGGAATAGGATCCGAACAACCGAATCCCGGCCCCGAACCTCGCTTCTCCTGGGTGGTGAAGGTCGGGCAGGCCCTGCTCGACTCGTGGACCGCAGTTCTGATCGCAGCGATCGCTCTCCGACTCGCAGGTCGGCGACCCGCCATCTTCGCGGGGGCGGTGCACGCCCTCGGTTTCCTCCCCGTCTACTACTGCGCGCAGATCCTCGACACCACGCTCTACGTCTTTCTCACGATCGGCACGCTGCGGCTCGCCCTCGCCGCCACCGAGGAGTCCATGTCGTCGACCTGGCTCGCGATCGGTGCAGCCGCCGGACTCGCTGCGATCACCCGGGCGACGATGCTCGTGTCGATACCCGTGTTCGCGCTCGCGCCTTGGCTCGGCTCCGGATCGACGAAGCGGCGGGTGCGCGACGGCGCGCTCGTTCTCGCGGCAGCGGTGATAGTGGTCCTCCCCGTGACACTGGCGAATCTGCGCTTCGGGAAAGACCGAGTGCTGATCTCGTCGAACGGGGGGGTCAACTTCTACATCGGGAATCGAAGGGGGGGTGGAGTGGGAGCGGACGGGCTGACCTCGGTCCCCGCCGGCCCCCGTTGGACCGCCCTGCTCCTCGAAGCCAGACACCTCGATCGCCCTTCCGAACGATCCGCCCACTACTACGGACAAGGCCTCGAGGAGTTGTCGCACCTCCGGCACGCGGTCGGTCGAATCGCGACGAAGTTGCACGCCCTCGTCCACTCCACCGATATCCCGAACAACAAGAGTTTCGTCGAGGAGCGAAGACGATCGTGGTCGCTGCGATTCTTGCCCGGCCGGAGCGGGGTCGTGATCCCTCTCATCTTGACCGGGCTCATCTTCTCCGGGGTCCTACTCCGTCGGCGCGCCCTCTTGCTCGGCGTCATCGCGACGCAGGCGGCGATCCCGCTCGCCTTCTTCGTCGCGGCCAGATACCGAGTGCCTCTGCTCGCTCTCGGGGCGATTCCTGCGGGCGCAGTCCTCGCGTCGATTTTCGATCGCACCGCGCCGACCCGACGTCGCGCCCTGCTCGCCGGGGGCACGCTCTTCCTCGCGGCTCTCCTCGGCTGGGATCCGCACGGCTGGCGGGAGAGATTCGACGACTACGTGATCGATCCAGTCGCTCTCGGATTCGCCCTCGAGCAGAACGGCGATATCGAAGGAGCACGCGGGTGGTACCAGCGTGCACTCCTGCTCGACCCGGTCCATCCCCCCGCAGAAGTGCAGCTCGGCAGTCTGGCGTTGATCGCGAAGGACCTCCCCGAGGCGGAGCGTCATTTTCGCCGCGCGGTCGAAGCAGATCCCGACTTCTCGCTCGCCTGGAACTCACTCGGCGCCCTGCTCCTCGGCACCGGTCGACCCGACGAAGCATTTCCCTCCTTCGAGCGCGCGATCGCAGCCGACCCGCACTACGCCCCGCCGCGCGCGATGCTCGGACAGATGCTCGAATCGGCGGGACAGTATCCGAAAGCCCGGATGAACTACGAAGCGGCGCGCAGGATCGAACCCAGGCGGTCCCTCTACGGACTCCTCGAAGCGAGAGTTCTCTGGCGGATGTACCGCCCAGGCCCCGCAAGAACCCTGCTCGCAGAGGTCGACCGCTCGAAGCCGTTTCCTCCGGACGAGCAGGAGGTGAAGCTGCGGAGGGAGCTCGTCGAGGATCTCGAGATCTGGCCGGATGGTCCACCGACGATGACACCGCCGGAGTCGGGAGAGGGAGGCGACGAGCAGCCCGGTGGCTGACTACTCGCGGTAGAACACCGTCAGATAGTCCCGCCGCTGTCGAGGCGTCCCTCCATCATCCAGCCACACGAAGTTCCCCACCGCGATGTCCGCGTCCCCGTCCCCGTCCAGATCACCGATGGCGACGGCAGGGTGGAGTGGGTTCCCCTTCTCGAGGCTGTGGCGGATCCACGCGCCATCCTTCCGCTCGAAGAGGACGACGCTGTCGACGGAGTACTTTCGCCACTCGGAGGGATCGACCTGCGGAAGGAACGCGACCGCGACGACGTCGAGGTCGCCATCTCCATCGGCATCGCCCGCGACGGCGCGTTCGCAGCCGGGGAGGGTTCCGATCTCGTGCGGGACGAATTCTAGATCGGCACCGGACGAGCGATTCTCGAGCCAACGGACGCCGTGGTAGGGCTTCACGACCGGGACGTCGAGCGTGTCGCCGTGGCTGACGAGCAGGTCGGTGTCCCCGTCGCCGTCGAGATCGACCAACTCGAGCCCAGAGTTTCCCCACCCCGGGTGCGGCGCCTTCTCGATGACTCTGGGAGTGAATCGACCAGGTCCTTGGTTCTCGAACAGGATCGTCTCCTCGTGCTCCTGGGCGAGGACTGCGACGATGTCGAGATCGCCGTCGCCATCGAGGTCACTGGGGATCGCGTGAACGAACCCATCGCGCTCATCGATCGTGCGCAGCCGAAAGGCGAATCCTTCGGTCCGCTCGAACCAGACGAGACGCCCCTCTCCCCGCCACCCGAAGGCGGCGACGACGAGATCGAGATCGCCGTCGCCGTCGAAATCCCCCACCTGGGCATCGGTCACTCGGGCGAGGCGCGGGCCCACCGTCTGGAGTGGACCCGTCATCGCGAATTGCACTTGAACACTGCCGAGCTCCTCCCGGGTCGGGTTCATCCCGCCGATCCCCGCGACGATTCGATCGAGCTGCCCATCCCCATCGAGGTCGGCGTGCGCGATGTGCACCGGGTAGTTCCATCCGGGGGTGTCGAGGACGAGATCGGTGGGCGCCAGTGCACCGACCGGGAGGCGGAGCAGTGTTCGCGACCGCATCTCCGCGACGAGGAGCGCGGGGGCGCCGGCGCCTCCGGGAGGAGCGAACTCCAAGAACGAAACCGCGGGGATCCGCTCCCCCTCGAGGCCCGCGGGGGTGAATTCGGCGATGCGATAGATCGGCGGGTCCGGCGCCGAGGACGGGGCGATCGCGCGCCACTCCTCGGGAGCGCGCTCCTCGTACCAGGCGATCGCGTCGGCGACTTCACGAGGGGTCAGCATGTCGACATCGGTGCGCGGCGGGAGCACGGTCATCGCGATGATCTGCGCTGCCCAGGCTGCTCGCGGGAGCGCGTCGGCGGGAGGGGGGAGGTGGCAGCGGACGCACGCCGCGAGGACTCGCTGCTCTCGCTTCTCGAGGTCCGGAGACGGCGGGGGAAGCTCGGCACGGTCACGAATCACGCGGGGACGGTCCGGCCCTCCCCGTCGGGGGACGGGGTTCTGCTCCACGTCGGGGGACCGATCGCAGGCGGAGAGTCCGATCAGGACGGTGACCAGCGAGAACGCCGCCCATGAACCCCGCCTCGGCGCTTCGACCAACGGTGCCTCCCTCCCAGCGGTCGGAGGATACCGAGGGGGATCCGCGGCGGCCATCGCACCGTCCGGATCGATGCTCGCATCGAACGCACCTCCGCGGATACTATCTCCGGCCAACCCGCACCCTGGACCCCGACCCCCCGTCGCATGCAGGCGAAAGTCTGGAAGGACTCGGCGATGTCGCTCCTCTCCGTCGCGATCTCCCTACTGCTCACCCTGGCCCCCGGGCCATCCTTCACCGATGACGAGACTCCCCCACCGCCCGAAGGGTTCGCCTCGCCGGAGGCGACCGCTGCCTACACGGAGGGAGTCGCACAGTTCGAGAGCGGGGAATTCGACGCCGCCGAGGAGTCGTTCAAGGACGCGAAGAAGGGCGCGAAGGACGATGCGAAGAAACAGATCGCCGCGTACGTGAAGGCGTGCAAGGGAGCGAAGAATCTCACCAAGATCGAGAAGGGGATCCAGCAAGAGAAGTGGCGTCCGTCCTACAACGAGCTAGAGAAACTCGAACGGACCCACGGCGACACTCCGCTTTCGAGCCACCTCAAGCCTCTGCGCGAGACGATCGAAGCGGGACTGTTCTACTGGATCGCGAACTTCGAAGAGAAGTCCCCCGAACCCGAAGCCCTCGTGAAGGAGAAGCGTCCGCCCAGCGCCTCTCTGAACTCCGACAAGGAGTTCATCCAGGAGGGAGAGGGGTCCTTGAAGTGGAGATCGGGCGAGGGGCCCGGGTTCGCCGGAATGGCGTTCGGGATGCTCCCTCTCGGCGCGTTCGAGGGCACCAAGATCGAAGAGTACCGCTATCTCGAGATTCACCTGTTCTCGACGGACGAAAACTTCGGGAAGTTCACTCTCTACTTCGGAGTCGAGGAAGGCGGGCCCGGGGGATTTTTCATGGGAACCGAAATCCTGAAGACCCGCTGCATCCTCCACCACATCACGGTCGAGAAGCCGGGTTGGCACCATGTCAGGGTCGACCTGTGGAAGGACATCACGAAGAACAACAGCGTCGATTGGAAGGACGTCACCGGAGTCTCCCTGATGGTGATCCCTCCCTCGCACCCGAAGACGATCTACCTCGACGGAATCCGACTAGAAAAGCCCTGATGCGATCGGAGGTCGGAGCACGCCGGCTGCGGGTCGCGATCGACATCTCGTCTGCGGTCGATCCCCGCCCGAGTGGGGTCGAGCGCTACATTCGAGGACTGGTCGATGGTCTCGGCGCCGAACCCGAGATCGCGCTGACTCTCCTGTGCCGCTCTTCCCGGTGGCGACAGGGAGATCCGCCCGCCCTCTTCCCGGATCAGAAGGTGACTCGCTGGCTCGACTGGGCTCGCCCCACCGGCTTCGACGTTCTGCACGCCCCTGACCTCCGGCTTCCTCGACGCCCCCCCCGATCGGTCGTGGTGACGGTGCACGATCTCTCCGCCCTCGATCGCGGTGACCATGCGACCGCGAGCTTCATCGCACGGAAGCAGCGTTTCCTCCGGCGAATCGCCCGCTGCGCGACTCGGGTGATCACACACACCGGTGCTGTGCGCAGGGCCCTCGTCGAACGGTTGGAACTCCTCCCCGAGCGAGTCGTCGATGTTCCGCTCTGGCCGGCTCTACCGGCGAGCGCCGAGGCGCCGATCGGAGATGGGAGTGAGCTGCTCGTGGTCGGCGGCCCCAGTCGTCGAAAGCGGAGCGAGCGCATCGCTCCGTTCCTCGCACGGCTCCAGTCGGTCACCGGGCTGGGACCGAGGGTTGCTTGGTGCGGAAGTGCGGACTCGGAATGCGCCGCGGCTTTCTTCGCATCGCTGCCCGAGGAGGTCCGCGATCGCATCCGTTGGCTCGGTCACATCGACGACGGTACTCTCGACCGCCGGATGCGGGGCGCGGCGGCACTGGTCCAGCTCTCCGACACCGAGGGATTCGGGATCCCCCTCGTCGAAGCGGCGATGCGACACTGCCCGATCGTGGCGAGGCGCAGCGAGACCGCCGAAGAGGTTCTCCCCGCGGACGGTGCGTTCTGGTGCGGGGGACCCGACGAAGATGCGCAGCTGCGCGCATTTGCCGATCCTTCGGAACGGGTCCGCCGGGCCGGGAGAGCGGCCGAGCGCGCCACGGCGTTGTCCCGCACACGCACCATCGCCGAGACTCTGGCGGTCTATCGAGACGCGATCAGCGCCCGCGCAGCCACCGCTTCGGTTGGATGATCCCCCCTCGGACCTCGCCGAGCCCCACGACGACCCCTTCGCTCCAGATCACGCGAACGCCGGGTTCGGGACGCTCCTCCCTCGGCTCCGGGAGAGGAACGCGCTGCCCGACAGCGAGTCGCTCGCGAAGGTCCGGCGGAACATCCAGACGTGGAATCGGAGCGAGCAAGGTCTCGAGGGACAGCCACGCCGCGGGAGTGATCGTCTCGAGCGCGACCGCTTCGGACCCCCGAAAGCTCCCGAGCCCGGTCCGAGCGAGGCCGGAGAGGTAGGCCCCGCACCCGAGATCTTCTCCGAGATCGCGGACGAGAGACCGGATGTACGTCCCTGGCCCACACTCGATCTCAAGCCGACAGGTCGGGGGGTCACACTCGATGAGTTCGACCCTCTCGATGCGAACCGCCCGCACCTCCATGACGACTTGTTCACCCCGCCGAGCGCGCTTCCACGCCCGTTCGCCGTCGACGTGCACCGCGGAGTGCTGCGGGGGGGTCTGATCGTAACCGCCGACAAAACGACCGAGCGCGCTCACGATCTGCGAGCGGGCGGGCAGCTCGGGTCGCGGAACAGGACAGTAGAGGGGTCCTTCGGCGTCCTCGCTCTCCGACACGATGCCCAGTGTGACTTCGGCGCGGTAGCTCTTGTCGTGGTCGGTCAGGAGCGCCTGGAACTTCCGGGCCTCGCCGCCGAGAAGAAGCAGAAGCCCTTCGGCGAGCGGATCGAGGGTCCCCGTGTGCCCGAGGGGACCTGCGTCGAGCGCCCGTTCGGCGACCTCGAGCGCCCCCCGGGAAGAGATCCCGACCGGCTTCCAGATCAACACTCCGCCGGTCCGACCCGCGCGACGCCGTTTCAACCATCCTCCTTCCATCCGGAGGAAGGATAGCGCGGCGGAGCGCCGGAACGAAGCAGCCCCACTCCCCCTTTCTCCCAGAAAAACCAACCACGCAGAGGGCTCCGAGGCGGTGCCGGACGCAAGAATGAGATGAGAAGGCCAGTCCCCTCACGATAATGGTCCCAAATTCTGCATCACCTTCGGCGAGCCAGTCCATCACCCCCTCGCCCGTTGAGGATCAGCTCGAAGCCCTCTAGTGGTTGATTTGACTAGCTGAAGATGGGTGATGGGGTGATGCGATGATGGGACTGGCTCGACGAAGGTGATGCCTGTCCCGGACGTTCGCTCGCTGATCCACCTATTATTCGACAAGGCAGTCGTGCGGAACCGTTCGGAGTACCGACGAGCGTCCGGGACAGGCATCACCTGCGGCGAGCCAATCCCATCACCCGATTACCCGAATACCCGATTTCGAGGGCTTCGAGGAGGTGCCGGACGCAAGAATGAGATGAGAAGGCCAGCGGCGCTGGGGAGAGCGGATCGCCGGTCGAGGAGGAGACAACGCCGGGCAACGCTCACCCAGGAGGAAGGTGGGTGGCTCGGTTGCAGAGCTCGGCGACCAGTGAGATCGCGGTGCGGATCTCGTCGGCGCTCATCTCGGCGACGACGCGCGCTTCGAGATCGCGACAGAGATCGGTGATCGGGAAGAAGCCGTAGCTCCCAGCGGCGCCCTTGAGTTGGTGCGCCAGAACCTTGAGCTGTTCCAGGTCCCCGGAATCGAGCGCGACGACCATGCTGCGGGCTCGATCGGGGAGCCTCTCGACGAAGAACTCGAGGAGATACTGCATCTCGGGGTCGCCTGCGAGGTCGCTATGGAGTGGCTGGCCGCGGGAGCTCTCGGTCACTTCCAACGATTTCCCCTTCGGAACTCGGGCTGAGCCCACCAGCCGACCGCAGGACTCGGGGGCCAGGGGCCCGGAAAAGCATGCCATGCATCCCCTCATCCGTCCACTCTGCGAGGCGAAGTGGCGCCAGCGGAAGGACGGGATGCCGGTCGCCGGCACCCGGCTCATCCGCGAGTGCGTTGCATCGATCGCCGGGTCGTGTCACCTAGGTCCGAATGTGCGAGGACCATCCCGGCAGCGCTGGCGCCATGTCCCCGTCGGAAAAACGACGGCCGGTGCCTTCGTGGTTGACTCGCAACGTCGTTCTCCTCGGGTTGGTTAGCCTCCTCACCGACACGGCGAGCGAGATGATCATGCCGCTGTTGCCCCTGTTCCTGACGAGCACGCTCGGAGCGGGAGCGCTCGCCCTGGGCTGGATCGAGGGGCTGGCGGAGGCGACGGCCAGCGTACTCAAGCTCCTGTCCGGCCGTTGGGCTGATCGCCTGGGCCGCAACCGCCCGTTGATCGTCGCGGGCTACTTCATCTCGTCGTGCGCGCGACCGTTTGTCGCCGCGGCGACGGCCACCTGGCACGTGCTCGCCGTGCGCATCGCGGATCGGACGGGCAAGGGGATCCGGACGAGCCCCCGCGACGCGCTCCTCGCCGCGTCCGTCGCCGAGCGCAATCGAGGAGCTGCCTTCGGGCTCCACCGCGCGATGGACCACGCGGGGGCCGTGCTGGGTCCCCTCCTGGCCGCGGGCTTCCTGGCCTTCGTCTCGCAGGATCTGCGCCTACTGTTCTGGTTGACGGCGATTCCGGGCGCTGCGGCCGTCCTGGTGGTGTGGCTGGGTGTAGAGGAAGCGGACCCGGACCCGGACGACGACGACGCGGCCGAAGAACCCGACCCCGCGCTGGATTCGCCGCTCCGCGGTGACCGGCCGCTCCTACGCTTCCTCGTGCCGCTCGGCCTGTTCACGCTCGGCAATGCGAGCGACGTCTTCCTGCTGCTCAAGGCGGGCGGAACCCGTGCACCGCTGGCCACGCTGCCGCTCCTCTGGATGGGCCTGCATGTCGTGAAAACGGTGGCATCCATCCCGGGGGGGCGGCTCGCCGACCGAGTCGGGCGGCGCCGGGTCATCGCTGCAGGCTGGCTGCTGTACGCCGCCGTGTATTCCGGGTTCGCCTTCGCCGAGAGCCAGGCGGCGATCTGGGGGCTGTTCCTCGTCTACGGCCTGTACCACGGCCTGACCGAGGGAGCCGAGAAGGCGCTGATCGCAGAATTCGCGCCGAGGGGGCGGCGGGGGACGACGTTCGGCTGGTACCACTTCACGCTCGGTATCCTGACCTTGGCGGCGAGCGTGCTGTTCGGCTCGATCTGGGAGCTGGCCAGCAGCCGGGCCGCCTTCCTGACGAGCGCGGGGCTGGCGATCGTTGCTGTCGTAGTGCTCGCGATCCTGCGGCCGGTGCCCGAGGTCAAGGCAACGGCCTGAAGGCGCGCCGAGACGCCGTCGCCGGTGCCAGGCATCAGACCGCCGGTCGAGCCTCCCGAGGCTGAAAAAGACCGCAGCCCGCCGAGTCGCCCCGGCGGGCCGTTGCCGATCGGAGCAAGGCGCTCCGAAGAAAATGGTGGAGGCGCCGGGAGTCGAACCCGGGTCCCGAAACGTGTCCAGTAGAGCGTCTACAGGCATAGTTCGTCATTTGTTACCGCATGACCGGCCCCGACGAACAGGCTCCGTTGTCATGAGGGCCGAAGTGATTCTCGCTCTAGGGTCCTACGGCGCAGACCTTTCGAGCCAGCCCGGATCGATGACCTCCCCACCGCCCGCCCCGGGCAGGCAGGCGGGGGAAGGAGCTACACTAGGCAGCTAGTGCGAAATTGTTGTTCGCAGTTAAAAATGTTTGCCAGGGGTTTAAGGAGGCCTCCTGACAACCTCCGCCTGCAACTCTACCTTTTTCCGTCCGGTCGAAACCGTTTCGCCCCCTTCCAGCTGTTCCGCAAGGTCGCCGCTGGCCAGCACTCTCGAATGACGCGGCACTCCTCTGATGCTGCGGCCGGCGACGCTGCCGATCATCCTACCCTCGCCGGGCGATCGGGAAAGCGACTCGGGAAAACCAGAGGCGCTCTCCTCCTTCTCACTGACCACGCCGAGGTCGTCGAGGAGGGTTCGTCTGTAAGGCGCGGGGTTCTTCCCGACCGGAGGCGACCCCTGCGGGTCGCTGAGGATCGGGAAGAGCCCCGCAACGCAGCAGACGGGCCCGCATCGGCGACCGGGCATGGCAAGAAGATCATTCGCGGCGTAGCGCCCGCTCGATCGAGCGCGACGCCTCGCGCTTCTTCTCCGCATCTCTCTTGTCGTGGAGCTTCCTCCCTCGACCGATTCCGATCTCGAGCTTCACCTTCCCCTTGTCGTTGAAGTAGATCCGCAGAGGCACGACGGTCAGCCCCTTCTGCTCGGTCCGGACCCGCAGTTTGTTGATCTCACGCTTGTGCAGGAGCAGCTTGCGCGGGCGCAGCGGCTCGTGATTCGAGTATCCGCCGTGGGTGTACTCGGCGATGTTCGCCTTGAGGAGGAACGGCTCCCCTTCGCGGAGGCGCACGTACGCCTCGGCGATCGAGACCTTGCCCGCCCGCAGCGACTTCACTTCGCTGCCGGTGAGGACGAGTCCCGCCTCGAGGTTGTCCTCGATCGCGATCTCCCGCCTGGCCTTCTTGTTCTGGGCGATGATCTTCACGTCCGGGCGCTCCACTCTTCCCGCGACCACCGCGGCGAAGCACGCAGTTCTACCATAGCGGGCAGCGGGGAGGGAATCTGGGAAGTCCTGCGGCCCCCATGACTTGCGTTCTGCCCCCCGCTTGACAGCCCCCGAGGGCGCCCCTAGACTCCCCCGCCCTTGCCGAAGTGGCGGAATTGGCAGACGCGCTAGGTTCAGGTCCTAGTCCGCTTCAACGCGGGTGGAGGTTCGAGTCCTCTCTTCGGCATTTTTTCGATTCCACCGCTGACGCGTTGGAGAATTCGTTCAGCGTGGCCTCAGAAGACCGACTAGCCGTGGTGCCAAACGACGCGGAGAAGTGGCGTGCTGGTCCTCACGGCGTCGGTCACAGGGGCATTCGGTTCGGCGAACCACGGGCGATTAACTCAGCGGCTAGAGTGCTACCTTCACACGGTAGAAGTCACTGGTTCAAATCCAGTATCGCCCATTCGAAACGTGCAAACTCGCCGGGCCCGGCCCGGCGGGTTTTTTTCATGCGTGGTTTCCTGTGCTCCACTGGTCCTGCGCTCGCGCGGCTTCACCGGGGTCCTCTGGGCGTGCTACCATCGGGCCGACCTTCTGCAGGACGGACCGCATGACGATTCTCCCCCAGACGATCCCAAGATCGCGATCGCTCCCCCTGCTGATCGCTGTCGTCCTCGCCTGGTCCACGGTTGCTGCGTCCCAGGCAGATCCCACTCCGCTTCTCGCCATTCGCAACTCGATCCGCGAACTCCTCGTCGCGAAACAGGCGGTACAGGCTCTCGAGGCGATTCGACCGCACCTCGAACAGTTTCCCGACGATCCCGGGTTGCACGCACTCCACGGGGAGGCGTTCTTCGCGCTCGATCGACCCGCCGAGGCGGTCGAGGCGTTCGCCCGTGCGGTCGCACTCGATGGGACGTACCAGGGAAAACTGTTCAACTACGGGCGTGCGCTCCAGGGACTCGATCGGCACGACGAAGCGATCGAGGTATTCGAGGCGATGCGGAGTGCAGAGACTCCCCAGCGGCGCGCACAGGGGTCGTTCGGGATCGGACTCTCCCGTCAGGCGCTCGGGGACGATGACGCCGCCGTCGACGCGTTCCGCGAGACCCTCCGCATCGACTCCGGATTCCAGCGTGCGCGCTACCGACTCGCGCTCCTCGACATCGCACACGGTCGCGACGCCGAGGCGGAGACCGCGCTCTCGGAGGTGCTCGGCGTCGATCCCCTCCACCACGGCGCCGCGTACAACCGGGCGCTCGCGCTCGGTCGCCTCGATCGCACCGTGGAGAGCGAAGCCGCGTGGGAGAGATACCGCCGGATCCTCGAAGGAAAGCAGCGGATCTCGCTCCTCGAGGAGCGGCTCACCGGAGGGCCGGGGGATGCCGAGAGCCTGCTCGAACTCGGCCGAGTCCACGCCGAGCTCGGCGCACACGGAGTTGCGCTGACCTGGTACAGCCGCGCTTCGAGCGTGCTCTCCTTCGATCCCCGCCCTCCGCTCGGGGCGGTTGCGGCATTGTGTGCGCTCGGGCGCAACGAAGATGCGGAAGGGCTGTGCACGATGCTGCTCGGCCGGATCCCGCCGATGGAGGAGTTGCGAGCGCCACTGATCGAGATGCTCGAGAAGCGGGGCGCGAAGGCGGAGGCGGACCGCTGGCGAAGGCCGTGAGTTCCTCGGTCTAGTACACGAAGAAACTCGTCGCCCAATTGCCGGTCCGGCAGATCAGGAACACGATCGCGTTGATCTTGTGGAACCGGACCCAACGCCCTCGCCTCCGCTGGCTCCCCGAGATGAACGCCGCGAACCAGCAGAAGAGCGCGGGGATCGAAAAGGCGAGATGGACCCGGAGGATCCACGTCTCGGGGTGCATCGCGGTCGGCAGGGCGTGGCGGATGGCGACGATCGCAACGACGAGCAGAATGTCCACGATCCCGCAGGTGATCATGATAGGGACATGGCGCTTGGGATCTCTTCTCAGTGCGACGCCGACGTAGATCCCGATGAGGACCAACGTCGACAAGACGAGAGAGACTTTCACGAAGAGGGGCATCGCTCGCTCAGATCGGCCAGCGGCGGCGGTTGGGGTCTTTGCGACGGATCTCTCCGCTCGCATTGCGGGATCGCCGCGTCGCGAAGAGGATGATCAGCAGCCCTGCGTGGAGCCCTCCGACGACACCGATCACTACCTCCGGGGCGAACCCCCCGGTGGCGAACGCGTGGAAGAAATCGAGCTCAGCGCTCTCGGATGCGACCATCTGCACCTTGTAGAGCCAGGCGAGCAGAGCGATCACGAACAGATAGCCGTAGGTTCGGGCCAGCCGACGTCCGATCGCCTCCCACGTCCCCATCTTGTAGGTCGGCATCAGCAGGTCGTTGCAGAGCACTTCGCGCCAGTCCCCCTCGATCAGCGCCTTGTCGTTGTAGAGCGCGGGGACCATCAAGTGCACCTCGAGCATGCGCACGCGGGCGCGCCAGACATCGTAGAAACGGTACCGGCGAGACTCGACGACGAGCAGAAGGAAGATGATCAGGGAGCAGAACGGCAGGATCAGGTGATCGGCGCGGGGATTCGTGAACGAGAGGGAGACCATGGCGGTGGTCGTGATCACCGCCCAGTGGGTGGTCAGGTCCATCTTCTGACGCCAGACGTTCGAACGGGCGAGCTCGCCGCGATAGAGATGCGCGAGGACGGTCAAGTTCGCGGCGGGAAATCGGGTCAGGAGGGCGTTGTCGACATTCTCGGAACCGACGCGGCGCGGACTAGCAGAGCGGCTCGGGGAAATCTCGACGGGCGTCGCTTCGCTATTCCCTCCCGTCCCTGAGTCCCCTCCCTCGCTCGAGTTCCCACCTTCCGCTCTCGCCCCCATGCGTCCCGGTCCTCCCGTCGCCCTGCAGTTGGTCGCGCGGGGCGGAGGACGAATCTTGCCGGGATGGGGGGTGGGGTGCAAGCCCGCTCGGCGGTGAACCCGTGCAGCTCCGGGGAGCTCAGATCATCAGCTGGGTCTCGGCGAGGAACTGCTCGTATTCTATCTCGAGACGCGAGACCGCCTCGCCGATCGGGCCGGGGGAGGGGTCGAGCATCACGAGCTCTCGCGCCAGACGCTCGAGCCGACAGGCGCGGATCCGCGCCGCGTGCTCTGCGATGTCCGAGGCGATGCGCAGTGATTCTCGGGATCCCCGCGGCAGGGCCGAGAGCTTCTCGAAGGAGCCGATAATCTTCTCTCGGTACAGCTCGACGATCTCGAACAGGAGCTCGCGATCGCCGTCCAATTCTTCGACCACTCTGGCCTCATCGAAGATAGGCTCCGACTCGAACCACATCGATCCCCCTTCTCTCGCGCAACCGTCACCTGCGCGGCGCGCGCCCCTCTCGAGGGCGGGCCTTCTTCGAACTCTCGCGCGCATGGGTCGCTCATCACAAGTATGCGAGACAATCCCGAGGTCGTCGAACGAGGGCTGGTCGGAGGAGGGGAGGAACACGCTCCAACGCCCTCCAGAAGCCGCTCTTGGAACCGATGCGCCCTCGCGACTCGCCCCCCCCGCGAACGGGTCCATTTCGAAGAATCGCCGGGGCCCGCTCGCGGCTGCCCGCCGGGGAGTCGATCGCCAGTTGGGCGCCGCGCGCGCTCGGATGGGACCGGTTGACGACCCGTCGGAAGCCGGTAGACTTCCGCTGCCATGACGAACCGGAATCAAAGACCAGTGAAGAAGGCGAACCACGGGAAGCGCCCGGCGAATTCACGTCGCCGGAAGGCGCGGAACCGCGCGGAGAAGAAGAACGGCTGAACTGCCGTCTCGACCTCGCGACCCCGCCCCGACTTCCTCCCGCCTCGGCTTCCCCCTGCTCCGGGGTTTTCTCCGGTCGGGCCCGGGGTCTGCACGTGTCGAAGCTCACCCCTTCCCTCCCAATTCCTTCCCGACCCCTCTCCGAGCCGGTAAAACGACCCTTCGGACAGCCGAGGCTCAGTCGTCCGAGGAGTGGGGAGGGCGCGCATGGACACGACCGCACTCGTGACAATCGCACGCGCGATGGTGGCTCCCGGCAAGGGGATCCTCGCCGCGGACGAGAGCCACGGGACGATCACGAAGCGGTTCGCCGCACTCGGCATCGAGTCCTCCGAAGAGAACCGCCGGCTCTACCGCGAGATGTTCTTCACCGCCGATGCGTCCGCCGAGGCGATCAGCGGAGTGATCCTGTACGACGAGACGATCCGGCAATCGACATCCGACGGAGTGCCGTTCCCCCACTTCCTCGCGAGCAAGGGGATCGTCCCCGGGATCAAGGTCGATACGGGCGCCAAACGACTCGCCGGGCATCCCGGAGAGACGATCACCGAGGGCCTCGACGGACTGCGCGAACGACTCGCGGAGTATCACGAACTCGGGGGTCGTTTCGCGAAATGGCGCGCGGTGATCACGATCGGGAGCGGGATCCCCTCGCGCGCCTGCCTCGAGGCGAACGCCCACGCTCTCGCGCGGTACGCCGCCCTCTGTCAGGAGGCGGGGATCGTTCCGATCGTCGAGCCCGAAGTGCTGATGGACGGCACCCACTCCATCGATCGCTGTCAAAACGTCACCGATGAGACGCTCTCCGTGGTGTTCCGGGAGTTACACGCGCAAGGGGTGCTGCTCGAGGGGATGGTCCTCAAGCCGAACATGGTGATCTCCGGGAGCGATGGCCAGGAGCAGGCGTCGATCCAAGAAGTCGCCCGACGAACCGTCGAGACGCTCCGTCGTCGTGTCCCCGCGGCAGTGCCGGGGATCGCGTTCCTCTCCGGAGGACAGAGCGACGAGCTCGCTACCGCCCACCTGGATGCGATGAACCGCGCCGGTCCTCACCCGTGGGAGCTGACCTTCAGCTACGGACGTGCCCTCCAGCAGGCCGCGATGCGCGCCTGGGGGGGGAAACACGAGAATCTGTCCGCCGGGGCCGCGGCATTCGATCATCGGGCGCGGCTGAACGGTGCGGCTCGTTCGGGCCGATACGAGCGCACGATGGAGAGCGCTGGCTCGCCCTAGTGTCCTGAGCTACCTATTACCCCACAGTGCTGCGGTTCAAGATCGGGATGCTCCGTTCGCGGATCTCCGCTTCGAATCCGTCGATCTCCTCCGCCTTCGTGAATCCCGAGAATGGCAGCCAGATCCCCGCTCCCTCCTTCATCTCGATGAGAAAGCCCTCACTCGTGAGGAGCGCCACGCGAGCGCTCTCCCAGGGGACCGAGCGAGTCGGCGTCTCCCCCTCGGATATCGAGATCCCCGCCTCGTCCCATGCGACCTCGACCACGGCGCCATCCGCGCGTCGACGATAGTTGCGGCGCGCGCCGTGCCAGCGAGCGGCCTTGGTGCCGAGGAAAGCCGCGCCGAACACCCAGAAATACGGCGCGAAGTCGGCGGGGCCGTCGATGAAGACCAGCACGAACCCGGTCAGGATCGCGATCAGTCCGGTCGCGGGGACGAGCCGGAGGAAGAGCCGACCGGTCGCGGCTCGCCAACAGATCTCGTGGGAACGCCAGTATTCGGGCCAGGTCAACTGGTAGCGGACCACGTGGCGCGCTGCGGACTCGTTCATCGACCAGGGAACTCCCTCCCCCGCCCCACCCACCCGAACGTGGAAGGAAGCGGACCCGGCATTGTCCCGAATCGTCGGAGGCGAGGCCACCCGATCGACGAGTGCAACCCATCGCCCGGTTGCGGGGTTATCGTGGTGCCCACGCGGCAATCCTGTCGAATCGACCCCCGGAAGGAGTGCTCATGATCGCCTGGTGCCTCGTCGGATTGGCCCTTTTCGGCGACCCCATCCCGCCCCCCTCCCCGGCGACGTCTTCCCCGGAGGTGGCTTCCCCGGTCATCGGAGCGCCGATGGGAGTCTCCGATGCACGACATCTGCTCGCCCGCGCCGGGTTTGGCGGCACGCTGGAAGAGATCGATCGGACGGCTCGCCTCACCCGTGAAGAGGCGGTCGGTGCTCTGCTCGATGGGGTTCAGACCGAGAGCCTGATTCCACCTCCCGCGTTCCTCGAGACCCCGCTCGTCGACCGCGCCATCCCCCGCGGAGCGAGCGAGGAAGAGCGAAGGGAATACCAGCGCATCCGTCGTCAGCGGATCCAGCAGCTCAAGGCGTGGTGGATCTGCGAGATGGCTCTCACCGACTCGCCGCTGACCGAGCGACTGGTGCTGTTCTGGCACAATCACTTCGTTTCCGAGTCGCGCAAGGTGAACGTCCCCCACTTCGTGTGGCAACAGAACGCGCTCCTGCGCGAACACGCTCTGGGCAACTTCCGGACCTTCCTCGAAGCGGTGAGCCTCGACGCCGCGATGGTGATCTACCTCGATACCCAGCAGAACAATCGCGGGCGACCGAACGAGAACTACGCCCGAGAACTTCTCGAACTCTTCACGCTCGGGGAGGGACACTACACCGAGGACGATATCCAGGCGGCGGCCCGGGCATTCACCGGTTGGAAGGTCGATAGCCGCAGCGGCGAGGTCCACCTGATCGCGCGGCAACATGACGCGGGGGAGAAGACCTTCTTCGGGAAGACGGGGCGCCACGAAGTCCACGACATCCTCGACATCGTCCTCGACCAGCCGCGGGCCGCCGAATACATCGTCGAGGAGCTCTGGCTCGCCTTCGTCGCCCCCGAACCACCGCGCTCCGAGGTGGAGCGTCTCGCCCGGGTGTTCCGCGACTCCGGCTACGAATTGCGCCCCCTCTACGAGGCGGTGTTGCTCTCCCCGGGATTTTGGGCGGAACAGAACCGAGGGGCGCTGATCCGCTCCCCGGTCGATCTGGTGGTCGGAACCACGCGCCTCCTCGGACTCGAAGGAGTACCCCCGGAGAGTCTCTACCGTGCGGCGGCGACGATGGGTCAGGACCTGTTCGACCCGCCGAACGTGAAAGGGTGGCCGGGCGGTGATCGTTGGATCACCTCGAGCTCGCTCCTCACGCGCCGGCAGTTCCTCGAGCGCGCGACGACAGGTGTGCAAGTCGCGGGACGGCGGAACGACCGACGGGCCGGCAGTGACCAGCCGAAGATGGATCCTGGCATGGACCCCGGGATGGAACCCACCGGAAGCGATCGCCCGAGCGACCGCCGCCGCCGGCGCGGGGGAGCGCGACCCGTCACTCCGGCGATGGCGATGCTGCGCACCGCTTGGGCAGGCCTCGGCGAGACCGACGCGGAGCGTGCCCGTGCGCTCGCGGAGCGTCTCAACCCACTCACCCCGGTGATCGACCGCGAAGAAGGGGAGCTCCCCCTCACCACCCTGGAGCGGCTCCTCCTCGACCCGACCTACCAGCTCAAATAGAGAGCGGTCCCATGCTCGACAGACGCGACTTCATCCGGATCGGTGGCCTCGCCTGCCTCCCGCTCTTCTGCCCACCTCTGTACGGCCGCGCGCTCTCGTGGCTCGCCGATGAGCCCACCACGGGGATCCCGAACGCCTTCGGCATCGGACCGAACGGACGGATCGTCATCCTCGTCGAGCTCTCCGGCGGCAATGATGGCCTGAACACCGTCGTCCCCCACCGGGACGAGCGCTACCGCCAACTGCGTCCCCGCCTCGCCCTCGCCTCCGATGGGCTGGTGCCCCTCACCGATGACCTCGCGCTGCACGGTGCGCTGCGTCCGCTCGCGAGCGCCTGGGACGGTCGGGAACTCGGCGTGGTGCTCGGCCTCGGATACGACGCACCCAACCGGTCGCACTTCCGGTCGATCGAGATTTGGGAGACCGGCAGCAACAGCGACGAGTTCCTCGGCGATGGCTGGCTCGCGCGCACATTGCAGCGGAGCGTGCGTCCCGAGGGGCGCGCGGCCGACGCGATCATCCTCGGAAGGGGGAACCCGGGCCCCCTCGACGGCTCGGACATGGCGAACATCGTATTGCAGTCCCCGGAGCAGTTCGAGCGAGAGGCGAAGAAACTCAGGCCGATCCCCGGTCACGCGGGGCATCGCGCCCTCGATCGGGTCCTCGAGGTGAACGAGGAGATCCGGCACGCCGCGAAGATGATCGAAGAGCGCAGGAAGGCCGCCCCGAAGCTCGGCGTCGACTTCCCGCGGAACAACTTCGGTCGCCAGTGCGAGACCGCGGCGCAGTTGCTCGCGGCGGAGGTGCCGATCGGGGTCGTCAAACTGTTCCACGGTGGGTTCGACACCCACGCGAATCAGCTTCCGAATCACAACCGCCTGCTCGGCGAACTCGCCGGGGGCCTCGCCGCGCTCCGCCTCGCTCTAAAGAAGGCAGGGCTGTGGGATCGGACTCTCATCGCGACCTACTCCGAGTTCGGCCGACGCGCGAAGGAGAACGGCAGCAACGGCACCGACCACGGCACGGCCGCCCCGCACTTCGTCCTCGGCGGAAAGGTGAAGGGCGGCCTCCACGGCTCCCAACCCGACCTGGGCTCCCTGGTCCAAAACGACCTCCCGCACACGACCGACTACCGCCGCCTGTACGCGACGATCCGCGAGAAGTGGTGGGGCCTCGAGGGAGAGAGCCCGTTCGGGAAGTTCCAGCCGCTCGGGATCTGCTAAGGCGCAAGAGATGGCGCGCACTTGTGTGGGTACAGGCTCCGCTCAGCGGTGCAGGCCTCATCTTCGCTTTGCGTGGGAGCGGTGGCCGCCGGTCCGAAGATGGGACAGGCGCGCCTGTGGCGAGCCAGTCCCGGCTATGATCCGGCATGCCGCTCCCTACTCCCTTTCACGATCGCACTGCGCCCCTGTGCACCTCGCTTCGGTGGAAGCAGTGGGCCGGGTATCACGCGGTCTGTCGCTACCAGACGCACCTCGAGGCGGAATACCACGCGATCCGACAGAGCGCCGGGCTGCTCGACGTCTCCCCGCTGACAAAGGTTCGCGTCGAGGGACCAGATGCGGCGGCGTTCCTCTCGTTCGTCACCACCCGCGACGTGACACGTCTCAGACCTGGACGGGTCCTCTACGTCGGACTCTGCGACGAGGACGGCAAGCTGGTCGACGACGGGACCGTGTTGCGCCTCGGCGAGACGCACTTTCGCGTCACCGCCGCCTCGCCGGTCTGGCGGTGGCTCGGCCGCTTCTCGGAGGGATACTCCGTCTCGATCGTGGATGAGTCGGACGCGATCGCGAGCCTCGCGATCCAAGGGCCCCGGTCGCGGGCGATCGTCGAGGAGGCGCTCGGCGCCTCGCTTCCCCTGCGGTACTTCCGGGTCCGGTCCGCGGAGCTCGCCGGGGTCCCGATCGAGATCTCACGCACCGGATACACCGGCGACCTCGGCTACGAAGTGTGGGTCGCCGCGGAGCATGCGGGAGCGATCTGGGATGCGCTGATCTCCGCCGGAGCCGCGCACCGCATGCTGCCGATCGGTCTCGACGCCCTCGACATCGTGCGCATCGAGGCGGGCTACGTCCTTCAAGGGGTCGACTACTACAGCGCCCCCACGTGCTTGATCGAGAGCCGGAAGTCCTCACCCTTCGAGGCCGGGCTCGGCTTCGCAGTCGAACTCGATCGCGGCCCGTTCGTCGGGAGCATCGCGCTCGAGCGAGAGCGCCGTGAGGGTTCCCCCACCGCTCTCGTCGGCCTCGAACTCTCCTACCCCGCGATCGAGAAACTGTTCGCGCGGGTCGGTCTCCCTCCCGCGCTGCCGATCGAGGCGAGTCGGTCATCGCGACCGGTACGAAACCGGCGCGGGCAGACCGGCTACATCACCAGTTCGACCTGGTCCCCGATCCTGAAACGCGCGATCGCGCTGGCGACCGTGCGGCGCGCGGACTCGGCCGAGGGGCGGAAGCTCGAGGTCGAGTTCACGGTCGAGCACGTGCATCACGCAGTCTCGGCTCAGGTCGTCGCACGACCGTTCTTCGACCCGCCGCGGAAACGAGCCTGATCGATGGCCCCGAGCACATCCTACGACGCAGTCGTGATCGGCGGGGGCCACAACGGTCTCGTCTGTGCCGCGTACCTCGCGCGCGCGGGTCGGCGAGTGCTCGTGCTCGAGCGACGCCACGTCCTCGGCGGTGCCGCGGTGACCGAGGAGGTGTTTCCCGGATTCCACTTCTCGGTCTGTTCGTACGTGGTCAGCCTCTTGCGACCGGAGATCATCCGTGAGCTCGACCTGGCGCGACACGGGCTCGAGTTGATCCCACTCGAATGCTCCTTCTCACCCTACCTCGATGGCTCGAGTCTGGTCCGGTGGCCCGATCCGGATCAAACCCGCCGGGAGATCGCGAAGTTTTCCGCGAAGGATGCCGAGATCTACCCCAGATTCGGCGAGGCGATGGTCCGCCTCGGGCGCTTCGTTCGACCCATCCTGGATGAGACCCCACCGGATGCGGTGAGCCCCGGTCTCGGCGACCTGCTCGATCTCCTGCGTCTCGGGCGTCGCTTTCGCGATCTCGATCCGATCGACCGTCTGCGCAAGTTGCAGATGTTCACGATGAGCGCGGTCGACTTCCTCGACCGCTGGTTCGAGTCGGACGCCCTCAAGTCGCCGATGGCGGTGAGCGGGATCATCGGCACGTTTCTCGGGGTGCGCTCCCCCGGAACCGCGTACGTGCTCCTCCACCACTACATGGGTGAGATCGACGGTGCGTTTCGCTCGTGGGGATTCGCCAAAGGGGGAACTGGCGCGGTCAGCCTCGCGATCGCCGACGCGGCACGCCGCCATGGCGCGGAGATCCGGACCGAGGCCGCCGTCTCTCGGATCGATGTACAGGGCGGTCGCGCGCGTGCGGTGATCCTCGAGGACGGGACCGAGATCTTCACGAAGAAGGTGATCTCCGCGGTCGACCCCCGCCGGACGTTTCTCGGCTTCGTCGGCCGGGAGCATCTCGATCCGAAATTCGTCACAGAAATCGAGCGCTACAAGTTTCGCGGCTCATCCGGCAAGGTGAACCTCGCCCTCGATCGACTCCCGAACTTCACCTCTCGCCCGGGGGACGGCCCCCACCTGCGGGGCGACATCGCGATCGCCCCCTCGATCGATGCCCTCGAGCGAGCCTATGACGAAGCGAAGTACGGGAAGTGGTCCTCGCGCCCGTACCTGAACGTGGTCATCCCCTCCGTCGTCGATCCGAGCATCGCACCACCCGGGAAGCACGTGATGTCGATCTTCGTCCAGTACGCTCCGTACCACCTCGAAGGCGGAGCGGCGAGCTGGCCCGAGCACCGAGAAGCGTTCGGAGACACCGTCGTCGAAACTCTCGAGGAGTACTGCCCGGGCCTCACGCGCTCGATCCTTCACCGACAGGTGCTGACCCCTTGGGACCTCGAGCAGGAATTCGGTCTGACGGAGGGAAACATCTTCCACGGCGAGCTCTCCCTCGAGCAGCTCTTCTTCCTCCGTCCTGCTGCGGGGTGGGCGCGCTACCGCACCCCGGTTCGCGACCTGTGGATGTGCGCGTCGGGGACCCACCCCGGCGGCGGCGTGATGGGGGCGCCGGGTCGGAACGCGGCGCGGGAACTCTTGAAGGCTGGGGTGTGACGTGACCAGCGAGCACACCGACGTCCTGGTGATCGGCGGCGGGATCGAAGGGCTCTCGGCGGCGACCACGCTCGCTCGGGGAGGCCTGGCGGTTCGGCTCATCGCGGCCGAGGAGACGATCGGCGAATTCGACGCCGAGCGCGAATTCCACCCGGGCTATCGTGCACCGGGGCTGCGCCCGGTCCCGGCGCCACGGCCGTGGCTCGTCGATGCCCTCGAACTCCGGAAGCACGGATTCGAGACGCGATCCGCTCCGGAGGGCAGCCGCGGAGTAGCCCTCCCCTACTGCGAACCTCTGCTCGAGACGATCCGCGAACTCGTCGACGCTCCCCCCCTCGAAGTGATCGATCCCCGGCTGGCAGATCTCTGGCAGCTCGGCCGCACGGCACACCGGGCGCGGCGGCGACTGGGGAAGGCGGGATTCGCCGAGGCACTACGAATCTTTCCGATGAGCATCGAGGACTGGCTCGCAGAGCACGGCGGAGAGCGTCCCGCGCGGGCGCAGATCGCCGCACCCGCGCTCTTCGGCGGCTGGGTCGGTCCACTCTCCCCCTCGACGGCGTTCCTCTGGTTGCTCGCTCGTGCCGCGGGGGAACTGGAGCCGGTCGGAGGTGGGCCACGGCTGGTCGCGGCGCTCGATGCCGCGGCGCGCGCTGCGGGGGCCGGGATCGAGCTCGGAAATCCGGTGCGCTCGCTCGTCGTCGAGAAGGGTCGCGTTCGCGGGGCCGAGACCGCGGCGGGTGAGCGGCTCGCCACTCGCGTCCTCTCGACCGCTCCCCCCTGCACCACACTCCTCGATTGGATCCCGCCGCGCGAGCTCCCTACTTCGCTACGCGAAGAGATCGCCGCCGTCCGTCACCGCGGAATCGTCGCGACGATGCAAATCGCGCTCGGCGGCCCGGTGGAGCTCCCGGAAGAAACCTGGGTCGGCGACGATCCCCACGACTGGGAGCGGGCGTTCGACGCCGCGAAACACCGGACGATCCCCGAACGACCGGTCTTTCGACTTCGCGCCCCGGGACAGAAAAACGTGTCGCTCGCTCCCGGGGAGGGGATGGTGCTCCAGCTCCAACTCCTCGGTGTCCCCCATTTCGCGGAGACCACGGAGAACGATCGGGCTCGGGACGAGATCGAGCGCCGGACGATCGATCGACTCGAGGAGCTCTGGCCCGGGATCGGCGAGAAGATCGTCGCGACCGAGACACTGACCCCGGCGGATCTCGAGCAAGAGTTCGGTCTCCCCGGCGGTCACCTCGACCACGGGGAGCTCGCGCTCGACCAGATCTTCTCGCTCAGGCCATGCGGATCGATCGGGCACTACCGAACCCCACTCGATGGACTCTGGATCGCAGGGCGGGGAACGCACCCCGGCGGGCCGTTCCCCGGCAGCTCCGGAGCCCTCGCCGCGCGCGCGGTGCTCGCTGCGTCTCGGAAATCGCGCCACTCGCGTTTCGAGCGCGCTCGTCCCTGAGCCCGGTTGTCGGGGTCGACCACCCCTCCCGTCGCGACCGCGAGCCCACGACAGAGTTGAACCGCGGAGTCGATCGCCTTCCGGGTGGAGATAGCCGGGCCCCAGGCGAGATCCCAGAGGTATCCGACGACCTCCTCGAGCAAACTTCCCCCGGCGCGTTTCCCTACGCCTGCTTCCGAATCAGCAGCGCGCACTCCAACCGAAGAGCGACCGGCGGAAGGCATGCTTCCCTCCGGCACGGCGCTCCGCGCCACTCGATTCGCAGCAAGAACGGACCTGGTGCTGTCGACGGCTCGAACCCGATCTCACCACGCACCGTCGTCGCGTCACGCGCGAATTCCGTCCAGGTCGCCCCGGGGGGGTCGATGAGCACGACCTCCGGGCCGGTCTCCCCGTCGCCGTGCTCCCACGTCCCCCCGATCCCGAAGTGTCCATCCAGTTCGACCGTGATCTGTTCTCCCGGTGCGATGACGAGACGATCGACGTTCATGCGCACCGTTCCTTCTCCCCATTCCGCACGAACCCGGCCCCCCTCGGAAGCGGGGCGCTCGATTGCGGATGCGCGGGCGCGGACGACCTCGAGCAGTGCCTCCGTGCCGCGCGGCGCTCGTCGCATCGCCGACGCGAACGCGCGGAGAGTCGACTCGGCCCGCTCGTCCGAAGCGGCGTCGTCGTCCATTCGCGCGAGGCGGTGGAAAAGCATCGCCGCGAGACCATTGCCGGATGGGAGGGCGGGATCGTACGGGTCGCGCGGCCGGACGAGGAGATGGTCGTGGTCCTCTCCGGCGTCGTAGTAGCCACCGGCGGGGTGACGGAACTTCTCCTCGATGACGCCTCCCCAGCGGCGCGCCTCCTCGTTCCAACGCTCTTCGCCGGTCGCGGCGGCGAGGGCGATGCAGGCGAGGCCGAGTGCGGCGTGATCTTCCAGGAATCCCGGCGGTCCGAGGACCTCCTCGCGACTCGAGCGGTGGAGTGCACCGTCGCGGACGTGTCGCGAGTGGAGGAATTCCAAGGCGCCCGTCGCGCGCAGAATCCACTCGGGGTGCCCGAGGAGCGACCCCGCCTCGGCGAGCGCCCCCGCGAACAACGCGCACCATGAGGTGATCACTTTGTCGTCGAGATGCGGCGGGACACGCTCGGCGCGGGCGGAGAGGAGTTTCGCCCTCCCGAGGGCGAGTTCGGTCTCGAACTCGGGGAGAGCGATCCCGAGCTCCGTCGCGATCTCGGCGGTCGGGACGAGGACGCGAGGCACCGAGGTGCCGGGTTGCCCGCCGGTCGCTTCATCCGTGAAGTTTCCCCCAGGGACGATGTCGTAGGCGCGGCAGAACCGACCGCCTCGCTCCTCGCCGAGGACACCCCGGACCTCATCGGGAGTCCAGAGGTAGCACTTCCCTTCCTCCCCCTCGCTGTCCGCATCGAGCGCGGCGAAGAAGCCACCGTCGGGGGTGGTCATCTCGCGATCGACCCACGCGACGATCCCCTCCGCAGCTCTCGCGACGCCGGGTACCCCGAGATATTTGGCCCGAGCGAGGACCGCGAGCAATTGCGCGTTGTCGTAGAGCATCTTTTCGAAGTGCGGCAAGAGCCACTCGCGATCGGTCGAGTAACGGTGGAAGCCGCCGCCGATCTGATCGTGGATCCCGCCGCGAGTCAGCGCGCTGAGGGTGCCCTCGAGGATCCCGCGCAGTTCGGGGTCACCCGATTCGGCGATTTCGGCGATGAGAATCCGCAGCGATCCGTGCGGCGGGAACTTCGGTGCCCCCCCGAAGCCGCCGTGACGAGCGTCGAAGGTGCGCCGCAACTCATGGAGGAGTCGCTCGACCTCGGGGCGGCCGGGGGGCGTCACTGAAACGTCGTCCTCTTCCCCCGTACACGCCGCACGCACCGCCTCGGCAAGGCGATCCGCCTGCTCCTCGACCTCTTCCCGCTGTTCGCGCCAGACCCGTGCGAGGTGACGCAAGAGCGTCGGAAAGCCGGTCCGCCCCTGGCGGTCCTCGGGGGGGAAGTAGGTCCCGGCGTACCACGGGCGACGGTCGGGGGTGAGCCAGACCGAGTTCGGCCAACCCCCGTGGCCGGTGGTCATCTGGGTCGCCTTCATGTGGATCTCATCGACGTCGGGGCGCTCCTCCCGGTCGACCTTGATCGCGATGAACTCGTTCGAGAGGAGCGCGGCGATCGCGGGGCTCTCGAAGGACTCGCGCTCCATCACATGACACCAGTGGCAGGTCGAGTAGCCGACCGAGAGGAAGATCGGCCGATCGAGCTCCCGCGCTCGCGCGAATGCCTCCTCTCCCCAGGGGTACCAGTCGACCGGGTTCCGCGCGTGTTGCCGGAGGTAGGGGCTCGCCTCGAAGATGAGTCGATTGAATTCCTCCCCACCATCGTCGGGAAGGGCGGCGATCTCCTCGGAGCTGGGGAGCGGTGCGTGCATGGGGGGTCCGCCTCTCTCGGGGCGATCATGGGGGGAGACCGCGCGGGGTGCAACGAGGGCGGTGGGCCCTTTCACGATCCGAGGGGGCCGGTTGAATCGCTTCGCATCGAAGATTCAGGGATACTGCGGCGCGAGATCGGATCGCGATTCGGATGAAGTAGGAAACGGGCACGGGCCAGGGAAGCACCACCCACGCCACCGGCCGCACTCGTTTCCCCGAGTGTGAATGGCTCCCGCGGAGGACGTGTGACCGGACTCATCCTCAGCCTCACCCTCCTCCTCGCAGGCCCGCTTCTCCTCTGGCTCGCCCGGAGTCAGCGGGCTCTCCTCGCCCTTCTCGATGGCTTCACGCTCTTCGCGGTCGGCGGACTCGTCTGCCTCGACATCATCCCGCACGCGACGGAGCAGGGCGGGTGGCTCGCGATCCCGCTCGCTCTCGCGGGACTCCTGGTGCCGACCGTGTTCGAACGGCTGCGCAGTCGGGGGGCGGCGCGCGCTCACGCGTTCGCTCTCCTCCTCGGCATGGTCGGGGTGGGTGCCCACGCACTCGTCGACGGGATGGCCCTCGCCGGCGGGGGCGAATCCTCCCTCGCCCTTGCGGTCATCCTGCATCGCCTGCCGGTCGGGATCGCCGCATGGTGGTTGATCCGCCCCGTCTACGGTCGTCGCGCCGGCTGGGGGGTGCTCGTCGGGATCGCCGTCGCCACCGTGCTCGGGTTCTTCGCGGGAGAATCGTTGCAGGAGAGAGCCGGCAGCCAGGCGCTCGGCCTGTTCGCAGCGCTCGTCGCGGGTTCGCTCCTGCATGTGCTCCTGCACGTCCACGGACCGGTGCGCGATCTCTACGACCGTCGCGGGAGGATCGCCGGATCGATCGGGGCGCTCGCGGGGAGCGGCGTGGTCCTCCTCTCGGTCGGACACGTCCACGGGGGATCCCCCGAAGAGAGTTTCCACTTCGGAGGGGGGAGCGAATTCCTCGACCTCTTCCTCGGACTCTCCCTCGAGAGCGCGTTCCCGCTGCTGATCGCCTACCTCGCCGCAGGACTGGTGTTCGGTTTTCTCCCGGCGGCGACGGTCGCGTGGCTCGGGCGCGGCGGGCGATTCGGCTCGGCGCTGCGGGGACTCGTCTTCGCGCTGCCGATCCCGATCTGCTCCTGCGGCGTGATCCCGATCTACAAGGGGCTCATCGAGCGCGGTGCCCCGCTGGGAGCGGCGATGACGCTGCTCGTCGCCGCCCCGGAGCTCGGGATCGACGCGATCTTCCTCTCCTTCACGCTGCTCGATGGCTCCTTCGCGATCGCCCGGATCATCGCGGCAGCGACGATCGCACTCGCCGTCGGTTGGACGATGGGACAACTCGCCACCCGACTCGGAGGGCCGGTGGTCGGGCGGGCGCCGCCGAAGCTAGAGGGAACTCCGCGCGAGCGGCTCGGCAAGGGACTGCGCGCTGGCTTCGTCGAATTGGTCGATGACACCGCACCGTGGCTGCTCCTGGGGCTCGCCCTCGCCGCGGTCGCGTGGCCGATCCTCGGCGGAGATTGGCTCGACGCGATCCCCGACTGGCTGGAAGTGCCGGTGTTCGCGTTCCTCGGCATGCCGATCTACGTCTGCGCCTCGGGGGCGACCCCGATCGCCGCCGTCCTCGTCGCGCAGGGGGTCTCCCCCGGCGCCGCGCTCGCGTTCCTCCTCACCGGCCCCGCGACGAACGTCACCACGTTCGGCGTCCTCTCGCAGCTGCACGGTCGGCGCATCGCGATTCTCTTCGCTGCGTTCATGGCCACCGGGGCGGTGCTCCTCGGGGTGGCGGTCGACCACTCCATCGACTCGGTGGGAACGGTGTTCGATCGCGGGAGGGTCGCTCCGG
>JAQBGV010000155.1:0-30521 GCA_032128395.1 Planctomycetota bacterium | reverse complement strand
ACAAGGCGCAGAATCTCTGAGCGGTTCGCGCATCGCGCGGACGGATGGGAAGCGCAGGATGGACTCGTACGACGCGATCATCATCGGCACGGGACAAGCCGGGCCGTCCCTCGCGGGGCGCCTGCACGCAGAGGGGATGCGGGTTGCGATCGTGGAACGCAACCTCGTCGGCGGCACGTGCGTCAACGTCGGCTGCATCCCGACCAAGGCCTTGGTCGCGAGCGCGCGCGCGGCGCACATGGCACGTCGTGGGGCGGACTTCGGGGTGGTCATCGATGGGGCCGTTCGGATGGACATGCGCGCGGTCCAGGCACGTATGAAACGAATCTCCGGCGAATCGAACCGAGCGCTCACGAACTGGCTCGAGGGAATGGAGAAAGTCGATCTCCTGCGCGGCCACGCCACCTTCGAGCGTCCGGGGGCTGTCGAGGTGAACGGAGAATCGCTGGAATCAGAGCGAATTTTCATCAACGTCGGCGCGCGGGCATTCGTCCCTGACCTCCCCGGCATCGACTCGATCGACTACTGGACGAATTCGAGCATCATGGAGGTCGATTTCCTCCCCGAGCACTTGATCATCATCGGCGGCAGCTACATCGGCTTGGAGTTCGCCCAGATCTATCGCCGCTTCGGGAGTGAAGTGTCTGTCATCGAGAGAGGGCCGCGACTGATCGCCCGCGACGACGAAGATGTCTCGGATACGGTGAAGGATTTTCTCGAACGTGAGGGGATCGGGATCCACCTGAACTCGGATTGCATCCGCTTCGCGCGCGAGGGCGACCGGGTGAAGGTCGGGATCGACTGCGATGACGGGCAGCCAGAGATCGTCGGCTCCCACGTCCTACTCGCGGTCGGCCGATCCCCGAACACGGATTCCCTGGGGCTCGAGAAGGCCGGAGTCGAGACCGACGCCAGGGGCTACATCCAGGTCGACGACGAGCTACGGACGAGCGCCCCGGGGATCTGGGCGCTCGGCGACTGCAATGGCCGAGGCGCGTTCACGCACACTTCCTACAACGATTTCGAGATCGTCGCGGCAAACCTCTTCGACAAGGATCCCCGCCGAGTGAGCGATCGCATCCGCTGCTACGGGCTGTACACCGACCCTCCGCTGGGGCGCATCGGGATGACGGAGAACGAGGCGCGGGGGTCTGGGCGGCGCGTGCTCGTCGGCAAGCGCAAGATGACACAGGTCGGGCGCGCCAAGGAGCGCAGCGAGACCGACGGATTCATCAAGATCCTGGTGGACGCGGACTCCGAAGAGATCCTCGGGGCCGCGATCCTCGGGATCAACGGGGACGAGGTCGTGCACTCTCTCCTCGATGTGATGTACGCCAAGGCGCCGTACACGGTCGTCTCGCGCGCGGTCCACATTCACCCCACCGTCTCCGAGCTGGTACCGACGACGTTGCAAGACCTGAAGCCGCTTGCGTAGGTCACCCCGGTCGTCGTGCTACCCGAAGCCCATGAGCAGGTAACACCCTCCGAATCCGAGCGCCGCCAAGCCGAGGGAGCTGAGAAAGCCGAAGAGAATGCCCAGAGCCATGTGAGGCTTCCTCTTGCGCAGAACGACCGTCGTCACCATCAGCGCGAGCAGGGCGAGGGCGGGGATGAAGCCGTCGTCGCCGGAGAAGGAGGACGCGAGCGAGATCAAGAGGAGTCCCCAGTAGAGTCCGAAGCCGAGACCGACGCCGACGCGTTTCCCGTCGCTCATCGGCGCACCTCCTCGCCGAAGCTCATCTCGGGGTGCATCGCTCTCAGGCGCTCGAGTTCGGGGCGTCGGTCATCCCGGTAGAAGAGGTTGTAATTGTCGAAAGGGACGATCGTTCCATCCGTGTGCGCGATGTGGATACAGCTCTTCTTGACCGAGCGCACATCGAAGTTCCAGGCATCCAGGAACTGCACCACCATCACCCGAAAAACATTCTCGTAGCTGAGCTGGCCACCCAGGTCGACCTGGGGAAGACAGCAGAGCAATTGTCCGAGGTGATCCGCCGCTCCCGCCGGCGTCTCGCCGGTGGAGAAGAGACGCACGACGAGATTCTGCAACGCCGGGTCGCGCTCGTACACGATCGTGTTCCCTGCGCCCTCGAGGAGCTTTTCCGGATCGATGATCCGGGTCAAGGGGAGGACCTCTCCGCCGAGCTTGAGTGCGTAGGCCATCGCGACGCAGTCCGGATGACAAGGGACCGGGACGACATCCTCTTCGCTGAAGATCGCGCACTGGTCGATGATCGAACGCCTGACCTCGGAGAGGGTCAGCCGATCGCGGGCCGGGTCGAATCCCTCGGCGCGCCCCGCGTGTTGGATCGGTTGGAGCGTGACCCCTCTCACGCAGTTCCAGCCGAGTGCAAAGTCGATGATCTCCCCCACCCTGTCGCTGTTCAGCCCCTTCTTGAGGGTGACCACGAGAGTGGTAGAGACTCCCGCCGCTTCCAGGTGCTCGAGGGCGCGCCGACGAACCGCGGTCAGGTCCGCGCCGCGCAAGTCCCGTTGAGGGCCGGCATCGACCGAGTCGAACTGCAAGTACACCTCGAACCCGGGCATGTACTCCGCGAGTCGCAGTGCGAAGGCCGGGTCCTCGGCGATACGCACGCCGTTCGTGTTCACCATCAGGTGCCGGATCGGTCGTTCCCGCGCAAGATCGAGGATTCGCCAGAACTCGGGGTGGATCGTCGGTTCTCCGCCGCTGATCTGAACGACGTCTGGCTCCCCCTCGTTGGCGACGACGGCATCGAGCATCCGCTCGATCTGCTCGAGGCTGCGATGGTCACCGTGGGTCGGCGAGGATCCCGCGTAGCAGATCGGGCACTGGAGATTGCAGCGGTCCGTGACCTCGATGAGGGTGAGGCAACCGTGCTGCTCATGGTCGGTGCAGATTCCGCAGTCGTAGGGGCAGCCCCAGCGGACAGGAGTGTTGAACCGCTTCGGCATCTGCCCCGGCCGCGTGACCGATCGGCAGCGCAGATAGTATTCGGCCTCGCTCGAGACCAGCACGGTCTCCGGTCCGTGCTCCGGGCACCGCTTGGAGAGATAGATCCGTCCCTCTTGCTCGATGACCTTGGCATCGACCCGCCGGAGACAGGTCGAGCAGAGGCTGATCGTGAGATCGTGGAAAATGTACGGTCTATCCGACATTCAAGGGCCCCTTCGACTCAGGTAGCGTAGTCCGCCGGTCCCGCAAGAGCGAGTACACGCAGAACAGAGCTCCCGCCAGACTCGCGAGCTGGATCATGCTCAGGCCGAGGTACGGAGCATGGACCGGTTTGATGAACTCGACGAGGAGACGCCACGTCAGGTAGCCGCCGATGAAGGTTCGAAAACGGTGGCCCGCGGGGAGCGCCCTGCGACGGAGAGACCAGAGGACTGCACCGAAGAGCAGTAGGACCAGAATCTCGTAGAGCTGGGTGGGGTGCCGTGGGATTCCATCCCCGAAGTCGACCCCCCACGCGGCCGTGGTGGCGACGCCGTGCGTCTGGTCGGGGAGGCCACTCAGGAAACAACCGATCCTTCCGAGGCAGATCCCTACCAGGAGCGGAACGACGTAGACATCTCCCGTGCGTTCGCGAATCGCCGCCCGACGCTTTCCGAGCTCGACGCCGATCCACCCCCCGAGCAGGCCGCCGACGATCGTGCGTCCGCCGATCCAGCCTTCAGGTTTCAGAATCACGTCTCGGTAGACCGCCCAGTCTTCTCCCCAGGCGAGCAGCTTCGCTCCCGCCGCGGCCGCCAGGATCGCGCAGACGACGATCCACAGCCCCTGGGCGAGGCCGAGTGGGTCCCTGCTGCGGCTGCGACGCCAGCGCACGAGCCAGAGCCGAAAGCCGATTCCGTAGGCGAGGAGGTCGAAGAGCAGGTGTGGGTGCACCACGCGCTCCCCGAGATGGAAGCTGTACGGGAACTGCAGCCGTACCTCCTCTCATCCCGAGAGGGCCCGAAACGCTGAGCCGAGCTACGGAGCGGGACTCCCCTTCCGCACGGATTTTCCGGGACCCAGCGTGTAGTAGTAGACGGTCCTCTTCATGTTCTGGTTCTGCGCCGTGATCACCGCTTCCGGGATCCCCCAGACGACGCTGAGCGGCCAGAGCAGGAGATTGCAGACGAAGGCGCCCCACTGCTCGTTGTACGCGTCTCCGAAGCCGGGGAGCACGTTGAGAATCCCCGCCGAAGCAGGGCTGTACGGTTCGAGGGGTGCGTTCCCCTCAGAAACCAACAGTTCGTACTGAGCTTGCTCGTACTCGTTCAGCGCAGAGCAACCGCTCGCAGCCAATCCCACGAGAACAGCGAGCACCACGGCGACCCGCGTCAACACCCTCATCGTCCCGCCTTTCCTTCTCGCCTGGAAACCGCCCTCGCCGCCTCAGTCTAACCAGTCGTGGTCGGCCCAGGGAGCGCGCGGATTCATCCACCAGGTCCATCCCATTTCGTCGAATCGTTCCCGATCACCGTGATGGATGCAGAGTTCCGACGGCCGATCCGCGAAGGCCTAAAGCAGGGAGCGCCTGATCTGAGCACCACGAAGACCGCGCCGAGACCCCCCCTACGTGGCCGAGCGCGCCAGCCGGCGGGCGTCCCGGAACGAGATCATGCGGTTGCCTTCGGGGTCCCACAACTTGAGCCGGAAGCACCTCGCGATGTCCAGCGGGCTCAGGGTCGTGACGTGGGGTTCCTGAAGCTCGGGGATGCTCTTCATCGCTTCGGGGAGGCGGTAGAAGGGGATCATGGGATTCAGGTGATGGATGTGATGGTAGGCGATGTTGGCCGTGCACCAGTTCAGAAAGGGACCGAACTTGAAATAGCTCGATGACTCGAGCGAAGCGCGGACGTGGGACCACTCCTCGGTCGGTTGGATGTACATCCCAGCGAAATTGTGTTGGGCATAGAAGAGGTAGGCTCCGAAAGCCGAAGCGCTGAGGATCGGCACCAGGAAACAGAAGAGAAGCGCGTTGACCCCGGCGAACATCAACAAGGCGGTGAAGATCGCCGCGTGGAGCAACAGCGAGATCCCTGCGTCCCAATTCTTCAGCGGGTTCGCGATGAACGAACTGAGGCAGAAGTCGTAGACGAAAACGGTGACGTATCCGAACGCGATGGTGATCGGGTGCCGCGTGATGCGGTACCGGAGTCGCCGCAAGAAGGGGGCTTCCTGCCACATCTGCACCGTGTACACCGGGTACGATCCGATGCCCGAGGTCTCGACCTGCATATTGTGTGCATGGTGGTAGTTGTGGGAATACTTCCAGATTCGGGGAGGTGTCATCGCCAAGGCACCGATCGGATACAAGACCACCCGGGCGAAGCGCGACTTCCTCAAGATCGCTCCGTGGATGAAGTCGTGATAGATCACGAACATGCGAACGAAGACGAGTGCGCACAAGAGCGACCCCACCAGCTGCAGCGGCCACCACGGCGTGATCCCCGTCAGGATCAACAAGCCGCTGAGAACGGCGATGGTGGAAAAGATGGCCCACCAACTACGAGAGCGCTGCTCTTTTGCGAAAGCGCGCGTCGCCCGGACGAGATCCAGTCCGGTGAGCGTAGAGTCAGTCATTCAGTGGTCTCCGCCCGCGGCTCGGTGAGTTCTGATTCCCCAGACATTCTGATTCCCCAGACTTTCTGAATCGCCAGACATTCCGAATCGCCAGACATTCCGAATCGCCAGACCTTCTGAATCCCCAGACCGTCTGAATCCACAGACCGTCTGAATCCCCAGACCGTCTGAATCCACAGCTCATCGAGACGCGTGGCGTGATCGACATGGACTGTACAGAGCCCTGCCCGTGCCTTCGTCCGACGCGCAAGCGCTGGACATTCTCCGACTTGCGGCTGAAGAGTTCAACCGCGATACGAGCAGAGTTCTCAGAATAGCTTCATCCGTGCACTGGCGCTGCGGGCAGGGTCGGAGACCGAGGTGTCCGGCCGTTCGATATCGACCGCCTCGCAGAGAATGCGATAGCAGTGGGTCTGGCGGTTGAGGAAGCTCCCGGTGATCCCGGCCAGGAACACCTGCCACGCGCGGTAGGTCGACTCCCCGGCGTGCCGCACGAAGGTCTCTTCGTCGGCGATCATACGCTCGTGCCACGCGCGCGTCGTCTTCGCGTAGTGCGGCGTCAGATTGATCACCTGAACGATCTGGAACCCGTTCCGCTCGAGCGTCTCCACGTGTTCGCCGAGCGTGTACCAGTAGAACCCCGGCCACACGTAGCGGCGATTGAATGCCGGGCCGATCGTGTCGAACAGCGGCTGGCCCGTGAAGGAGGTCATCAGTGCGTGATGGACGTAGCGGCCGCCGATCTTGATGCGTCCCCGCACTTCGCGCGCGTAGTTCAACAGACCACTATCGCGGCCCGGGGGGCCGACGTGCGAGATCATTCCGGTCGAGTGGATGTGGTCGTAGACACGTTGGTCCTCGCGATAGTCCCCTTCGTGGAGCTCGTATCGCTCGGGGTCGTATCCCGAGAGCATCTCCTGGCCCTCGCGCGCCTGGTTGGCCGAGTGCGTCCAGCCGACGACCTGACGACAAGGGTGGCGATCCATGAGCACCATGAGAAAGCCCGGGTAACCGCACCCGACGTCGAGCACCGTCTCGTCGGGGGAAGGCGCGAGGTAGTCCGCCGCGTGGGCGAACTTTCGCCACTGCGCGCGCTCGAGTGAATCGTAGGCGTCCCGCTCGCCTACCCCGACGCGCACCAGGTCGTCGATCGACAGGTCGGACGGACACTCGAACATCCCGCAGGAATAGCTCCGGTAGACGCGGTCGAGGTAGAACAGCGCTTCCTCGGGGATGTCGTAGTGACTCTTCACACTCCGACTCGCCTGCGAGGGCGCCTGCAGGATTCGATTGCGCAGGCGGTTCTTCAGGATCTCCCACGGCTTCAGCGGCAATTTCGCGTAGTTGCGCAGTTCGGGAAAGAGGTAGAGATTACCCTCTATTCCGATCTCCCCCTCGAGGAACCGCTCGAGGAAGCGCATGATGTCGAGCGCGATCAGGTCGCGCCCGGCAGCCGGCGTGAGACGTAGATCGAGCGCGTCGTGACCACTCCAGTGCGATGCGTCGCCACCGAGAAGATAGGTGGCGTCGGTCCAGTCCTGCACGCGGACTCTCCACGGAAACGCCTCGAGCAGTTCCTCGAGAAACTTCCGTACCCTGGCCGCGAGTTGGTCGTCGGAGGCGCGCCGCGCCCTGATCGCAGCGAGGGAGCGGGCGAGGCTCTTCCTCACCTGCATCCGGCGCTCGAGCGGCTTCCATGACTTCGGCGGTTCCATCGGCATCCTGATCCGTCCAGCCGTCTACCAGTCGTCTACGCACACATTCGATCATCATCCGACTTGCGGCTGCAGAGATCAACGGCGAATCAACTCCCTCCTCGCCCCTCGGGCTCAGGGGTCAGATGGCCGTCGTGCGGGTCGCGTCCGGTCGGATGGCGGCAAAGGTCGATCGTCGGTGGAACCCTCGATCTGAGCCGCCGTCCGACCGGGGGTGAGCAAGCTGGCGACCTCCGAATTGAGGTTTTCCGACAGCCTCCTAGAATCTCCCCCGAGAGAGGAGGGCAGATGGATCTCGCCTACCCACACCGCGGAGCCCGGGCACTGGTCATCCTCCACGAGCGGTCACTCCGGGAGTTCCTCGGAGAATGGCGTCGGTTCCGCTGCTCCGGGCGGCCGCTGCCCGACACGGAGGACCCGAGCTACCGCTCCCCCGAGTTGCTCCTGCGTCACGTCCTCGGCGCCGCTCGCGGCTACATGATGTGGATCTGTACGAACCTCGAACTTCCGGACCCGAGTATCCGGGAGTCGCCGCCGCAAGAGCACATCGAGGCGATGGCAGACGAGTACCTGGAACATCTCATCGAGCGATGGCGCCTCCCTCTCGTCGACCTCACCGAGAAGGTCGCGGATCGCTCGGTCCACGATTCATCCTGGGGGGTCCCCTACTGCATCGATGCGATGCTCGAGCATGCGGTGATGCACCCCATCCGGCACGGCTTCCAGCTGCGAGAGCTGCTCGAACGGGGTTGAGACTCGTGCCGTGCGATGGTCCCATCCGACGATCACTGCGGGTGGGGGCCCGGTCGGCGAACTCCCCGCGCAGAGCCGACGAGCGGCGGTTTCGACCCGACACCCGCGATCCGCGTGGGGTGCGCGGGATGGCCACACGGTCAGTAGCTGGGGTATTTTCTCCGAAACCGCACGATTAGAGATCATGTAACGCCTTCGTGTGATAGGGTTTGCGACCCTTTTGTCCGACTCGGAGAAGAAACGATGCCAGCGTCAGAGTTCAGAAGACCCGTCAGCGGTGCCGGAGTCATCCGGCGCGTGAAACGCCGAATCGCCCCCTCGGCCGCCGATCCCGAGCCCGTCGTGAGCGAGTCCCGCTCGTTCGCCGACCTCGGGCTACACCCGATGCTCGTCCAGCGCCTGGCGGACGGCGGCTATCAAGCCCCGACACCGATCCAGGCCCAGGCGATCCCACCGCTCCTCGCAGGTCGCGATGTCGTCGGGCAGGCCCAGACGGGGACGGGAAAGACCGCTGCGTTCGCGCTCCCGATGATCCAGGCGCTCGACGTCGAGAAGCGCGAGGTCCAGGGGCTCGTCCTCTGTCCGACCCGGGAGCTGGCGCTGCAGGTCACGGCCGCACTCAGCAGCTACGGCGAGTCGATCAAGGTGCGAGTGCTGACCGTTTACGGGGGCACTCCGATCTACAAGCAGATCTGTGCGCTCCGCAGCGGAGTCCATATCGTCGTCGGCACTCCCGGACGCATCAAGGATTGCATCGCGCGCGGAGCGCTGTCGCTGGCCACCGTGCGCCACGTGGTCCTCGATGAAGCGGACGAGATGCTTCGTATGGGTTTCATCGAGGACGTCGAAGAGATTCTCTCGCAGGTTCCCGAGACGCGACAGACGGCGCTCTTCTCTGCGACGATGCCAGAGGCGATCCAGCGCGTCGCCAGCGCCTACCTGCGGGACCCAGTCCAGGTCAAGATCGACACTCGTACGCGCGCCGTGGAGATCATCGATCAACGCGTCCTGGTCACCGATGCGGGGCAGAAGTTGAACGTCCTCGCGCGCCTGATCGAGGCCGAACCCACCGACGCGGTCCTGGTGTTCGCCCGCACTCGAGCGAGCTGCGCTCATCTGGTCGATCTTCTGCGCACCCGCGGCGTTGCCGCCGCTGCGCTCCACGGCGACCTCAGCCAGGACCAGCGCGAGGCGATCGTCTCCCAGCTCCGCGCGCGCAAGATCCAACTCGTCGTCGCCACCGACATCGCCGCTCGGGGTCTCGACGTCGAGGGAATCACCCACGTCATCAACTACGATCCACCGTCCGAGCCGGAAGTCTACGTTCACCGGATCGGGCGAACCGGACGCGCGGGTCGTGGGGGTGTTTCGATCCTGTTGGTGACGCCGAGGGAACGACGCCTGCAGAGCGCGATCGAACGCTACACGGGCCAAAAAATGACCCCGATGCAGATTCCGACGAACGAAGAGCTCCTCGCCGGTCGAACGGCGCACTTCCGTTCGCGGGTGCAGCAGGCGATCGAAAAGGGTGGACTCGACCCCTACGAGAAGGTCGTCGGCGACTTGAGTTCGGAGCCTGGAATGGATCTGCAGACCATCGCCTCTGCCCTGGCGCGGATGGCCAGCGGGGAGCGCCCGCTGCGCATCAGCGATCCCGAGCCGACGGCGGCGAGGACGAGCAGCTACGACCGTACGAGCTCGAGGGAAGCAGAAGAGGGCTCGGTGCGCCTGTTCGTCTCCATCGGTCGCCAGGCTGGCGTGCGCCCGGCGGATCTGGTCGGCGCCATCGCAAACGAAGCCGGGGTGCCGGGACGTGCGGTGGGAGCGATCTCGATCTGTGAAAAGGTGAGCTTCGTCGACGTCTCGGCCGAGTACGCCGACGCGATCATCGAGCGCATGGCAAGAGTGACGGTCCGCGGTCGCACCGCTGCGTTCATCGCGGCCCGTCCCATGGACCACGAGAAAGAACGCGACAAGCCGTCCCCCCCCCGCGTCGCGAGGCACGTGGGCACGCGCTCAGCACCTGGGAATCGCCCAGCGCCTGGAAGACACACGGGACCGGGCGATGCCAAGCCATGGCGGAAGCACGCGAAGAAACGGCCCTACTAGGCGGCGGTCGGGAAATCTCGTTCGAGAGGGTGCCGCCGTCCGACCGGGCGTGAGCGAGCCGGCGACGTCCGGACCGAGATTTTCCGACAGCCTCCCAGAAGCCTCGGAATGTGACGCGGGCCCCTTTCGGGGCCCGCCAACGCATTCTCGATGAGGACGGCGGCCGTCAGTCCGTAGGGTTCAGCTGAGATTTGATCTGGCTCTGGAGCTCATCCTCGGACCACTCGAGTTCGTCGAGCATCGAGTGCAGGTCGATCTCTTCGTAGTTCCGCTCCTGCATGTCCTCAGGGAGGCCCTGGAGCATCGTGACCGTGCAGAAGTTCCATTGCGGATCATCCGAATCGCCGCTCACCATCTGAAACCACTCGCCATCGCAGCAGAAGCAGAACGAGGAGCCATCCTCGGAGTGCCAGTATTCGTTCACAGTCGGTCCTTCCCAGTGGGCTCGATATCTGAGCTCAACCAGAACTCAGGAAGTCATCCTATCGACGTACGGGGTGGGCCCCCGGAGGGAAATTGCCGCGCTCTCTCGGCATGCAGTGGGATCGAGGCAGCGACCGTGACGCTCAGGATGATGCCTGCTCCACAGTCTCGGGTTCCTGAGATTCGGGCGCACCACCCGGAGCATTCGCTCGGAGAGCGTCCACCGCGAGGTTGATGGACTCGCACAGGCTCCCCATTTGATCGCCCTTGCGCAGCCGACACGGCCCCGGATCCTCCCCTGCGGCGATCTGCCGGAGGTGCCGCTCGAAGCGGAACAGGGGGCCCGCGTAGCGGAAAGTGATGAGCGTTCCCACTCCGAACACGAATGGAACCATGATTCCGAAGGTGAGGACGAGCTGATCCATCACACTGGCATTGATCTTCGCTCCCTGGTCCGGGAGCTGAGAGACCAGCTCCGCGATCAACGCTTGTCCGAGGAGGTGCTGTAGCAACCCGGAGCAAATCGCGAAGAAGAAACAAATCACGATCAGCTGGAACTGCAGCGACGGAAGTGGAAGGAAATTCTTCCTGGCGTTCTTTTTCATGACTCTCCCTGTCCGATCGGTATCTCCTCGATACCTTCGGCGACGGAGCTCCCTGACTTGAGCCCTATCTGCAGCCCGCGGTCGGGGAGGAGGCGATCCCCTCTCGAATCAGCGAGGATCCGTGGTACATCCCCGTCGGTCCCCTCGGGAAAGGACTCTCCGTGCGACGCTCGTCCAGCTGGGTTTTCGTCCTGATTCTCACATCTTGCGTTCCCGCGCAGGTCCGCCACGTGCGAGGCTTCCGTGCCGCTCTGGAACGAAGCGACCTCGAGACCGCCCGGAGCTATCTGTCCGATGATCCGCGCGTATGGTGGAACGAGCAGAGCGGCCCGGGCACCCCCTGGAGCTTGGCCGGCGGTCGTTGGAAGGATTGGGATGACCACTTCTGCGGACACGGCGAGGCGCGGGAGTGGCACGTGACCGGGGGCGGGGTCGAGGTCCTCGTCGAAGAGATGAACGACTACTTCCGCCTCACCGAGCGAGGGGCGGGGATCTACCTGCGGACCTACTTCATCGACGGAGCGGGGCGGATCACGGGGACGATGGTCTCCTCCGCGCCGGGGATCGACAAGCCGAAGGGGCGCGGCGAGGAGTTCGACCGCTGGCTGCGGGAGCACCACCCGGAGGAGTACGAATACCTGCGACCCGCAGGGGACATCGACCCGACGGGGGACCGCGCCGCTCGCACCCGGGCGATGCTCATCGAGTGGCGACGAGAGGTGGAACTGCCCGCCATCGAAGCGGAGAATCCTGCCGATGGAGCCCTCCGAGGTGACGCTTCGAGATGATCGAGGACGCATCGGATAGCATTCTCGCCGCCTGACAGAGGCAGCAACGCCCACCTCGGGGGGAGAGGTAGCCATCGCCGGCACCACGCCATTCGATCCGAGATCGTTCCTCACTCGCTTCGGAGCGTGTTGGCTGATCGGTGCTGCAATCTGGTTCGCACCGACCCCGGAGACGGTGTCGGACACCGGGTGGCAGGTGCTGGCGATATTCGCCGCAACGATCGCCAGTTTCCTGATCCGGCCACTCCCCATGGGTCCGATGGTGCTGATCGGGATGCTGGTGCTCGTCAGCACGGGCACCGTGCCGCTGGCGACCACCTACGATGCAGAGAATCCCCATCTCGTCCGGGAATTCGGCGCTCTCGTGGGCTTCGGACAGGGCGTCGTCTGGCTCGTGGTCGCCGCGTTCCTCATCGCGGGGACGGTAAGGGAGTCCGGGCTGGGGCGTCGCATCGCACTGCTCCTCGTGATGAAACTCGGCCGATCCACCCGGGGACTCGGGTACGCGCTCTGCGGGACCGAGCTCCTCCTCGGACCCGTGGTGCCGTCCAACACCGCCCGAGGCGGTGGCATCATGGCGCCAATCGTCGGGTCCCTCGCCCGGGCTCTCCGTTCCGAGCCCGATCATGAACCCCGGCGCGCCGGCGAGTACCTGGTGCTCGTCGGCGCCCATGCGAACCTCATCGCGGCGGCGATGTTCCTGACCGGCATGGCTGCGAACGGTCTCGTCAGCGCAGCGGCAGTTCAGAATTTGGACGCGATCGAGTCGTATTCGTGGCTCACCTGGTTCACCGCGGGCATCGTGCCCGGCCTCGCGGGGATGCTGCTCTTGCCTTGGTTCATCCACAAACTCGCTCCGCCAACCCTCGAAGACGTCGGCGCGGCACGAGCAGAAGCGAGCCGTCAGCTGTCGGAACTCGGCACCTGGAGCAACGCAGAGAAGGTGATGGCGTCGGTATTCGTGCTTCTGATCGTGCTCTGGTGCACCGAGTTCGCGCACCATATGCACTCGGATACCGTCGCCCTCCTCGGGGTCGTCGTATTGATCCTGGCGCGCGCGTTGTCCTGGAAGCAGGCATGTGCCAACACCGGCGCCTGGGACGCCCTGTTCTGGCTCGGCGGGCTCCTCTCGATGGCGACGCTGCTGCTCGAGCACGGCGTCATCGAGTGGTTCCGAGGGGGAATCGAGCTGCAGGTCGGCGGCATGGGACCGATCGCTGTCGCGATCGTGCTCGCGCTCGTCTACTTCTACTCGATGTATGGCTTCTCGATGCTCACAGGGCACATCACGGCACTCGCAGGGACCTTCTTCGCCGTGGCGCAGGTCGCTGGCGCGGCGCCGATGCTGGTCGTTCCGCTGATCGGAGCATTCTCGAACCTGTGCGGCTGCACCACGAACTATTCGACCGGGCCGGTCGTGATCTACTTCGGGATGGGATACGTGCCGACGGGCCGCTGGTTCAAGATCGGCTTCCTGGTCTCGCTCTTCCACATCGTGATCTGGCTCGGGCTGGGCATGCTGTGGTGGAAGATCCTAGGTTGGTGGTAGTCGCTACGACGACCAACTCTGGAGCCGCCGCTGGGATTCCCTCCTCGGCCTGCTCGAGGGAGTCGAAGACGCGGGGGCTGCGTGGGCCTCGAGCTGCCATGACGATGCGAGCGGTTCCGCCACGGGCATTCTGGCCTGGTCAATCGCCCCACTCTTCTTCCCGCGCACGTTCCCGATCTTCCTCGGCTTCGAGGCGGACCTGTTCGATATGGTCGAGGACCGCATCCACATCGGCGCGGGCTTCGGTGCGGGTGTATTCTCCGGTGAGAACGGTTTCGGGTCTCAGCTTGCCGGACTCGTACAGGTGCCATAGCTCGCGAGCGTACTCCGTGTTCAGCAGCTCAGGAGCGGCGCGCGAGAAAGTGGCTCGCATGTTGTTGACGTCCCGGGCCAGGAGCGGCAGGGCGTGGTTGTTGCCCGTCGCGGAAACGGCCTGCGGCAGGTCGATGATGACGAGGCCGTTCGCACCGAGGAGCACGTTGTATTCGGAGAGGTCGCCGTGGATCACGTCGACGCAGAGCATGCGGACGATCTGCTGCATCATGAAGGCGTGCCACTCGAGAGCTTGCTGCTCCGTCATGTCGACTTCATTCAGGCGCGGGGCTGGATTTCCGTCCTTGTCCTGGACGAGTTCCATCAGCAGCACACCGTCATGGACCCCATGAGGGACGGGCACTCGAACTTTGGCGCCGATGAGGCGGTAGAGCGCCTCGATCTCGGCGTTCTTCCATTCGGCTTGCTGTAGCTTGCGGCCGTGGCTGCTGCGCCGGCCCTTCGCGCGGGCATCGCGACTCCCGCGGGTCTTGCGCCCTTCGCTGTAGTCGGAGACCCGTTGGAAGCTGCGACGATCTGCGTCCTTGTAGACCTTCGCGCAGCGGACGTCGCCGCCGCAGGCGACGATGTAAACGGTCGCTTCCTTGCCACTTTGCAGTTGGCGTATTACCGTATCCACCATGCCGTCTTCGACGAGGGATCGCAGGCCCCTCGGAATTTTCATCGCGTGTCGCGAACCATCCCTCATTTCCTGTCTGAGCGCTGTCCGCTTCCCAGCGAGCGGAGAGCCTCCCCGGCGAACTGGTGTCCGGTCACCACTCCCACGGCCCAATCCTACGAAGCTGCGGGCCAGCTGTGAGGGCCAGAGGCGCCCGAGAGCGCAACCAGTCCACCCAGCCCCAGCTCATTTCGCGTCCCCCACGGACCCCATGTCCGCGTCCATCGAGGACCCCAGGCCCTCATTGCTAGCTGCTGGGCCGTCGTAAGTCGAGCCCAGAAAAGGAGAACGAGTGTCCCCCTCACCACTCACTCAGGGGGAGACCCCCATTCTCGACTTCCCCGAAGGGGCGTCAAGCCGTGGTTGGCTGGGCTTGAATTCTCGATCCCACCGATCGGCAGCAGCTCTTCAACGGACAGCCTCCTAGGCTAGATGCGGGCTTGGACGGTGTACAGCTCGTAGTAGCGCCCCTCGCTGGCGAGCAGATCTTCGTGCCTGCCACGCTCGACGATCTTGCCATCTTCGATGACCAGGATCAGGTCGGCCTTCTGGATCGTCGTCAGGCGATGGGCGATCACGAAGCTCGTCCGCCCCGCCATCAGATCGCCGAGGCTCTGCTGGATGTATGCCTCGCTCTCGGTGTCGAGATTGCTGGTCGCCTCATCGAGAACCAGCACGCGCGGATCGGCCAAGAGCGCCCGCGCGATCGCAACCCGCTGTTTCTGCCCTCCGGACAGCTTGACGCCGCGCTCTCCGATGATGGTCTCGAGGCCATCATCGAATCGATCGACGAACTCCTTGACGTGAGCCATGCGTATCGCCTCGAGGAGCATCTCTTCGCTGGCATCGGGGTCCGCGAACAGGATGTTCTCCCGAATCGATCCGTCGAACAAGAAATCCTCCTGCAGCACCAAACCGAGTTGGCTCCGGTAGGTCGAGAGCTTCACCTTCGACAGGTCCTGGCCATCGATCAGCAAGCGACCGGAGTCCGGAGTGTCGAACGATGCTGCGAGCCCGGCGATCGTCGACTTGCCAGACCCGGAGCTTCCGACCAGCGCGATGATGGTCCCCGGTGCCGCTTCGAAGTCGACCCCCTTGAGCACCGGCTTCCCCTCCTCGTAGGAGAAGTGGACGTTTTCGAAGCGGACATGGCCGTCGATCGGGGGCAGCTCGATCGTGCGCTCCGGATCGTCATCTTCGGTCGGCTGGGACAGCAGCTCGTTCATGCGGTCTAGGCCGGCGAATGCTTCGGTGAGCTGCGTCCCGATGTTCGCCATCTGCATCAGTGGCGCGACGAGCAGCGCGAGAAACATGGTGAACGACACGAACTGGCCCATCGTCATCTCTCCGAGAATGATCTGGCGACCGCCGTATCCCATGATGATCACGCTGGCGACCCCCATCAGCAGGGTCGCGAGGCTGGTGATGCCCGCGGATGCGGTCAGGGTCTTCTTGACATTTTGGAACAGCCGATCGACTCCCGCCTCGAAGACCTCTTCCTCACGGCGCTCCGCATTGAATCCCTTGATCACGCGCACGCCACCGAGAGTTTCGGTGAGTCTTCCGGTGACATCGGCCATCAACGCGCCACGGTCACGGAAGGCCGGCCGCAGCACGCGAAAAGTCTTCATCGACGCCAGTCCGAACGCACCGAGTGGGATCAGCGAGAGAAGCGTCAGCACTGGATCGATGTTGAGGAGAATCGTGAATGCGATAACCGAGGTCAGCACTCCCCCCACCACCTGCACCAATCCGGTGCCGACCAGGTTTCGCACTCCCTCGACGTCGTTCATCACGCGGGAGACGAGCACACCTGACTTGGTGTTGTCGAAGACGCGGATCGGCAGCCGGAGCACATGTTTCTGCACTCGCGCGCGGAGTTGCGAGATCAGCTGCTGGGCTTCTACGCTGAGCAGTCGGGTGAGCAGGAAGCCAGTCGTCGCCTGCAGAAAGGTGGCAGCACCGACGATCGAGACTAGTGTCCAGAGCTGACGGGTGTCCCCGTCTCGGATGACAACATCCACGAGGTATTTGGTCGAGGCCGGGACGACCAGGGCGCAGAGTCGACTGACGATGATCAACACCAAGCCGACCGCGATCAACTTGCGCCGCGGCCAGATGATCGTCGTGAACGCTTGCTTCACGCTGCTGCCTGAAGGTCCGCGCTTCATGTGACTACCCCTCCGGCGCACTGCTCGAAGGAGGGATCTCCTTCAGCTTCTGGTCGACCACCGACTGCGGTCTCAGGAACGGAAGGATCGTGAGAGGAGCGAGCGCCAGGACGCCAGCGGCCATGTAGAAGTGCGAGTCGTCGAGCACGATTCCATCGAGAAATGACCACCCGCGCGCCACACCGATTTCGATCCAACGGTTGAGCCGATTCAATCCCGCTCCGAGGGCGTGACCGAGATTCGACATCGCCATGTACAGCGTGAATTGACACGCGGCCGCTCCGGTCCACGAGATCTTCATGTACAGCGAGAAGAGACTGACCGTCGTCAGCGCGAAGAAGCCCTTGAAGAGCGGCAGGAGCAGTATCTGCGGATACCCGTCTTCGTACCAGTACATCGAGGTGAAGGCGAAGGTGAGAAGCGTCGCCGAGGTGAGGATGATCCCGAGTCCCGCCATCCTTCGCCGGCCGAATCGATCGCAGAGGAGCCCACCGAGAATCGCGCCCAGCAACTCGCCGAGCACCCCCCAGGTCCCATTGGCACGCGAGAACGCCTCCGCCGACCAGCGGAACCTCTGGACGAAGATCTCCGTGGTCAGTGGCACGTAGAGGCCCTCGCAGAGCGGCACCGTGATCGCCATCAACACCGCGAGGAAGGTCGTGCGGAGGGAGAGCGCTCGAAGGAGCTCCTTCGTCACGCCGACGACTCCGCCGCTGACCTGGTGCGTCCCGGACGACTGCATCGAGCCCGCGGACCACGGGAACAGCTTCTCTCCCGGACGTTCACGGGTCGCGACGACCAGAGCGAGGATCGCGAGCACGAGGATCGCTTGGACCAACACCGCAGTGCCGATGCTCGAGTGCGCGATCACCGCGCCCATCCCCGCGCCGCCGACGGCGACGCCGAACAGCTTGGACCCCCACATCAGTCCATTGACCCGGCCCCGCTCCTTGTCATCGAGCAGGTCGACGGCGAGGGCATCGGTCGCCACATCCTGGAGCGAAGCGAAACAGTTGTGGACGAAGAAGACCCATGCGAGATACGAGATGGTCGCCTCTTGGCCGAGGTCCCCGGTCGCCCATACCCCGAGAAGCGTCACCGCCATCCCGAGTTGTGCAAATGCGATCCAAGGCCGGCGGACGCCGAGGGAGGGCACCCGCAGCGAGTCGATCATCGGCGCCCAGATGAACTTGAACGTCCACGGCACGATGGCGAGAGCGGTCAGAGCCGCAGTCTTCTCCTTCGGGTGGCCGGCCTCGCTCAGCGCCGAGAGCAGTGCCACCGTAGCGAAGCCCCACGGAAATCCCTGGGCGAAGTAGAGGAGGCAGAGGATGCCGGTACGGACCCCCCGATGGCTCGAGATGTAGAGCCCGCCCCGCTCCGGTCTCACCGACACCTCCGGTCACCGCCAGCGCCGGCAACCCTTCGAAGTCAACAGCGAGACCCTCTTGCCCCGCACCCGCCGAACACCCGATCGCCGCGCGCAGCCAGACCCTTCTCGAGGCCATCCGCCGTCGGATCACGGACTGTCAGGGACACGGTGCGAAGGACGCACAACTGATGCCGTCCGCCGTGGGATCCGGCCCGCAGCCAGCGAACGGAGCCGACGGCGGCAATCCGCCTGCGAACTGATACCCGAGTAGGAAGATCGGGTCCGCCACGTCCACCGCTCCATCGTCGTTCGAATCGAGAGCGTCGAGGCAGACGGTCGCCACCCCACTGAAGAGGTAACTCAATTCCACGACGGGATCGGAAATATCGAGAGTTCCATCCTGATTGGCGTCGCCCCGGACGAACTGAACGGGGGTGCCGCCGCCGCCGGGGACGAGCGCTCCCGAGATGACCAGCATGTTGCCATTGTCGATGGCATTCGGCCCGGCGCCGTTGCCCGTCATCTCGTTCGCGACGATGTCGATCCGGGAATCGCCGTCGAGATCCCCCACCGAGGCGCTGTAACCGAGAGTATCGCCGGAGTCGCCCCCCGGCATGCTGCCGTGCGCTCCTCGAATCTCGAAGATCGAGACCCCCGCCTGACCCGCGCCCGGGGCGGTATCGACGACCGCCGGCCAGGGCGAATTCTGGCCCAAGAAGACGCTCAGGGTTCCCGCCCGAGACCGCCCGAGCGGGTTATCGAGAGGATTGCCGATCATCAGGTCGTCGAATCCGTCATTGTTGAAGTCTCCGTGGGCAGCGGTGTCGGAGCCGATGGCTCCTGCGCGTGGACCGAGGACCTTCGACACCTGGATGCCGGGCGGGGGCGTATCGATGTTGAAGTTCAGCCCGCGGAGCAGCGCCGCCTCATAGAACACGTATCCGACCCCCGACTGCGGTCGAGAGCCACCGGTACCATCCCCGACCAGATCGCCGACGAAGAGCTCGGCGTCTCCATCGCCGTCGTAGTCGAGCCCGCCGAGGATCTCTTCTCCGAACGATGAGTTCTGCACGCCTCCCGAGATCACCGTTTGATCGCCGGCCGGAAGGGTCTGGAGATTGATCAAGTAGCTCGCGGGCCAGGGCCCTAGGGGGAACACGTCACCCCAGACGACATAGAGGCGTCCATCCGGAGCGCCTCCCGAGCCAGGCGACGAACCGAATGGGCCCGCCGACGCACCGGCGCGGTTGAGCGCAGCTGCGGCCATCACTTCGGCCCGGCCGTCCCCATCCAGATCGCCGACCTGACAGGTCGCCCCGAGGTGATAGTTGCCGGAGCCGTTCGGCGGGATGATCCGGGCGACGTTTCCAGCGAGACTCGTAGCCCCGAAGTTCGAGAGATCGATGGTCGCACTCGTCGCGAGGTGAGCCCCGCCACGAATCACGTACAGCGCGCCATTGGACGACGCACCTTCCAGGTCGGCTCCCACCGCGATGTCCGCCACACCATCCCCGGTGACATCTCCAGTGCGAACCCAAATGCCCAGACGGCCGAATGTCTCTGCCCCGATAAAAGTCACCAAGGTAGCACTGGGCGGTGGGCTCGCGAGGTCGATCGCTGTGCCCGATAGGGCGAGGGTGTGGAGCGCCGCGTTCCCCACCAAGATGGTGAGTCCGCCGGCGCCGGTCCGCCCTGCGATGCTGAGGTTCTGGCGACAGATGAGAAGGTCGCCCAATCCATCCCCCGTGACATCGTCGAGCCAGAGTTCGCTCCCCGCCATCTCACGTTCGCCGACCAATGCCGCGCCGTGGATCTTGAGGACATTCGGATTCGCCACCGCCAGGTCGATGCTGTTTCCGATGGTTCCGTCGCCGAAAATGAGACTCACAGTGCCCGCTTGATTTCGACCCAGTGGACTCGCGCGGAAGTGTCCGACCCCGTAGTCGATGAAGCCATCTCCATCGGCATCGAACCCAGCCGCGACCGGAACGCCGAGGACACCCAGATCAAAGGCGCCGCCGTTGTCATTGTTCGGGGCGAGGACCCGAGTAAATGGGTCACTCCCCGGAACCAGTCCGGCAAGATCCAAACTGGACGATTGACCGAGGGCGGGCGAAGCGATCGCCAGCAGGACCACCAGAGAAAATTGCAGCTCTCGCGAACTCGGGCGAAACGCCATCGAGACTCCTCATCCAGTGTCACGCATCGGGAGTAACACGTTCACTTATCGGTTTCCGGGTAATTCGACATAGCCCGTCTCGAGTGGGATAACGCCCAGCGCGTCGGAGCGGCAGGCGCTATTCTCACTGAGGATAGGGGTTGGTTCGGCAGTGGTCAACGTTGTCCTCTCGCGTGGGCGATCGCCCGAAGGGGCCCCGCGACTCCGCGCCACCCCGAAAACCAACGTGGACCGTCGTCTGGGAGCGGAGGATGCTCAGATCGCGGAAGTGCAGTGGCCGCACTTCCTCGCCGCGATCGGGACGCTCATCTCACCCCGAGCGACACCTTGAACGGATCGGCTCGGATCGAATCACACCCTGCCGATCAGCCCGTCGGGGCGCTCCAGCCACCGGTGCGATCGCGCGGCCCCGCCCTGCTCCGAGCCCTCGGCGCGGATCGTGCGAGGTGGAGAGGCGGCCGAACCGGGGGGTGAGCGCGCCGGGGGGTGAGCGGATCGAGACCCGAGATGTGGTGACGATGGGCCAACCCCACCGAACCGCCGGGCTCCCTCTCGGCGATTTGTCGCCTCAAATGGATGGACAGTGCGACGGCGGTGATGCACAGTTCGGCGCGATTTCTGAGCAGATATTCGTGCCCAGCAGGGCACGAGTCCGCGTCAGAGTCCGATAACGAAGGGGGAAAACTATGGCCAAGAAGAAGGCAGCCAAGAAGAAGGCAGCCAAGAGGAAGACGACCAAGAAGAAGGCGACCAAGAAGACCACCAAGAAGGCCGCGCCCGCCAAGGCCGCGAAGATCACGGCGGCCGCCAAGCCGCGCACCAAGGGTGAGGTGTACAACACGATCGCCGCCCAAGCGAGTCTGACCCGCAGGCAGGTCGTGGACGTGTTCGACGCGCTCACTGGCGTACTGGCCGCCGACCTCGGCAAGCGCGGCCCGGGGGTCTGCCTCATCCCCGGCTTGGCCAAGGTCGTCGTACAGCGCAAGCCGGCGACCAAGTCGCGTAAGGGTGTCAATCCGTTCACCGGCGAAGAGATGGTCTTCAAGGCGAAGCCAGCGCGCAACGTCGTCAGGGTGCGCGCGCTCAAGAACCTCAAGACGATGGTCTAGAAGCGGCAGCGCGGTACTCCATCAGGCCGCGAGGGGTGTGCAGCGGGAATCGAGAGAGGCTCCACGAGAGCTACCCACGGTCACCGCTGCACAGTCACGCTGCACAGTCACCGCTGTACAGTCACCGCTGTACAGTAGCCGCGCAGCTCCCCAGGACAGTCGGCACTCTTGCGCGCGAGAACCAAACCATCCGCGCCGACGTCGGCGGACTTCAGTTCCTGTGTTTCCCTACTTGCGGCGGAATGTCATGAGCTCGAGTTGTCGTGACCGCTCAGTGAGAGATCGTTCTTCCGCGCCAACCGGATTCTTCGAGCAACGCGATGACTCGGCTGCGAACGAGGCACGCGAGTTCCTTCCGGTTCGTGTTCGCACTCGGGATCGGAGCTCCGAACCGGACATCCACTTCGAAGCCGCTGAGGCCGAGGAGTCGCCAGAGGTGTTCCCACAGCTGGTGGTCCTTCCAGAAAGCGAGATCCTCCTCCACCCTCGCGGCCGGTGTGATGGCGCGCCAGAACAGCGCTACGGGGACGACCGGGGACCCGGTCTCGATCGCCGCTTCGATGAAGAACGATCGGAAGGGAAGGACACGGTCTCCGCCGGTCGAGGTGCCCTCGAGGAAGATGCAGACGGGAGCCCCCTGCTCGAGCCGCTGCCGCACGCGGGCGCGCGCTCCGGAGAGGCGTGACGTCAATCGGCGAGGTATGACGATCGCACCGACGCTCCGCACGAGTTTTCCGGCAACTGGATTCTCCATCACTTCCGAAGTCGTCGTGAAACAACACTCGAGGCACGAACCGATCGCGGCGATGTCTGCGTAGCCCAGGTGATTCGGCGCGAGCAGCACGCCACCCGTCGGCACGCAGCCGTGGATCCGCACCGTCAGTCCCATCCGTCGGACCGCGCCCGCGAGGAAACGATGCGTCCACCGGTTCTGCGCCTCGACTCGCTCCGCCTCGGTGGTAGCGCTCCCCTGCGCACGATCGACGGAGAGCTTGCAGTACGCAGCCCAACTCGTAAGACGCACCCCACGGCCTAGCGCCAAGAATCGGCTCGCGCGCATCGGGATCGTGGCGGAAACTGGGATGGAATTCTCGGTTGGACCGTCTCCGACCATGCGGCTAGCCGAGGAATCGCTCATGCCTGGCTTGCCGCGCTCTTTCTCGCAACGAAGCGCAGGTAGAGCATCTCTCGGTTCGAGAGCAGGTTCGGCATCCGCGAGCCTTTCACGCCAGCGAAAGTACCCATCGCCCCGCGAAGGAGCCGGGGAGCGCTACCGTGGATCATCGAAATGCGCCGATCGTGGTCGAGCTCGAGCGATCGAAATACGTTCTGCGTGATGTCCTCACCCTCGAGAACCTCGAGGCCTGAATCTCGAAGCTCATCGAGGAGCCCGGAAACTTCCTCGAGGAGTCGCATATCCGCGAACAGGAACCATCCCCCCGGGCGGAGCACTCGGTGGACCTCCGCGAGGAACTTTCCCATGTCTCCGTAGCAGAAGCTCGCCTCGATGTTGGTGATCGCGTCGACGCTCTCATCTTCGAGCGGCAGGTTCTCGGCGTCGCCGACCGAGAACTCTAGACCCGGTGCGACGTGTCGGGCCCGGCAGAACTCGATCGCGCAGGGCGCGATATCGATCCCGATCGTGCTCTTCGGGCCGAAGCTCTTGTGGACGAACGCAGCGCCGCCGCCGCGACCGCAGCTGACCTCGGCGTGGTCCTTGTTCGCGAGATCGACGGCTCCCGCAACGCGGGCGTGGAGTTGGTGACAGAAGCGCTCCGCCTCGTCGGCGGGTTCGAGAGCAATCGTGTGGCCGTCGCCGTCGACGGTTGCGTACCCGTAGTTCATCTGGGTCCACGAAACCAGACTCACCGAACGACGTGCGAGCGCGTTGAAGAAGAGTCGGAACCCACCACGGCGCAGGCTCGCAGAGCGCGCGACCGCGGCGAGGAACAGCCGAGCGAGGAAGCTCGGTCTTCGCGTTGCCTTGGCTGCGGCCCCGGGCTGAGGATATTCGGTCGTTGATCCGGCAGGTCGGTCGAGTTCGAGGCTAGCCGCGAATGCCTCCAGATCGAGCGCACGCGTGGGGGCGGACTCGGTCACTGCGGTACCTCCTTCGTCAGAGATGGAGCATTTCCGTTCGCGTTCGCAACCGAGCAGTTTCCCAAGAAATCCGGCAATTCTTCGCTCGAGAACTCAACGATCATCGTCGACGTCGGGTCTGGCATTCGCGCGGCTCGGCGACGAATCGAGAAACACTACGGCAACGAGGTGGCCCCTCGACACGTCGTCATCGTCACCATCAGCGGTCGAGCATTTTCGCGGGACGCACGCCGATGTCATCCTCGAGCACCGTCGGCGGGCGCCACAAGCGAGCTGAGGCGCCGCCTGCGAGGGTTTTGAACCCACCCCCTCGGGCGACGCGGTGGCTCGTGACGATCTCGGGGCCAGGACCTCTCGCGCCGTCCTCGTCGCTCACCGGAGTCACGCCGTACCACGAATTCGAGGTTCGCGTCCACTCCCACACGTTGCCGTGGATATCGTGGAGTCCGAACGGGTTCGCCTCGAATGAGCCGATCGGCGCATGGGCCACCCACCCGTCGTTGACATTCAGGGTCGCCTCCCTGCCGGGAAGGGTCACCCGATAGGTGTGATCACCGAAGTTGGCCTTCCCTTGGAGGTCGAGCAGACGATCTCCCGACCAGAATCGAGTCGTCGTACCGGCGCGATACCCCCGCTCCCACTGTGTCTCGTTCGGGAGGGAGAGCCCGAATCGAACGAGGGTCTGCTGGCAATCATCCCAGGAGACGTGCTCGACCGGATGGCGACGGTCGACGGTGGGGTTCGGAATCCCGAGCCGCGGGTCGGGCTTCTGGATGTAACCCTTCTTCTGGACACTCGGATCGCGGATCTCGGCCGGGCTTCGGAGCCACTGTCCTTGTGTCATCTCATACTTGGACAGGAAGTAGGCACGCAGAGAAACCAAGTGGACGGGAGCTTCATCCAACTCCGCCCCCGGGTTGACATGGGGGGAACCGAAGCCGATCTCCACCAGTGCGCTCAGGGTCTTCTTCTCACCCCCTCGATCCACTACGAACGTCGCGGGGCTCCCCGTCGCAAGTGTCCAGAGGCACTGATCGAAGTCGAAAAGGGTGCGGGTAGCATTGCCCTGGACCGATTCCAGTTGATCCCCCACTTGGAGCGTCGCACGATCGGCGAGGGATCCGGGCACCACGCTCGATACTCGAAGTGAACTTGCTGAAGGATCGAATTTCATCCCCACGCCGGGTGGATCGAACTCCAAGCCAACGGGAGGTCGCTCCGCGCCCATTCGAAACGACCCACCGGGGATCAGCACGAACACGATCCCGGTGTCCTCGGTGATGACCCAGCGATTGAACTCTTCTTTTTCGGGATCGTAGTTCGGATTCGGGAGCGGCTGCTGGCCGCTCTGGAGATGCCAGAATTCCCACAGCCCTTGCGGGTTCTTGTCGAGGGGAAACAGGCCGAACTGTGGGGCGATGACCAACCCGTCGTAGAGTGGGCACTCCGTCGGATCGGAGATGGAGGCGATCGCATCCTCCCATGCGCTTGCCGCAGCCGGCCCGCTCACGGTCAGCGCATCGAGCTGGGTCGCCCACTCCAGGCGATCTTCGACGTCAGCGAGTGCCCCACCGGAGGCGAACTGGCTCAGTTGCTCGACGAGCCGGGCCAGAGTCTCGCGCTGCCAAGCGTTCGCTACCGTCTCGGTTTCGGAATCCGCTCCGGAGTCGATTCGCATCTGCTGCAACGCGAGCACGTGGAGCGGCAGTCGCGCCTGGAGTGCACGAGCCTTGTCGAGCCAAGCGTTCAGTGCATCGATCTTCTCGGGTACCGCCGGCCAGAGCGCCTTCGCTTCTTCGACGTACTCGGACAAGAGCTTCATGTCGGAGAGACGAAGCACCTGCTCCTTGCTGCGGATCGCATCGTTTCGCTCGACTACCGCCCACGCCATACCCACGGTCAGAGCCACGAGCACGATCATCGAGAATGCGAGACCTCGTCGGTAGCGCCGGGCAAACTTCTGCATCCGATACCCCACGCTCGGAGGACGGGCCTCGATCGCCTCCTCTCCCCGGAGGTGCCGCTCGATGTCGGCGGCCAGATCGAGAGGCGTTTCGTACCGCCGCTCCCGCTGCTTCTCGATCGCTTTCATCACGATCCAGTCGAGCTCTCCACGAAGCCGCGCCAGCAGACGATGGGGTTCGAGCCCCCGCCCCCCTGCGATGCGAGACAACGATTCGTGGTCGAGACGACCCACTCGTTGACTGGGCCGCGGAGGGTCCTGTTCGCCGATGACATGGATGATCTCCGCGTCGGTACGAGTCCGCAGGTTCTCGAAGGGCTGGGTATCGACCAGGAGTTCGTAGAGCACCATTCCCAACGAATACACATCGGTCTTGGTGTCGACGTCACTTCCCGCGGACTTGGCCTGCTCGGGGCTCATGTACTCGAGCGTCCCGATGAGCTGACGCTGTTCGGTCACCACGGTCATGTCGGTGAGTGGCTGTGCCAGGGCTTTGGCCAGACCGAAGTCGATGATCTTGACGGTCGGCTTCTCGTCCTCGCGGGTGACGAGAATGTTCCCCGGCTTGAGATCTCGATGCACCACGGCCTTGGTGTGGGCGTGTTGCACGCCGCGACAAACCTGCTGAAAGAGCCGAAGTCGATCTTCGAGGACCAGCTTCTCTCGCTGGCAGTAGCTCGTGATGGGGGTCCCGTCGACGTACTCCATCGCGAAGTACGGACGCCCCTCCGCGGTTTCGCCGGAGTCGAGCACCCGTGCGATGTTCGGATGACTCATCAGGGAGAGCGCATTCTTCTCCGCGTCGAAGCGAGCCAGGACCTGCTTGGTGTCCATCCCCGCCTTGATGACCTTGACCGCCACCTGCCTTCGGATCGCCCCCCGCTGCTCGGCACGGTAGACGACGCCGAAGCCCCCCTGACCCAGCCGCTCCAGAATGCGATACGGGCCGATCCGATCGGGAAGTGCTTCGCGAGTGGTGGGCGCAGTGCCGGGGCTCGGGGGGTGGGGAATCGACCCGGCGGCGATGGTCTCCTCGGGATCTCGACCCGAGGCGTCGTGGTCGGTGCCACCCTCGTCCGAGGGCAGTTTGGCTTCTTCAGAGTCCTTGCGACTCATCGCGGTGTGCTCTCGCGGGTGGGGAATCGATCGACGACGAAGGTCGGCTCCTCGCCCTCGACGCGGGATTGCTCGGGGATGGGGCCGGTCAGGATCTGGATCTCGTAGCGGGGCGGGTGCTCGATGCGGATCAGTCGATCGAGGAACGATCTGCCGGAGAACTGCACGGAGGCGAGGCCGGGGGAGAGGACGCGCTGGCCGTCGTTGCGGGCGCGCAGCGTGAGCGCACGCCGTTCCGCCACTCCACCCGCGTAGTCGCTGAGCTCGAAAACGAGGATCGCCACCGAATCGAGTTCCCCCTCGGGGGTGCGGAGGAGGACGGTCCAAGTACGGAGGAAGAAACTCCGGTCGCGACTCTGTCCGGAGAGGACCGCGCCCTGCTCGCGGTGGACGATCTCGCCACCTGGGAAGAGGTGCTCGGCGACCTGCGACTCTTCGATCTCGACGCCGAGATCGACGCCGGCACTCGACGGGGAGATCGCGGCGTCACCCGTGCCGATGAACTGCGTGTCGAGGAAGAGCTCGGCCCCGGGAGATGAGATGCGGACCGTGACGTCCCCCTCGATCCTGGTCGGCCCCCCCGCCGCGCGGAGCAGGAGATAGAGCGCCGCGATCCCCAGGACCCCGACGACGACACAGCCCCCCCGACCGAGCCCGCTGCCGGTCGACCCACCCTCCTCGGGGGCACGACGGGACAGCAGGACGAAGACGACGATCCCGAGTCCCGCGAGGACCGCGAGGATGAGCAGAATCCCGAACAGTGCGAACGACGGAGCGGCCATGGGGACATCCTCCCGGGGTCGCCGGAACCGGTGGGCGTGTCCCCTGATACCCGAGCGCGCGAGGGGGGGGAAGGTGGGAGTCCGTCTTCCTCGATCGCGGACACCTCCGCCCTCCGCCGCTATCCTGTGCCGCCGCTGCTCGCAGTTCCGCCTCGCACCGGTGTGGTCGACCCATGGGGGCGGCCGTGTGAGCGGCCCGAGTGGGCGGGGGCTGGCGCCGCGGAAAGGCCGGACGATGCCGAAATCCTTCCGGACGCTCTGGTTGTCGCCGGCATGTGCGAGCTTCGATGAGCTCTACTCTGTCCCGAAAAGCACAATCGAAACCTAGAAACGGAGGATCATCTTGAAACCCCTACACCGCCGGTCGGTTCTTCGAAGCATTCTCGCGCTGCCTCTGCTCAGTACCACCTGCAGCCTCGCAGACCTGGAGAAATCGGCGCGAAAGGGAATCAAGGTGCCGGCGGATCGTGATCGGTTCGGTCAACGACGGAAAGTATTCGGCTCGCTGCCGATCGATGTGAAGTTCTCTGCGACCGATACGACCGGAAATCTTCTGCTCATCGAGCAGATCGATGACAAGAAGGGAGGTCCACCGCGGCACGTTCATCATCGGCAGGACGAATGGTTCTACGTCTTTCACGGAAGTTACGTGATCGAGGTCGGCGAGCAGCGCTTCGAACTCGAGAGCGGTGATTCCGTTTTTGCCCCGCGCGACATCCCGCACGTATGGGCACATACGGGCGATTCGATCGGCCGGCTGCTGATTGGATTTCAGCCGGCCGGTGAGATGGAGGCTTTCTTCGCGGCGTCCACGAAGCTCGATGAGATTCCCACGGGACCCGACTTGGCTCGTCTGTTTCGCGAACACGGCATGGAAGTTCTCGGGCCGCCGTTACCCACGGAGTAACAACCCGTCATGCTGGGTTGGTTCGACCCTACCCGACACGGGATCCAGCACTCCCCCGACGCGTTTGATCGAGCCTGGTTCGGGATGCCGCTTCAAGGACACCCCGGGTCCGGGAACGGCGTCGCCGGCTCCGGGCCCTGCGCGAACAGGTACTGAAGCAGGTACACGGCGTCGGAGATGTCGATCCATCCGTCGTTGTTGATATCGGCGGCCTCGAGCGGATCGGCGGGCGGACCGTTCCCGAAGAGATAGCCGAGGGCCGCGATCGCGTCCGCGATGTCGACCGCGCCGCTCCCGTTGGCATCCCCCCGCACGAACGGCTGGGGGCAGGGCGGGCCGGCATCGACCACCGCGAGCGCGACGGTCGCCGAGTACAGCGGCACTCCCCCACTGCTCCCCACCACTTCGATCGGAAGCATGCCATCCGGTCCCGGTCCGAACCCGGGCAACACGACGATCACGCCACCGATGCTGATCACCTTCTGGCAGCCGAACTCGACATCGAGCACGGGGATCGTGATCTGACCGGGATCGACGGTGATCGGACCGATCGGGACCCCGATGGTCTCCACCGTCGGGAGACCGGTGAACTCCACTCCCGCCGGTGCGATGAGCTCGACCTGGAAGCCGGGGAGGAGGTCGAACGGCGGCGCGAGGAGGTCGACGTTCAGGGACGCGAGCAGCTGGGGCCCCGGGTCGGCGAGAGCGACCTGCGTGAGTCCCACCGGTAGCGGCAGGAACCCCGAGGACTGGCCGTCATCGAGGGCCGCCTCGATCTCGGCGAGGAAGATCGCCAGTTCGACCTGGTCGGTGGTCGAGGGGAGCTCGAACACGCCCCCCCCCGCGGCGAACGCGCACTGCGTGAGGTCCTGGAGCTGGGTCGAGGTCAGCGCCGAGAGGGACGGAACGAGGATGATCGGCACGACGCAGCAATCGATCGCCTTGGCGCAGACGTCGCCCGGATCCGCGAAACTGCAGTCGTCCACGCCCGCGGTGAAGACGAAAAGCTCCTTCTCCGCGGTGTTGAAGCAGCAGAGGGAGTCGATCCCCGCCAGGATGCCATCCCAGAGCGACATGTCGCCAGAGTACGTGCCGGTGACCGCGACCGCATTTCGCCCCGCCTGCTTCCCCGACGTGTCACACGTCAACGGGGGGGCCCCGCAGTTCGCGGGCTCCGTCATGAATGTGAACTGGAGGCGATCGGTCACCGCACCCGGGGCGGGGAACGGCGTCCCGAAACACTGCGCCTGCACGTCGAAGAACCGCATCGCATCCCCGCTCGGCATGCACTGGTCGCAGAGCATCGTCGAGGGATCGACGCAGGCCTCGGTCGACTCGACCTTTTGGGTCGCCGCCGCCTCGTTCGAGGCGGAGTCGGTGCCGTAGTTGTGAATGTCGGCGGTGATCCGGACGCGCTCCCCGTTCATCAGCACCTTGTCGGCGTCGTGGACGATCACGTCTGAGTCCTCGACCTGGAAGTCGGGCATCGGGGCGTGCGAGAGGAAATTGATGTCCATCTGCCCGAAGCAAGCCCCCCGCCGCGTCCCCGACTCGCTGCCACCGGTGCAGCTCGCGCTCGAGGTCGAGGTGTAGAACTGCGAGATCGCGCTGCCCGAGAACGTGAACGAGAACGCGTCGATCTGGATCCTCGACAGGTAGACGTGCTCTTCCTTCATCGGGAAGGTCGGCGTCGTCCAGTTCTCCGGATCGATCAGGGGGAACACCGGGACGAAGGTCGGGATCGGCGGCAGCGGCAGACAGTTCCCGATCGAGATCGAGTTGTCGGTGCGGAGCGTCTGCGAGTAGACCGGCGTGCCGGAGCCGGAGATCTCGCCGCTGGCGTTCACCGGCCACTCGACGATCTCCCACAGAATGTGTTCGAACGCCGCGGCGGCGCCGGGGAAGCAGAAGGGGCTTCCCGGGATCGGAATGTCGATCGAGAGGACGGTGAGGAAGCCGCGGTAGCTGTCGCTGAGCACCATCTCCGTCATCGGGTGGTTCTCGTTCGAGCGCGTCGGGTTGCACCCATCGACGCAGAAGGCGGCGCCGACCCAGGTGTTCGCGGTCGCCAGGCCCGCGATCAAGCCGAGGGTGCGTGCGAAGCAGCCGTTCGTCGCGGTGTCGAACTCCGCGTCCGCGATCCCGAAGGTGGTCGCGCGTCCATCGGTCGCAGTGGCGAAAGAGTGCACGCCGATGAGCCCGAGGGTGAGATCGATGACCCCACCTAATTCATCAGCGAGAACATGACTCGACGGACTCAGCTTACCGATGCATGAACATTGCATAATTGAGAGACGGCGCGAGCTGTACGCAGTTCGCCCCCTTTCCCCCGCGATCG
>JAQBGV010000154.1:0-7059 GCA_032128395.1 Planctomycetota bacterium | reverse complement strand
CCGCAAAGGCCGTTCATCTGCCGGAAAATCTCGAATGCCTGCTTCACTCCGGTCGCGCCGACCGGGTGTCCGAACGCCATCAAGCCGCCTCCGGTGTTGACCGGGATCGAGCCGTCGATCGCGGTGCTCCCCACCGCTGCGAACTCGATCCCTTGCCCCTCGAGACAGAATCCGAGCGCCTCGGTGAGGAGGACCTCGGTGATGCTGAAGCAGTCGTGGACCTCGGCGATCTGGATATCGGTCGCGTTCCACCCGACCGAGAGATACGCCTCGTTCGCCGCGGCCTGGGTGACGTCCATGTTCGTGAGATCCTCGACCGCACCGAGCGGGCCCGCGGCGACCCCGTAACCGACCAGCTCGACCGCGCCTCCTTCTTCCGATCCGATCTTGGCGAGGCCCCGCTCTGATGCGAGGAGCACCGCGCAGGCGCCATCGGAGACCTGCGAGCAGTCGCTGACCTTCAGCCAGTCCTTGTAGTCGGGGTTCGTGATGAAGGTCGGGTTCGCGTCGGAAGAGCGGGCCGCCTGCTCCATCGACATCGTCACCGAACGCATGTGCGCGTTCGGGTTGCGGTTCGCGTTGCCGTACGCCTTGACGACGATCGGAGCCAGGTCTTCGAGCTGACCGCCGAACTTCTCGAGGTACGCCTTCGTCCGGCGTGCGAACATGCAGGGGAACGTGAACGGATCGATCTCGCGCTCGTTCGCGTAGTGCGCCGCTCGGGCGAGGAAGTCAGCGCCATCCTTCGCGTTCCGGGTGGATTGCACTTCGACGCCAACGACGAGCACCAGATCGGCGCCAGCGGCGATCGCCTCGATCCCGGAGAAGATCGCGAGCCCTCCGGACGCGCAGGCCCCCTCCACCCGGTGGAACGGCTTGTGGGTGAATCCAGCGTCGGCCGCTGCGAGCATCGCCCCGAGGTGTCCCTGGTTGACGAAGCACTCCCCGACGAAGTTGCCGACCACTCCGCGATCGATGGCCTCACCGTCGATTCCGGTCGACTGGAGGGTCTCCCGGGCGACGCGGTGGATCAGCTCTTCGATGGATGGGTTCTCCCGCTTCCCGAAGTCCGGGTGCCCCTTCCAGATGAAGTCTGGATGAAACTTGCCGATGAACGGCGTGATCGCACCCCCAGCGACGAAAACGCGGCGACAAGGCTTCATCTCTCCTCCATCGGTCCACCGAATGGGCGTTGTGGCGAAAGGCGTGAGCTCAGCGGCGCAGGTCCGCTGCAGCGAACGCAGCTTGAGGTGCCCAAGGGGTCCCCTCAAGCAGATGTTCGGGAGATTTTAGGATCGATCTTGATGTTCGGGTTTTGTTCGGGTACCGTCGCTCTTCCTGTGGTGAGCGCACCGACGAGGCTAACCCGATGCGCTGCGGCAGGCCAGTGATGCGGCGGCCAGTGATGCCAGAGAGCTGTGATGCAGAGCAGCTTAAAGCTGCAGCAGCCCGCGAGTCCGATCGCGGCGCGTCCGGCGAGTCGCCCCCCCAGCCAGCCACCGGGGGAAGCGACACCGGAATGGGGACGGGGAAGGATTTCCCGGACTCGTGCGCTCGGCGATCGAATTCACGAGCTGTTGGGCTGAATTCGGCTGTGAAGAAGTGGCCGTCAAGAAGTGGCCGTGAAGAAGTGGCCGTGAAGAAGTGGCCGTGAGGATGGTGGCCGGGGCCGCACGCCGCGGGCCCCGGCCGAGCTGGAGCGAGGAGTCGCCATGAACTCGAAACTCCCCAAGAGGGGGCTCCGGGTCGTCTCTCGGGCCCGTCTCTCCAATAGGCCTGAACGTGAGGGTCCGGCTGCGAGGACCCCCTCTGCTGGCTCTCCACCCGTGGCCTCCCCCTCATCGGGTCCCCCATCACTTGGCTCATCGGGGCAGGTGGAGGGAGAGACTAGAGAGTGCGGTTCGCCGCTCGAGAAGTGGGATCGCTCTGCCCGCGCTGGATCCGGTGGCATGACCCGATCGCGCGTGTCTCGGGCCGCGCGATGGACCGCGGCTTTCGCTTCGGCCGGTCGTGCCGATCACGGTCTTCAAATCGAACTCTTCTTCGATCCGATGGGGGGGACCGGAGAGCGGTCCCGGGAGAACTCCCCAGAACTCCCGGGGTCCGATTCCTTCTCAGCGGTGTGCCCACCCCCGCACCCCGCGGTCCCCCCTTCTCTTCGCTCTTCTCGGTGTTTCTTCGAACGGTGTCGGCAGCAGCTGGCCGTGTGGTTCGTCCCGGTTGCTCCGCAGGCGATCGCAGTCCCCTGTGCTTTGAAGCCCAGCGTTGCGAGTTCCAGTGTTGCGAGTTCCTGTGTTGTGAAATCTAGCGTGGGGTGGGGCGAGCAGGTGGTGCTGTGGGCTGGGTTGTTGTCCGTTCTCGCGATCGCCTGGTTGGTCGCCTGAACAGATTCGCCGGAGGAGGGGAGTCCGAGTGTTCTATACCGACCGGCAGCTCGCAATTCTCGAGTTCCTTCAGCGCTACCGTCGCATGGCGGGGAAGTCTCCGACTCTCGGCGAGATCGCGGAGCACTTCCAGGTCTCGAAGGTCACTGTGCACGACCACATCTGCCAGCTCGAGTCCAAGGGAGCGGTGAAGAAGGCTCCCCACCGGGCCCGGGCACTCGAGATCCTCGATCCCAACTATCTCGACGAAGAGCGCGCCGAGCCGGAAGCTGGTCATCTGCCGGTGACGGTTCTCGGCAGGATTGCTGCTGGCCGGCCGATCGATGCGATCGAGGTTCCCGAACAGGTCGATCTCGCGGCGCTCCTGCCGATGGGGCGCGAGCACTACGCACTTCGGGTCGCCGGTGACTCGATGATCGATGAAGGGATTCACGACGGGGACCTGGTGATCGTCGAACGCCGCAGCAGTGCAGACGACGGCGAAGTGGTCGTCGCGATCATCGGCGACGAGGAAGCGACCCTGAAGAAGCTGTTTCGCGAGAAGAAGGACGGGAAGTCGGTGTACCGCTTACAACCGGCGAACCCGGCCCTGGATCCGATCTACGTCGACTCTCTGGAGATCCGCGGGGTCGTGGTCAGCGTCGTGCGTCGATATGGCGGCCTGCGGTAGGGAGCGAACCCCAGCCCAGCAACCGCCCAAGCCTCACCGCCAAGCCTCACCGCCGAGCCTCACCGCCGAGCCTCACCGCCAAGCCTCACCGCCGGCCCCAGCACCCCACTCACGGACCCCGCGCCCCCCCAAGCGACGCGCGGGGCCGAAGACCCAGTCTTCAGCGGCCGAAGGTCCGCTGAAGCACCAAAGCTGAGGGCCCCCCAGAATAACTCAGCCCCCATCCATCCGACCGAGCAGAGCCTGCTCAGTGGCCGAAGGTCCACTGCAGCAGGCGCACTCTTGGGAGGCCGCAATGCGGTCCCCCCAAGAGTTTCTTGGGGATGGGGATTCCCCGTGGTAGCCATCCGTTCAGCAAGAGAAGGACATTCCATGCCCATCCACTACCGATGTCGCTGCGGAAACGAAGTCGTGCTCCGGCCGCGCGAGGGGGTCTATCTCCTCGTCGGGGTCCTGGTGGGTCTGACCCTCCTCAACACCGCGCTCCTGCTGTTCGTCTGGGGAAAGATCGAAACTCCCCCCAAGATGAGCCAGCTCGCCGCCGAGCCTGCGGCCTCCGACCCGGGAGCTTCGCACGCCGAGGACCCGTCGATCAGTCCTGTGGAAATAGCGCCGCAGCCGGTTGCAGACCCAAATCCCGATGTCATCGAGCCGGCTCCGAACCCGAAGCCGAAAAGCCAGGCCGTCGACAGACTCGAGCCCCCGCCGCCCGCCCTCCCGCACGTCGCCGGGATTCGGCTACCCCCACCCCCGGAGCTCGATGCCGCGCTCCTTCGCCTCCTGCTCGATGAGACGGAGATCGGCACCCTCGACCGGACGCTGGTCCTGCTCGCGGCGTGTCGCTGGGGGGAGGAGGTCGCACCACGCGCTGCCGATCTTCTGCGCGTCGAGGCGCCGGGGCTGTTCGAAGCGGTGACCCCGGGTGAGCCCGATGACCCGGATCTGATACTCCGCCGCTCGGCGCACGGGGGCGATCGGGGCGAGCTGGCGGCGCTCGAACAGGTGTGGGGGAACCGTTGGCGCGAGGTCATCCGCCGGGCAGGGTCGGACCCCCGACTCGGTTGGGCCACCGCCCTGGCTTCGGCCGGGGGGGGTGGGCCGGTCGACTTGGTGTTGCTGGTCGACCTCTCGGAGAGCATGGGGGCGGAGGTCGACGCAGCTCGGGTGGCCTTGCAGGAGATGCTCCCCGTGATCCTCCGGGCCCGGCCGAGCTGGAGGTGCGGGTGGATCGGCTATCGCGACGAGGTGGTCGACCGCACCCCGCTGACCGCGGACCTTCGGGTCCTCTTGGAGTCCCTCGATCGCTGGAGGTGTGAGGCCGGAGCGGATGTCCCCGAGGCTCTCGACGAGGGGCTCTTCGAAGCGTTCCGGGTGGGTGGCTTCCCCTGGCGACCGGGTGCCCGTCACCGATTCGTCGTCCTCGGCGATGCACCACCCCCCTACGAGCGAATCGCCGGGATGATCGAACTAGCCAGGGCGGCCCACGAATCTCCCGAGAGGTACGAAATCCATTGCCTCGGAATCCTCAGGGAGCTGGAGCTCGAGACGATCCCGGGGTTCCAGGAGTTGGCCTCGGTGACGAAGGGAACGTGCCGCTTCGTCCGGGAGGGCACCGGCACCTCCTCGATCTGGTGGGGTCTTCTCGCGGGTGCCGATGCCCCCAGCTGGGACGACGCCCCAGCCAAAGACTAGGAGGCCCCGTCCCTCCCCCGTGGGGGTGGGGGGAGTGTGAGCGCGATTCGGGAATGCCCCAACCGGGTGACTCACTCCACCTTCTCCGCGGCTGCGTCCAAAATGTCACCCCAAGCGTGGTATTCTCCGCGCTCTCCCTGACCGCCGGAGGTGACAGAATCGCACAACACCACAGGGGAGATGACGGGGCAGAGGATTCGCCGGACGCGATCGAACCCAGGATCATCCCGCGTTCCCAGCACAGTCTCTCGCGCAACGACATCGACCCGGACGCCCTCAAGATCCTGTACCGGCTCCATCAGAATGGCCACAAGGGCTACCTGGTCGGGGGCGGAGTGCGCGATTTGCTGCTCGGAGTGCGCCCGAAGGATTTCGACATCGCCACCGACGCTCGCCCCCGGCGTCTGCGCCGACTCTTCCGGAATTGCCGGATCATCGGCCGTCGCTTCCGGCTCGCGCACATCCACTTCTCCGACGACAAGGTGATCGAGGTCGCGACCTTTCGCAGCTCGGGGGAGTCGGATGCCACCGTCCGGGAGGGCGACCTGATCTATCGCAACAACGTGTTCGGAAATCCGGCGGAGGATGCCCGGAGACGCGACCTGACGATCAACGGGCTCTTCTACGACATCGGGAGTTTCTCGGTGATCGACTACGTCGGTGGGGTCGAAGACCTCCACGCGCGACGGATCCGCATGATCACGGAGCCGATCCTGAGTTTCCGCGAGGATCCGGTGCGGATGCTCCGGGCGATTCGCCACGCGACGCGGCTCGACTTCACGATCGATGCAGAGACGCGTCGTGCGATGGAGTCGGAGCGAAAGGAGATCCTCAAGGCGAACGAGGCCCGGCTCCTCGAGGAGCTCTACAAGGACCTCGCGAGCGGTCGCTGCCACGCGTTCTTCTCGGAACTGCACGAGAGTCGGTTCCTCGAGCTCTTGCTCGAGCCGGTCGTCGCCACGTTTCGCCAGCGGGGCGAACGGAAGGGGAAGGCGCTCTTCTTCGAGTCGCTCGACCGTCTCGATCGGATGAAGTCGGAGGGTCAGGAGATCACCCACGCCCTCGGGCTCGCCGCGCTGCTCTCTCCGCTCATCCTCCCGATCGCACGCGGCCTCGAGGGACAGGACGACGACACCGCGCAGATCGAGGTGTTCGAGGAGGCGCTGCGCCCCGCGTTCCATCGCCTCAAGGTCTACCGACGCGATGAGGTCCGACTTTGGCACATTCTCGGGTCGTGGGGGCGGGTCGATCGCGCCTTTCACAAAGGATCCATCCCAAAGTCTCTCTCCCGGAGGCACTATTTCCCCGAGGCGGTCGAGGTCTATGTGCTCCTCTCCGAGGAATCCGAGGAATTGCTCGAATTTCGGGACCACGTCCGGTCTCTCCCGCCTCCGACCGAGGAAGAGCCGCCGCTGGTGCGTCGGGGTCGCCGCGGCGGGCGGGGACGCGCGGGCGGTGCGGCTGGGGGCCGGGGTGGCGACCGGAGTGGTGGGGGCGCTCCGGCCGGGGGTCGAGCGAACGAGGGCCGCTCACCGGAGGCGCGGCCCGGGAAGAGCTCGGCCCCACGAACTCCCACCCGCGGCGAAACGCAACAGGAAATACCCCGGAAGCGGAAGCGTCGTCGCCGACGTGGGGGGGCTCCGTCCGGGTCGTGACCATCGGGTGACGCAACGATCTCATCATTGCAATGGAAGAGGGGTTGCGGATAACTTCCCCGCCTTCTCACCGCGTCCTCGGAGCGGGGATCGGGTCCCAGGTGGGCCCCGCCGAGGGTCGCCCAATCGCGACTGAGCAAACGCCGATCGCCGTCTTTCCCGCCCGCCTCTCCGGCGGTCCGGGTCGCCATCCTCACGGAGCAGCCGCCGAACGGGTCGGGGTTTCCGCAGGGTGGAACGGCGCAACGAGTGGGGCGCGCACGCCCTCTGGTTCCAAGAGGAGATGAAGCATGTCCCAGTTCGGTTCGAATGCCATTCACTCGCGGGCTGCTTCGTCGGCTCTCGCGCTCTGTGCGCTCCTCGCGCTGGTTACCTGTGGATGCGTCGCACCTGGATACGACCCCGCCAAGGAGGTTCTCTTCGAAGAGAAACTCCACATCGAGCCCCGCCTCGGGGTGTTCATCCCGGCGGAAGGTGACTTCGACCCCGGAACCGTCATCGCGACGCGCATCTCGTATCAATACGACTACGGGTCCTACTTCTCCCTGGAGTTCTCTGGGAGCGGGGCGGTCGATCAGACCGCGCCCCTTGCCGTCGATGCGATGGGATTTCCGATCACAGATTTTCGGGTGCAGAATCACCGGGGCCTGAGCAGTGT